>SXOO01000111.1 GCA_005776725.1 Pseudomonadota bacterium | reverse complement strand
GCTGCTTGAAGTAGTCGGAAGGCAGCCGAGGTTCGTCCGACAGCCCGGCGCGGGCCGCGTCGTGGCCCATGGAGCCCAGCGGATCGGTGCCCTGAGTGGCCAGCGGGACGAGCTGGAAGTCGAGCGTCTCGGTGGTGTAGCCGAAGGCGCGCAGCCGCGGCATGAGCGTGAGCGGCTCGAGTCCGAGGGGCGCGCGGGCCGGTCGCTTGAGGTCGGTGAGGAAGCGCCGGTGCCGCGCTAGCCACGCGCCATACGGAAGCGCCTTCGCTGCGCGGGCCTTCACCTCTTCGTCTGGGACCAGCCGCCGCTCGCGGAAGTCGACCAGGAAGATGCGGCCGGGCATGAGGCGGCCCTTCTCGCGGATGTTGTCTATCTCCAGGTCGAGTACGCCCACCTCGGAGGCGAGGATGACGCGGTCATCGTGCGTGACGTAGTAGCGGCTCGGCCGCAGGCCGTTGTGGTCCAGCACCGCCCCGATGGCATCGCCGTCGGTGAAGACCATGGCCGCGGGGCCGTCCCACGGCTCCATGAGGCACGCGTTGTATTCGTAGAACGCGCGCTTCTCGGCGGGCATCCGTGGGTCGTTCTGCCACGCCTCGGGGATCATCATCATCATCGCCTCGGCGATGCTGCGGCCCCCCATGACCAGGAACTCCAACACGTTGTCGAAGTTGCCGGAGTCCGAGCAATCGGGCTCTGCCACCGGGAACAGGCCGGGCAGCGCCGCGCCGAAGTGCGGAGACTCAGCCACGCGCTCGCGGCTGCGCATGGCGTTTAGGTTGCCCGCCAGGGTGTTGATCTCGCCGTTGTGGGAGATCATGCGGAGCGGCTGCGCGCGGTCCCAAGACGGGAAGGTGTTCGTGGAGAACCGCGAGTGGACCATCGCGAGGTGCGTCTTGTACTGCCACTCGGCGAGGTCCGGGTAAAACGGCAGCAGCTGCTCGGGCGTGAGCATTCCCTTGTAGACCAACACCTTGGACGACAGGGAGCACACGTAGACCTGCTTGGCTTGCCTCAGCCGCGCGTCGTTGCGTAGCGCGGTGCCCGCCCTCTTGCGCAGGAGATACAGGTGGCGCTCGAACGCCTCGGGCGCGCACTCGGGGGGCGCCTCGAGGACGAGCTGCTCGATGGCGGGCAGGGAGGCGCGGGCGGAGGGGCCGATGTCGGCCCCGTCTGCGTCCGTGGGCACGCGGCGCCAACCGAGCACACTGAGCCCGCCCTCTCTCGCCAGGCGCGCGAACGTGTCTTTGCAGTGCTGGCGCTCGTCGGGATCCGTGGGCAAGAAGACGTTGCCCGCGGCGTAGCGGCCCGGCTCTGGGAGCTCGAGGCCCAGGGCGCTGCGCGCGACGAGGCGCAGGAAGTCGTGCGGGAGCCCAGTCAGGATTCCTGCGCCGTCTCCGGTGTTGACCTCGCAGCCGCAGGCGCCTCGGTGCGACATGTTGCGCAGCACGCGAGCGGCGTCCAGCACGGTCTGATGAGAAGCCCGCCCCTTGATGTCGGCCACGAAGCCGATCCCGCAGGCGTCGTGTTCGAAGCGGGGATCATAGAGCGTGGGGTGATCCGAAGGGGGCTCGCGGGAGGCGCGCGCGGGATCGATGCTCATTCCACTCCTGCCCTGGCCCCCCACGCTGGGTGGGTGGACCGGGTTTACTCGGCGCTCGGTGTGACGGTGGGGCGATGCTCCACGCTTCGACTCCCGCCGATCTGGGTCGGGGACCCCGTCGCCGTGGCCGGGGCTCGGAGAATCCGCGACGGGTCTTCGTGTGTCAAACCCCACTCGGCTTTGGTACCTTCGCGCCGTGATCGCCTTCGTCACCGCCGGAGAGTTCCTGGCGCCGAACGCCCTCTTCGGGCTCCCGGCGCCGCTCTCGCTCAGCTGGTTCCCGATGCGTGTCGCGGTGCTGGAGCGCAGCAACGGCGACGTGGTGCTCGTGGACGCCGGCCTCTCGGCGGCGGAGCTCGCAGCGCCCCGACGCGAGCTCGGCGCCAGCGGCCTCCTCTTCTTCGTCCGCGGGGGTGAGCGGGCGGCCGCGGCCGCGCGACTCGCGGCCCTCGGGATCGCTCCCGGCCGGGTCAAGGCGATCGTGGCCACTCACCTGCACCTCGACCACATCGGGGCCTTCGTCGACTTCCCCAACGCCGAGGTGATCACCACGGCGGCCGAGCTCGCCGCCGCCAGGCGTTACGGAACGCGGCAGGGGTACGTGCACGTCGACGCGCTGGTGCGCTCGGGGCGCGTCCGGCCCGTGCTGCTCGAGGCCACGCCCCGCCACGGCTTCCCCGGGTGGCTCGACCTCTTCGGCGATGGGCGCGTGGTGCTCCTGGACTGCCGTGGCCACTCGGCTGGGCACGTGGCGGTGCTGCTCACGGATCCCGTGGCTGGGCGAACCGCCTTGTGCGCCGGCGACGCGGCCTTCGCTCCCCACGAATACCGAGCGCTGAGCCTCTCGCCGTTTGCGCGCCTCAACCGATTTCGGGAGTCGTGGCTGCGCGAGAGCTGGGGTCATCTCCGAGCCTTCGAGTCGGCTCACCCCGAGACCCCGGTGGTGCTGGCGCACTCGAAGGACCCAGCAGGCGACTGGGGGCGCTACGCCTCCATTGGAGGGCACGAATGACCAACGACGCGACCGAGGGGGCCGCCGCCCTCCTTGCCGAGGAGCTGCTGACGCCGGAGGGGCTGGCGCGTGGCCGAATGCCGGAAGGGCTGGTCCTCCACTTGGCCGGGGGGCTGCGCAGCAGCCTGGAGTCTGGGCGGAAGCTCGGCGTGCGGACGCTCGCGGTGCTCATGATCAACGGCGTCATCATCGGCGCTATCAACGGCGAGCTGTCAGTCATGTTATTCTCCATCTTTGCGGTGGGGGGCGGGACGCTCGCCCTCGGTTTCCACGCGGTGGTGGCAGGCGATGCGCGCCGGAGGCTCTCGCTGATGCGGGCGCTCGAGGAGGACGGCCGCGTCGCGCGAGGCCGCGTCACCGCATACGGTGGACTCCTCCGATCCGCCGGGCAGGCCCGCGTGGAGATCGTCTGGGAGGCAGAGGGTCGGGAGCGGAAGCTCGTGGTTTCGGTCGCCGCCAGCACCGACGGCAAGACGCCGCCCGATCCCCGCTTCGCTGTGGGCGCCGCCTTACCGGTCTGGTACCTCCCCTCCAAACCGGAGGTGGCGCTGGTCGTCGGTCCCGGTCCGGCGCTCCTGCGGCCCCGGTGAGGGCCGCGACGCCGCTTGACGCCCTCGGATCCTTGGGCTAAAGACCCGCGCCGTTCGCCTTCGAGGCGATGGCAGGGTAGCTCATCTGGTTAGAGCGGCGGATTCATAACCCGCAGGTAGTCGGTTCAATCCCGACCCCTGCTACCAGACGACGACGGCCGGTGCATCCACCGGCCGTTCGTGTTTAAGGGCCCCGTTCCGGCAGGAGGGTCCGCCGCTCGCCTCCCCTGGGGCCCGCGTGTAGGCTCGCGAGCCATGACGGCCCCGCAGCGCTCCGACGACGGCATCTTCAGAGTCCTGGTCCTCGCGGCCGAGCGAATGCGTGCGCGCGGCGCGCGCTACGGCGACTTGCGGGCGATCCGCCGAGCGCAGGAGTGGCTCGAGGTGCGCAACGAGGTGGTGGACCGAGCGTTCGCCACCGACGACTTCGGCTTCGGAGTGCGGGTCCTCGTGGGAGACGCCTGGGGCTTCGCTGCCGCCGACGGCCTCGATGAGGCATCTGTGTTCGCGGCCGTGGACCAGGCCCTGGCGATCGCCCACGCGTGCGCCCCGGCGGCCACGCGCCCGGTGGGGTTCGGGGCCCGCCCGCCTGAGCGCGGCCGCTACACCACGCCCCACGACGTGGACCCGATCGACGCCGTGAGCCCCGGGGAGAAGGTGGCGCTGCTCACCGAGCTCACCGCCGCGATGCGACGCGTGACGCACGTGGTCTCGGCAGTGGCATCAACCGTCGCCGTCCGCACCGACACGTGGTTCGTCTCGACCGAAGGCAGCCGGCTCCGCCAGCGGACCCTGGTCACCGGGGGCGGGATCACCGCCACGGCCCATCGCGATGGGGAGACCCAGCAGCGCACCTATCCGAAGCACTTCGAAGGCAACGTCCAGTCCGGCGGCTGGGAGCGCTTCCTGGCCCTCGACCTCAAAGGCAACGCCCGCCGGGTCGCGGAGGAGGCCGTGGCGCTCTGCACCGCGCCAGTCATGCCCGCCGGACGCGCCACCGTGATCTTGGACCCCAGCATCCTCTCGCTCCAGGTGCACGAGTCCACGGGCCACCCGACGGAGCTCGACCGGGCCTTCGGCGAGGAGATCTCGCTCGCTGGAGGCTCCTTCCTCACGCCGGACCGCGCCGGTGGCGACTACGTGTACGGCTCGAGCGCGGTTAATCTGTACGCCGACGCCACCACGCCGCTCGGCGCCGGCACGTTCGGCTGGGACGACGAGGGCACTCCGGCCCATCGCACGGAGCTCGTCCGCGAGGGGCGCTTCGTCGGCTACCTCTCGGGGCACGACGCCGCCAGCCGCCTCGGGGTCCAGTCAGCAGGCTCACTGCGCACCACCGCGTTCCACCACGTGCCGATCGTGCGCATGATCAATGTGAACCTCGCTCCGGGCCAGGTCCCTCTGGACGAGCTGCTCGCGGACACCGAGGGGGGCTTCTACGTGTCGCAGCCGAAGAGCTGGTCAATCGATGACCGGCGGCTCAACTTCCAGTTCGGCTGCGAGGCCGCCTGGCGGATCGAAGGCGGACGCCTCGGGACGCTGTACCGCAACCCGGTCTACACCGGGATCACCCCGCGCTTCTGGGCAGGCTGCGACGCCATCGCGAACGAAGACGCGTGGAGCGTGTGGGGGTATCTCGACTGCGGCAAGGGCGACCCAATCCAGACGATCCACGTGGGCCACGGCGTCTCGCCGGCCCGCTTTCGCGACGTCGAGGTGGGCTCCACATGAACGAGCTGCTGGGTCCCGACCGCGCGTTCGAGGTGCTGGGCCGCCTCGTCACCGAGCGCGACGACGCCGTGTTCGACGCCCGCCTCGACTCGCGGGTCGAGAGCTTCGTGCGCTTTGGGTGCAACACCGTCCTCCAGGCCACGCGGGTCCGCGTCCCGAAGGTGACGGTCCGAGCTGTGGTCGACGGCTACGTCGCCCAGGCCAGCGCCACCAGCATGGACATGGCGGTTCTGCGCGGCGTACGCGACCGGGCGCTGGCGCTCGCCCGAGCCGGGAAGAGCGCGCTCGCTCCCGAGCCGCCCGGCCGCGCGGACCCCGGTGGCCCGCTCGTGTGCCTGCGTGACGACGCCTGGGACGAAGCCACGGCCGTCGCGTCCGCCGCCGAGCCGGCGGACCGCCTGGCCGCGTCCTTCCGGGAGGCGGAGCGCGCCGGCGTGGTGCTCGCAGGCCGGTACGTGACGGGCTTCGTGGAGCGCGCGGTCGTGAGCTCGACCGGGGTCCGGCGGTATACGCGGGGCAGCCGGGCCGAGTGCCGGGTCTTCGCGACCGACGGCGTGCTCTCCGGCATGGACGGATCCCTGGGCGTCGCGACCGGCCGGCTGGCCCTGGGCAGCTACGTCGAGACCGCGATCGACAAGTGTGTGCGGTCGAGGCGGCCGGTGTCGTTCGCGCCCGGCCGCTACGACGTGATCCTCGAACCCGCGGCCGTCGCGGAGCTCCTCGAGTGGATGGGCCAGATCGCTTTCACGCCACGGAGCGTGGAGGACGGGACCAGCTTCGTCGCCGGCCGCCTCGGCCAGGCCGTGACAGGGGCCCGAGTCACGGTGATCGACGACGGGAGCGCCCCCGGCGGGCTGGGGCTCTACAACCCGTTCGACGCCGAGGGCGCCCTCCGCGAGCGCGTGGTGTTGCTCGAGCGAGGGGTGGCGCGCGGCGTGGTGTACGACAGCGCCAGCGCGCGCCGGGCGGGCTGCGCTTCAACCGGCCACGCGGTGTCGCCGGACGACTCACCCGGGGGAGGTGCGGCGGCCGCGAACCTCGCGCTCGACGGCGGTGACGACACGGTGGCGGACCTCCTCGCGCGGGTGGAGCGCGGGCTCTGGGTCACCAGCTTCCACTACGTGAACGGCCTCCTCGAGCCACGCCGGGCCGTGATGACCGGGCTCACGCGGCATGGCACGTTCCGGATCGACGACGGACGGCTGGGCCCTGGCGTCCACAACCTCCGCTTCACCGACTCCATCCTCGAGGCGCTCGGGCGCGTGGACGGACTCACCGCCGCGCGCAGCGTCGTCCCGACGTGGTGGTCATCCCTGGGGGCGTGTGTGGCCCCTACGGTGCTCATTCGTGGGCTCGAGTTCACGGGGACCACCGAGGAAGCCGCGCCGCGTCCCGACCACCCCTGAGTCGCCTAGCGGCGGACCTTGGCTACGCCGTTCGTTTTCCGCGAGCGCGGGCCCCGGGCTTTCCGGCGCGTACAGGGCGTTCAGCGCGTTCGGGCGACAACGGCGCCTCCGGCTCGCCGGGGCGCCCGAGCTCCGCGACGATGGGCAGGTGATCAGACAGGCCGGCAGTGAACGCGTCGTTCACCACGTGCGCCGAGCGGCGCACCAACCCCTGGGAGTGGAAGATGTAATCGATGGCCCGGTCGGGCCCGCTGCTGACGGGCTCGTTCGGGTGATACGTGAGCCAGCGCGCGCGCTCGGGCCCGGACAGGTCGGACACCGAGGGCACAGAGGGCCACTCCTGAAGCACCTGGAGCTCGGAGGTCTCTGCGTAGCTCGCCTTCTGCGACGGATCGAGCGCGGCGCGCTCCGCGGACGACGCGACGAGGTTGAAGTCGCCTCCCAGAGCCCAAGACCCGGAGTCCAACGACCGGCACGCCGCGGCGGTAGTCTCGACCTGCCGCTGCATCGTGCCCGTGCCTTGCGCGAAAGCGTCGAAGTGGGTGCTGCCGACGGTGAGCGGCTCCGCGCCCGAAGCCAGCTCAGCCAGGAGGATCGCGCGCTTGAAGCCAAACGCCTGCCGCAGCCAGGATCCGGGGATCAAGGGCAGCGGCACACGCCGCGCGCGGGTGATGCGCAGCTTCGAGAGCACCATGAGCTGCAGGCCCACGGCGCCCCGCACTCGGGCGTGGGGGACGAACGCGGAGCGCCAGTACCAGGCAGTGGCGGACCACGGCCAATCCGGGAGCCGCCGGCGGAGGACCTGCGCCTGATCCACGCGGTCCGTGCGGTCGGCCCCCACGTCGATCTCTTGCAGCAGCACCACGTCGGGGGCCTCGCGCTCGATCACCGTGGCGATCCCCTCGAGGGTGGACGCCACCGCGAATGGGGACGGGCGCTCGTCGGGCCCTCCCCAAGGGATGGTGTCGTAGAAGAAGACGTAGCCGCGCCCCGCCGCGTACTGGACGTTCCACGTCATGACGCGGAGGTCGCGGCCCCCCCACTCGGGACCGCTCGCGGGCCCGCTGACCTCGACCGCCTCTTCTGACTTCGGCCAATAGACCAGCGGGTGACGCACCTCAGCGGCCCCGTTCCAGGTGCTCGATCCGCTGCTCGAGCGACTCGAGGCGATCGTCGGTGGACGCCTTGGCAGGTCGATGACGCTTCTGGCGCACCCCGAGGGCCTCCTGGGCGCGCCGCAGCGCCAGCTCCAGGTCGCGCGAGGCGTACACCCAGGGCTCCAGCGCCGCGAGGGCAGGGGCCGAGCGCTTGTCGCCCAGCGACCCGATCGCCGCGATCGCCGCCAGCACAACCGTTCGCTTGGGATCCTGGAGCAGCGGCTCTATGGCCGCGCGGACCGTGTCGACGCGCTTGGGGTTGCCCTGGGCGAGCCGCGCGGCCCGGCCGACGGCCTTCTCGCGAACAGCGTGCGGCGTCCCCCAGGCCAGGGCCTTCAGCGTGGCCTCCAGGGCCGCCGGTGAACCCTCTGCCTCCAGACAGTCGAGGCCCGCGAGCGCGACGGCGTGGCTACCCTCCGTTGGCGGCGCGCGGAGGGCGTCGAGGCACACCTCCATGTGAGCGGCCTTGCTCGCGAGCTCGCTCGAGGCGGCGACCACCGCGGCGCGGGCCCCAGGGCTCCGCTCGTCGCGGACGGCGTTCTTCAACCAGGTCCGCACGGCCGCGCGGTTCGGAAGCTCCGGCGCGTCCGCCACGTCCGGCCGCGCCAGCGCGACCGCGAGGCCGCCGTAGGCGGCGGCCCGCACTTTCGGGGAGGCGTTCTGCGCCAGCTTGCGGAGCGAGGTCACGGCCGCGGCACCGCCCAGGGCGCCGAGCGCCTCGGCGGCGCGGGTTCTCACAAGGTCCGGTTCTCCCGCGGCCCCTGCCAGGCGAGCGAGTACGTCGGCGGCGTTGTCGCGCTCGCCTGGCGCGAGCTCCCGCCCCGACAGCGCGAGTGTCGCTCGAACTCGCGTGACGGGCTCGCGCGAGGTCTCGAGGCGGGCCATGAGCTCTTGGGTGGACGGCTCCTCGGAGAGCTCCACGAGCCAGTCGCCGCGCGGGTCGACGGCGACGAAGCGAGGCGGTTCGGAGGCCGGGAGCCTGTGCGTCGATGCTCCCGAGCCGACCTCCACCACCACCTCCTTGTCGGGACCGATGGAGACCGGTAGGCGCAACTGCCAGCTGTTGCTCCTCCCGGAGCCGCCCGGGTCGAGCTTCAATACCACCTCGCTCTTCGCGGCGTCCCATCGCCACTCGACGGCGACGGACGGATGACCCGGGGTCTCCACCCACTCCTCGAAGAAGCGCGTGAGATCCCTGCCGGAGGTGGTCTCGACGGCCCGCCGCAGATCGGCTGACTCGACGAGGCCATCTTGGTGGGCTGCGAGGTAACGCTGGACGCCTCGCCGGAAGGCGTCGTCCCCGACCTCGAGGCGTAGCATGTGCAAGACGGCCGCGCCCTTCGCGTAGCTGTGGGCGTCGAAGAGATCGTCGGGGTGCTCGAAGCGGGCCTCGTCCAGCCCGCGATCGCCGGACGCGGAGAAGTACCACTCGGCCCCGCCCAACCGGTCGAGATCGGCCTCGGCGCGGCCCTTGGTGTGTTCGAGCCAAAGCGTCTCGAAGTAGGACGCGAACCCCTCATTCAGCCAGAGGTGTCGCCAGCCGCGGCAGGTGACGAGGTTCCCGAACCACTGGTGCGCCAGCTCATGCAAGACGAGCCCCTCCGAGCTCTCCTCCCCCCGTCGGAGCGGCCCGAGGAGCGCATCGCGCGTGAGCGTGCTGGCGGTGATGTTCTCCATGCCCGACCACATGAAGTCGGTAGCCAGCACCTGATCGTAGCGGGGATACGGGTAGGGCAGGCCCGTGTACCCCTCGAGGAAGTCCAGCATGCGCGCCGTGGCGCCGAAGTTGGCCTCGACGTCGCCGCCGCTCCCCGCCGCCGCCCACACGGCGAGCGGCACTCGCGCGTGGGCAAGGGGAAACCGCTCGAGGGGTGCCACCACGAGGCTCACGAGGTAGCTCGGATGGCGCTCGCGCATCGTGTAGTGCACCCGGCGGAGCTCACCGTCCGTGGTGTCGGAGAGGAGGCTGCCGTTCGAGATCACCGAGAGCTGACGCGGCACCTGTGCAACGAGCTCCGTCGTGAAGCGGTCGTCGGGGTAGTCGTGCGTGGGGTGCCAGAAGCGCGACTCTTCGGGCTCGCCTTGAGTCCAGGCCTCGGGGCCGATGCCGGGATACGCCGGATCAGCCGACACGAAGTGGAGCCCCGTCTTGGGGACCGCGTGGTACCGCACTTCGACGTCCGTCGGGCCGTCGCCGAGCGGGACGTCGAGACGTCGGCCGTCGTACTCCCACTCGACCGTCGCACGGCGCTCGGGATCGCCCGCGGGGCCGGTGCGCACTGCCTCGATCTTCATGTCGACGGCGTCGATCCTGACGGTGTCGGCTTCGGCGAGCGGGACGACGGTGAGTACGCTGGTTCCGGAGACAGCGCGCGCCTCGAGATCGACGCGGACGTCCAGCGCGAGATGGACCACGTCCACCGTACGGGGCCCGTGGCTCCACACCGGGACGTCGCGCCCGCCGAAGCGCTGGGCTTGGGCGAGAGGTGCAACGATGAGCGCGGCGAGGAGCGCCCCGTCTCGCACGCCGATCACGGCCCGTCGACCTCGATGTAGGCCCTGTCGCCTTCGATTCGGTACGCGGAGCGCGCCTTCTCGGAGATCCCGGGTAGCGCGTGCGTCCACCCCTCGAGCTCCGTGAGCACCTGAGTGGCGAACACGCCGGTGAGCACCTGCGGCTTCATGTCGGTGTGGCGCAGCACCTCGCGTCCGACGACGAGCGGCTCGCCGTTGTTCACGTAGAGCGGCACGATCTCCACTGCGGCGAGCTTGCCCCCGCGGAAGAGCAGTCGCGGCAGCATGCTGTAGAGCTTGGCGCCCGTCTTGTGGTGGCGCTTGGTCTTGGAGGCGAACGAGAAGTTGCCGAGGCTGTGGAAGATCACGCCCTTCTTGTACTTCTCGACGCCCTGGATCACGTGGGGGTGGTGACCGAGCAGCACGTCCGCGCCAGCGTCCATGAAACGCCGATAGAGCTCGGTCTTGGCCTTGTCCGGGACGTGCTTGTACTCGGTTCCCTGATGCACCGAGACCACCACCACGTCGCCGTCGCGCTTGTGCCGCTTCACGGCTTCGATCGCGTCGGCCCCCGGCGTCGGGACGAGGGGGTTGTTCGCATAGCCGAACGCGAAGAACACCACCTTGGTCCGCTTCCCTGGCACGGTGAACACCAGCGGCTTGTAGACCTCTTTCCGGGTGCGCGCCGCGCCTATCCAGAACAAGGGTCCACGGGCTTTGTCGCGGCCCTCGAGGAGGTCGAGCGTATCGAAGATGCCCTGGTCCCCCGTGTCACCCATGTGGTTGTTGGCGAGCGAGAAGAGGTTGAAGCCACCATCCAACACGTAGTCGAGCCGCCCCGGCGGCGTAGCGATCTGCCACTCCTTCCGGAGCTTGAAGGTGGCGTCGGTAAAGGGGGTCTCCAGGTTGACGAAGGCCAGATCGGCGTCCTTCGCGTACTTGCTCACCTCGTCGAACATCGCGGCGCCCTGACGGTCGACGAAGCGATCCAGCCAGCCGCGGGGATAAGCGACGTCCCCGCCAGCGACCAGAACGAACTCGTTGGCGCTGCGCTTCTTGCGCTTCGGGATCTTCGGCTTGTCAGCCGCAAACGCAGCACTGGTGGACAACGAGAAGACGGCGATCAGGGCAAATACGAGACGGCGCATGGCGGGGCAGCCTCGGGCCGGCCCCGGCGGCTGTCAAGGTCCTCTGGACCTCACTCTGACCTCGCCGGAGAGGCTCGGGAGCCGGACGGGCCGACTCCACGCACTCGGACGTTGAATTCGGGGGCGACCTCCTTATGCTACTCACCCGCCCGGCGCGCCGAGGCGGATGCGGAGGAGCGACGATGGGGCGTAATCTGTGGGTCGGGTTTGTTGTCCTCGCGATGGCGTGCACCAGCGCGCGTGGCAGCCGAAACAAGGACACCGGCGGCTCGGACGGGTTCCAGGGTAACGAAGGAGGGAGCGAGGGCTTCGTCGCGGGCGACGGCTCGGACGGGGCAGACACCGCCGACTCCGGCGACGGCTCCGATGGCGGCCCTGCAGCTGACGGCGTCGACGCGGGTGACGGGACCTCGACCGAGTCGTGCACCTCGGACGCGGAGTGCTCCGGAGGGCGGCACTGCGGCCCCGACGGCGTATGTGTCGAGTGTCTGGAAGACGGCCACTGCACCGGTGGTGCCAGCGAGGTTTGCTTCGAGTACTTCTGTACGGCGTGCGCGGCCGGTGTGCGGACCTGCAGCGGCCTCAACGTGACCGAGTGCGTAGATGGCCAGCCCAAGGTGGTCGAGTCTTGCCCTGCGGACGGTGTGTGCAACTCGGGGCAGTGCTACGCCTGTTATCCCGGTATCAAGCAGTGTGATTCCAGCGGTCGAGCGATCGAGTGCATCACTGACGGCACCCCCGCGGGGACCAGCTGGCAGGTCAAGCAGGACTGCGCCACTCAGGGGATGCAGTGCGCCTCGGGGCAGTGCAAGGGCGGTTGCGGGTTCGACCCGAAGGGGGGGACGAACGCGGGATGCGAGTTCTGGGCGCTCGATCTCGACAACGCCACCGACGGGATCAACGACGCCGCCTCCGCACCCTTCGCGATCATCGCCTCGAACACGTCTTCCTCGGCCACCGCCACCGTCACGCTCACGCTGCCCGATGGGACCGAGCGCAAGAAGGACGTCGCTCCTCTCTCGCTCGAGGTGTTCGACACCATCTCTCCGTCGTTCGGGATCAACGAACCGGGGATCTCGAAGAACGGCTTTCACCTCGTCTCCAACCAGCCGATCACGGTCTATCAGTTCAATCCGCTCTCCAACGTGGGGGTCTTCTCCAACGACGCGTCCGTGCTCCTGCCCGTGGGCGCGGCCGGTACGCGCTACTTCCTCATGACGCGTCAGGCGATCGACACTGACTTCGACCAGTTCCGCGGCTTCGGGACCATCGTGGCCCTCGATAACGACACTACGGTGGACGTGGTTGCCACCACGGGAGCCACCGCCGGCGCGGCGGGTCAGCTCAGCCCCGGCGTGAAGCAGTCCTTCACGCTGCAGAAGCACGAGGTCCTGAACATCGAGTCCGAGACGCCTGGGGGGGACCTCACCGGGACGGAGATCATCACCAGCAAGCCCGTGGTGCTGTACTCGGGTCACGAGGCTGCGGTCACCAGCACGCAGTGCTGCGCCGATCACCTCGAGCAGCAGATGGTGCCCGTGCCCGCTTGGGGCAAGTCGTACATCCTGGCCCGCTCGAAGAAGCGCGGCCTCGAGAAAGAGTACTTCCGCATCGTGGCGGCCGAGGACGGCACCAACGTCACCGTCAACCCCGCCGTGATCTCTCCGCCGTCGTTCGTGCTCAACAAGGGACAGTGGAAGGAGATCGTCATAGACGGCGACTTCCAGGTCTCCGCCACTCAGCCCATCATGGTCGCGCAGTTCCTCGCGTCGTCCTTCGAGGTGCCCGGACCGATGCCCGCGTCGTGCTCCAGCCCGGCCGAGTGTCCTCCGTCGTACGACTGCGACACCTTCGGGGGGCAGTGCTTCCCCCCCACGTGCTTCTCCAGCGCCGAGTGTCCCGCCGGACACGTCTGCGCCCAGGATCCGCTGGGCTCTGGCTGCGCCCCGATTGGCGACCCTTCGCTGATCTTGGCCGTGCCTGCGGAGCAGTGGCAAACGGACTACATCTTCCTCACGCCCAGCAGCTACGCCGAGGACTACGTCACCATCGTGGCCGAGGCCGGCTCCGGCGTGGTGCTCGACAACGTGCCGCTGCAAGACAGCGCGTTCACGCCGATCTCGGGCACGACCTATCGCGTCTATCGCGGCGCGGTTGGAGACGGGGTGCACCGTCTGAAGGCCGACAAGAAGGTCAGCGTGATCGTGTACGGCTACGACGACGACGTCAGCTACGGTTACCCCGGTGGCCTCGGCGTGGCCACGCTGGAATGAGGCCTGCGCTAGGAGGGCTGTTCGGGCTGGCTTTGTTCCTGTCGCTGCCGGCGCTCGGGGCCGAGTGGCGCGTCGTCGCCCCGGGGATTCGCGCCGCCAGCGTCCTCGAAGGGGGGGGACAGGCCTTCGAGCTCGACCTGGAGATCGTTCGTCTGGACGCTGTGGAGGCGCGAGCGCGGCGGCGCCGGACGGCCTCGGTCAAGGAGCTCGCTGCCGGCACCGGCGCACGCGTGGCGGTGAACGGTGGGTTCTTCGACGAGAAGGCCGCTTCACTTGGCCTCCTCGTCAGCGGCGGCAAGCGCCTCTCTCCGCTGCGGAAGGCCGACTGGGGGGTGCTCTTCGTCACGCCTCAACGCGAGAGCCGCATCGTTCACACTCGTGACTTCGACAAAGAGCTCACCGTGGAGTTCGCCATCCAGGCAGGACCCCGGCTGGTCGTGGACGGCAAGCCGCTCACCTTGAAGCCGCAGTGGGACCGTCGCACGGCCGTGGGAGTCCGCCCCGAAGGGCGCCACCTCGTGGTCCTGGTGACGGCGATCCCCGTCTCTCTGGCAGACCTCGCGCAGCTCATGGGGGAGGGCCTGGGCTGCAGCGAGGCGCTCAACCTCGACGGGGGCTCGTCCACGCAGCTGTGGTCGGACTTGGAGGGCGTTGAGCCGGTCGTGGGCTTCGCTGTGGCCAACGGCGTGGTGGTGGTGCCACGCGCGCCGGCGTCCGCGCAGACCGCCCCGCCGTGAGGAGCGCATGGCTCGCGTGCCTCGTGAGCTGTGCCACGGCCACGAGCGGCGCACCGGCGGCCCCTGAGCTCGATCCCGAAGCGCCCAGACGCCTCCTGGTCGCCGCTCTCGCGGCCGGAGATACGGACGGCGTCTGGCAGCTCCTCGACGAGGGCCCGCGCGCCGCGCTGGGTCACCGGGAAGCGCTGGGCCGCTGGCTTGTGCGTTACGGCGCGGAGTGGCTCGTGCAGCTGGCTGCGGACGGCCAAGCGCCAGCGCTCGAATGGCGCGTCGACGGAGTGGTGCTGCGGGCCACCGAGAGCGGCTGGGGGGTGGTGTCCGGGCCGGGGCTCCCGGCGCCGGGGGACTACCTCAGCGTCGTTGGCCGTTTGGCGCGCACCGCCGAGGCCCTCGCCTCGGACGCCGTCCTCGCCCCAGACCTCCGTCAACGCTGGCAGCACCTGGGCGCCGCGCTGCGCGCTTTACCGCCCACCGAGCCAGCGGAGACGCCGGTCTCTTTGGTCGACGCGGGAAGCGGCGAGGTGGTGCTCGCGCGGGACAACGGACGGTGGGAGGCGCGGGTCTTCCGTGTCGATCGCCCGAAGTGACCCGGAAGACGTGCGCGAGCAGCGGTCCCGGGCCGAGCGTGGAGCCGGCAGCAGCTAACGCGAGAGGGTAGCGCGCCCGGCGGACTTCAACGCCACGCCCAGGAGGACGGCGCCGATCGCCAGGAAGGGCACCATGGACAGGAGATCCGCGTGCGGTCCCGAAACCAGCGGGCTCGTCGCCTCGGCCCAGGTATGGAGTCCGTCGATCTGCGTACGGAACAGCCCGAGACCGACGGCGTAGAGGATCCCCGCGATCGCGCCGCCGGCGATGAGCCCGGACGCAAGGAGCACGCCGCCGCTCTTGTCGCTCTCTGCCGAGAGCTCTTCTTCGGTGGCGTTCTGCGCGGCCAGGCGACGCTTCACACGGAGGTCGGCCGCCCAGCGGATCATGCCCCCGGCGAGGATCGGCGTTGACGACGCCAGCGGGAGGTAAACACCCACCGCGAACGCCAGCGAGGGCACCCCGGCCATCTCGAGCATGACCGCGATCATGACGCCGAAGAGCACCAGCGCCCACGGCAGCTCGCGGTTCAGGATGCCCTTGATGATGTAGCTCATGAGGGTGGCCTTCGGCGCGCTGAACTTCTGTGCCGACGTGCCGTCCGGACGGACCTTGTGGGTGCCGTTGATCCCCGGGTCGACGAACCAGACCGGCTGCCCTGAGGCATCGACCAGGTACTTCCCGGCCGGACCCCCGACCTCGCTCACCTTGTGCCACGTCCGGTAGCTGCCGTTGTCCAGCGCGGCCTCTGGACCCTTCAGCGGCTCTGTGACCTCGCTGATCTCGGCGGCCGGTGCCTTGAGGTCCCTCGGGAAGTTCTCCTCCACCCGGTACTTGTAGGTGCCGTCCGCCGCCACGAGCCGCTTCGTCCCGGAGGCGTCCTCTTCGAGCCCGAGGCTGGTCTCGCCCTCTGGGCCGACCCCGGCGAAGCGTGGGAGCCCGGCCGCCACCAGCGCCGAGACGCCGCTCGCCTCGCCCTCCTTCGCCACGTAGCGCTCTACCGTCTGCTGCTGGACGTACACCGTCCCGCTGTCGTTCAAGGTGAGGAGGATGGGGCCGAGGATCACGGCCGACGCGCCTGCCCCGATCAGGATGGCGATCTGCTGGAGGCGTGGCGTCCCGCCGACGAGGTACCCCGTCTTCAGGTCCTGCGACGTGGTGCCGCCGTTCGATGCCGCGATACACACCACGGCGCCCACCGAGAGGGCCGTCACGTAGTACGCGTTGCCGGTCCAGCCGATGACGAGGAACACCAGGCACGTGAGCAGCAGCGTGGCCACGGTCATGCCCGAGATCGGGTTCGACGAGGAGCCGATCTCCCCCGTGAGCCGGGAGCTCACGGTGACGAAGAGGAAGCCGAAGACCACGATCATGACCGCGCCGAGCGCGTTCATGTGGAGGCTGGGGGCCAGCAGGATTGCGGCGAGGAGGGCGAGGATCCCGACGAGCACGAAGCCGATCGGCAGGTCGCGGTCGGTGCGGTCCGTGGTGGCCGTCCCTCCACCTCGAATGTCGGAGAGGCCGCTCTTGAGCCCGTGCCAGATGGTGGGGAGCGCACGAACGAGGCTGATGAGGCCGCCGGCGGCTACCGCGCCCGCCCCGATATAGAGGATGTAGTTGCCGCGGATGTCGTCGGGGCTCATCTCGCTGATCGGGATGTTCCCAGGGGCGACCGCGCCGGGGACGCCGGCTCCGAAATAGGTGATGAGCGGGATCAGCACGAGATACGCGAGCACGCCGCCAGCGCACATGACCAGCGCGATGCGCGGACCGATGATGTAGCCCACGCCCAGGAGCTCGGGGGAGATCTCGGCGCCCACGGAGCCACCCTTTAGCGGCGCACCGAAGACCTTCTCGGGGATCTCCTTCCACAGGCCCACAACCGCGTTGCCTACCTTGTAGACGAGGCCCAGGACGAAGCCGCCGGCGATCGTGAGGGCGTCGCGCGTGGCACGGGCGCGGGACTCGGAGTCCTCGCCGAGCCCTGCCGCGGCCCTCGAATCGGCGGAGGCGCCGGCCTTCAGGACCTCGGCGCATGCGGTGCCCTCGGGGTACTTCAGGATGCCGTGCTGCTTCACGATCAACGCGCGGCGCAGCGGGATCATCATGAGGATGCCGAGGAGCCCGCCCAGCACCGCCACTAGCGTGACGCGACCGATCTCGAGATCGAAGCCCAGGATGAGGATGGCCGGCATTGTGACGCCGACGCCGAACGCGATGGACTCGCCGGCCGACCCTGCCGTTTGCACGATGTTGTTCTCGAGGATTGTCGCGTCCTTCACTCCGAAGCGCGACAGGAGCTTGAACAGCGTGACGGAGATCACCGCGACGGGGATCGAGGCGCTGACCGTGAGCCCCACCTTGAGGACGAGATAGAGCGAGCTCATCCCGAACACCATGCCGAGCAGTGTTCCGAGGACGACCGAGCGAACGGTCAGCTCGCGTAGGACGGCATTGCCGGGGATGAACGGCCGAAAGGGCGTGGATGAGTCCATGACGCGAGGCTACTCGGACCCTCGGAGCATGTCACCTCAGCTCGGCTGGTCGGAGGCCGCCGCTTGGTGCATGAGGTAGGCCTCGATGAAGCCCTGGATCGAACCGTCGAGGACGGAGTCTGCCTGCCCGACCTCGTAGTCCGTGCGGTGGTCCTTGACCATCCGGTAGGGGTGCAGCACGTAGCTGCGGATCTGGCTGCCGAACGAGATGGCCTGCTTCGTGTCGTTGACGGCGTCTGCTGCCGCCTGGCGCTTCTGCAGCTCGGCGTCGTACAGGCGGGCCTTGAGCATCTTCATCGCCCTATTGCGGTTGGCCACCTGAGAACGCTCGGACTGACACGCGACGATGATCCCGCTCGGCATGTGGGTGAGG
>SXOO01000110.1 GCA_005776725.1 Pseudomonadota bacterium | reverse complement strand
TTGATGTTGCGGGTGCCGAGCTCGCGAGTGTTGTCGAGGTTCTTGAACTCGCGCTGGTCCCACACCTTGATCGCGCGCTTCTCCTTCGATTCGCCGCCGATCCGCACGCCCTCCGGGTTGTAGCCCGCGTTCCCGAACGGGCTGGTCCCGCCGGTGCCGATCCACTTGGACCCGCCGTCGTGACGCTCCTTCTGCTCGGCCAGCCGCTTCTCGAAGAGCTCGCGGAGCTTGTCGAAGTCCAGCGCCTCGAGGGCGGCCCTCTCAGCCTCGGTCAGCGACTTCGGCATCGCCGGATCCTGCAGCCATGCCAGGAACTGGTCGAGCACCGCGGGGTCCACGCCGGAAGCGCGAAACACGAAGGCGAAGACCTGGTCGAAGCGGTCGAGGTCAGCCTCGCGCTTCACGAGGAGCGCGCGCGCAACGTAGTAAAAGGCCGTGAGGCCCGGCTCGACTGCGCCGGAGCGGAGGGCCTGCATGAGCGCGAGCCACTCGTGGGTGGTGACCCGGAGCCCCGCCTCCCTCAGCTTGCCGAAGAAGTCGAGGAACAGCATCAGCGGCGTCGACCCGAGCGATTCACCGCGTCGAGATCCGCCTCTGTCTTGATGAGCGCCCCGAGGACCGGGAGCTCGCGCTCGAGTCGCTCGATGGGGACGCCGGCGCGACGCAGCGCGTGCAGCCAGTCGATGAGCTCGCTCGTGGAGGGCTTCTTGCGCAGCCCGTCCAGGCGGCGCAGGGCGTAGAAGCGTGTCATCGCCGCGGAGAGCAGCTGCTCCTCGATGTCGGGGAAGTGAACGCGCACGATCTCCGCCATGGCCGCTTCGTCCGGGAACCGGATGAAGTGAAAGACGCAGCGGCGTAGAAAGGCGTCGGGGAGCTCCTTCTCGGCGTTCGACGTGATGAGGACGATCGGCCGCTCGCGCGCCGCGACCACCCTCCCTGTCTCGCCGATGACGAGGCGCATCTGGTCGAGCTCGTGGAGGAGGGCGTTCGGGAACTCGATGTCGGCTTTGTCGACCTCGTCGATGAGCAGAACGCCTTTGCCCTCGGCCGAGAAGGCGCGGCCGAGCGGTCCGAGCCTCACGTATTGCTCGATGTCGGAGACGTTCTTGTCTCCGAAGCGGCTGTCGTGGAGCCGCTGGACGGCGTCGTAGACGTAGAGCCCATCTTGAGCGCGCGTAGTGGACTTGACCGGCCACTCGATGATCGGGAGCCCCAGCCCCGAAGCCACGCTGCGTGCCAGGAGCGTCTTCCCGGTGCCGGGCTCGCCTCGGACCAAGAGCGGCCTCTCGAGCGCGAGCGCCACGTTCACCGCCTGACGCAGGTCCTCAGTGGC
This sequence comes from Pseudomonadota bacterium, assembly GCA_005776725.1. Classification (GTDB taxonomy): domain Bacteria; phylum Myxococcota_A; class UBA9042; genus SXOO01. The sequence continues at coordinate 1,896 of SXOO01000110.1, read as the reverse complement.
GATGTAGTCTGCGGTCCCGGAGTAACGCTCGAAAGCTGGCATGCGACCTCTGGTGGGGCGCATAACACGCGCCAGGCAGCTCTTGTGGGCGTCCAGGGCTGAGCGCCCCGGCCGGGTTCGTCTCCGCGCGCCCGCGCTCCGACGAGTACGGCGTTTGTTACAAAGGTCGACGGTGAACGCAACCCCTGTGCGGCGTTGCCTGGGGCGTCTCGACGGATCAGGACGCGCGGGGCCATACTGACCGTCTGGGTCGAAGGCCGGCGCGCACCGGTCTCCCTGGGGGGAGGTCCACGGGCGTGAACGGCGAGGCGCGGGTCGGGGTCAGGTCCCAGCTGCTGGCTGCGGTCGTAGCCATCGTGGCCGTGGGCTTCGCGCTGGTCTACACCGTGACCATGCCTCTCCTCGAGAGCGCGCTCCGGGAAGACCACCGGGAGCGGGCAGTGGACCTCGTGGGCGTGATCGCCGCGGCGGTCGCCAGAGCGCCGGACCCACACGCGCTCGAGGACGAGCTCGATCGAGCCTCCGCCACCGGGGACGGACCGATCGTCCGTTGTGTGGGACTCTCCGACGCGCGGGGCACGCTGACGGAGCGCAGCGCGGCCCGCTTGGCGCCGTGCCTCGACTGGGAGGAGCTCGAGGCTTGGGGGGCGACCCCGAGGCCCCCGGGCGATCCGGCCGGGAGCGTGGCGGAGATCTCCCCGCTAATGGGAGTCACCGACGGGGCGCGCTGGTTGCCCGATCGGGGCGCTGGGGAGCGCCTGGCGCTCGTGAAGGAGCTGCCGCCGCTCGAGCTGCCGTTCGGCCCTGGGGAGCACGCGCGCTTGGTGGTCGTGAGCGCGAACGACGGCATCGAGCGCCGGCTGGCGGCGGTGCGCAACCTGCTCCTCGTGTTCCTCGGCCTGGCGATCGCGCTAACCACTCTGATCGGTTACGCCGGGCTCACGCGCCTCATCGTGTCTCCACTGAACCGCCTGGTCCGCGCAGTGGACCGGCTGCATTCGGGCGACGGGAGCACGCGAGCCACCGTCGAAGGGGGCGAGGAGCTGGGGCAGCTCGCCACGGCCTTCAACCGCCTGGCCACAAAGCTCGGCGACGATGAGAAGCGGATCGCGCGGCAGTTCTCGGAGCTACGCCTCGTGAACGACCGCCTCGAGAAGGCCCAGGAGAACCTGGTGCGGTCCGAGAAGCTAGCGTCGGTAGGGCAGCTCGCGGCGGGCGTGGCGCACGAGATCGGTAACCCCATCGCGATCGCGCTCGGGTACCTCGAGCTCATGCGCCGGTCGGACACCACGGAGGAGGAGCGCGTGGACTATAGCCGCCGCGCAGTGGAGGCCCTGGACCGGGTAGGCGGCATCCTTCGGGACCTCCTGGACTTCTCGAGGCCCGAGCGGGACGAGCTGCCACGAGCCGACGCGGGGCTGGCGGTGCAGCAGTGCGTTCAGCTCCTGGGGCCGCAGCCGCGGCTCCGCCACGTCGTCATCGAGGCGGCGCCGCTGGAGCAACCAGTGTATGCCGCGATCGGCGACCGTCGCCTCGTCCAGGTGCTGGTGAACCTCGTCCTGAACGCCGCCGACGCCACCGCGGGCACGACCGACGCCCGAGTCGAGCTGAGCGTGACCCAAGGCACCGCACGGGTTCACATCCGCGTACGAGACAACGGGCCCGGCATCCCGGACGCGATCCGGCGCCAAATCTTCAACCCGGTCTTCTCCACCAAAGCGCCGGGCCGAGGCACCGGGCTCGGCCTGCCCATCTGCCACAGCATCGTCACCAGCGAAGGCGGCGACATCGTCGTCGAGCGCACCGACGACAACGGAACCACCTTCCTCCTCGACCTTCCGCGCGCCGACTGACCTCCGACCCCGACCCCTACGGGGCCGGGGCCGGAGGTCAGTC
>SXOO01000109.1 GCA_005776725.1 Pseudomonadota bacterium | reverse complement strand
TGCCCTCCTGGATGAGGTCGGCGAACGGCAGGCCGAGGTGCCGATACCGCTTCGCGATGCTGACCACGAGGCGCAGGTTGGCCTCGATGAGCACCTTTCGAGCGGCATAGACCTCGCGCATCAGCCGGCGCAGCCGCCGGACGAACTCGGGGAGCTGGTCGCGGGAGATGCCCGTGGCGGACTCCACCGACTGCACGTCCGCACCTGCGCGCCGGACGTCGTCCCAGAGCACGGTGACCTGGTTGCAGCAGTCGATGCAGTAGTTCCGCGTGAAGCCGATCTCCTGCAGCTCCTCGGCCATCTCCGTCCGGAGCGTCTGGATCCGGCTGGCCATGTCGGGACCGGCGGCCTCGCGCACAGCGGCGCGGAGGTCGGCGAGCTCGGCGAGCCCAGCGAGCACCTTCTCGGAGCAGCGACGGTTGAGCGCCACCTCCTGAGCCTGACCCTTACCGGCATCGGCCTCGGCCTTGATGCGCAGCAGCGCCTCGCGGACCACGCCAGACTCGAGCACGTGCTCGAGCAGCGTGCGCTCGGACTCACGGATCCGCTCGGAGATTCGCACCTCCTCGTCGGGCTTCAGAAGTGACACCGCCCCCATCCGCTTGAGATAGATCGTGGTGACGTCGTGCGCGGTCTCGCCGATAGCCATGCGGTTCACCCTAGGGTCACGGGGGCTCTGACCCTCCAGCCCGCTAAACGCAGCACCCGCCTCTTTTGTTTCCTCTGTTTCACCGTCTATGCGGCGAAAGCAGGGGGAGAGGTTAGAGAGCTGCGCGGCAGCAAGCTCGAGGTCAATGGTCACGGGGGCCTCCGCGGTGGCTGCCGCCACTCACGGGATGACCGTGCCGGCGGGCAAGCTAGGGATGCAGGCACCAAGGTGCAAGGTGCAACCGCGACGAACCACCCGCTGTTTGCAGCCAGGTAGCTTGACGCGCGCACCCCAACTGCGATTCCATCGGGCCCCCCACCCGGTCACTTCAGGACTTTCTTCGGTGTTCCCGCACTTCAAGCGCGCGTTCGATCAGTGCCAGCCGTACGTCCTGGCCACGCGTATGGTCGCCCCGCGCCTCGAGTGGGAGCCGCTCGGCTTCGACCTCAAGAAGCGTGGCCTGGTGCTCGACCCGCAGTCTCGCCACAACGAGACCTTCTTGCAGATGATGCAGAACCTCGACCGGCTCTCGTTCGGGCCCCACGGCATGGCGATGCCGAAGTGGGTCTTTTACGACTGCGGGGTCATGCCGTCCGCCGTCTTCGGCTTCTGTGGCCCGGCCACGTCGCTGGAGCCCTGGGTCCGGCGCGCGCTCGAGGTCCCGGACGGTTACACGGGGCCAGTGCCGCTCACCATCTTCATCGCTATCCCCACGCCCGAACCTGGGGCGTGGTTCACGCACACCTTGTGCTCGATCAACCAGGTGGCCGAGGGCGCCGCGCCCGCGGGCCTCCGCCTCCTCAGCCTCTGCCTCGGCGTCCGTCTGCTCAAGGCCGAGATGCTGTACGGCACGCTCCAATGGCGCTCAGACCGGATCGGCTCGTTCGTCGGGATCGGGCCGCTGGAGCTCGTCACGGCGTACACACCGGCCCACTCGTTCCGCCGGTCGCTCACGTTCCGGCTGCGGCTCAAGCGCTTCCTGGTCGAGGCCGCGCTGATCAAGCCCGGCACCTCGCCCGGTGCGCCGCCAGCCACTCACATGCTCGACGTAGACGACGAGGCCGCCCTCGTGGCGCTCCAGTCGGAGCTCGAGAATGGAATCCCCTACGCGATCGTCGGCGCCCCCGAGACCCGCGGAAGCATCGTGCAGCTCCCGCTGCGGCGTGGAGCGGTCGAATGAGCGCCTTCGTCCTCGAGCACCGGCTGGTCCGCGACCTCACGCCGTTCGTCGTAGTCACCGAGGCCAACAAGGGCGCGATCGACACGGCCCCCTTCGGCCTCTCGGTTCAGCGGAAGAACCGCATCGACCCGACGCGCGTGGAGCACGAGCCGTTCTGCGCCCTCCTTCAGAACCTCGACGGCCGCACCTTCGGCCCCGAGGGGATGCCGATGGACCGCTGGGTCTTCTTCGACTGTTGCTTCATGCCCGGGGCCATCTTCGGCTTCGGGCGACCCGTCGAGACCGTCCCGGCGTCCACGCGAGAGATCCTGGGCGTCCCGGAGGGCTACCGGGGGCTCGTGCCCTACTCCATGTACATCGCCATCCCCATGGCCACCCCCGGCGCGTGGATGGGCCACAACCTCGCGTCCATCGCGCCGATGCTCACAGAGGAGAACCTGAAGGGCCTCGGCACCGTGACCAAGTCGATCGCGCTGCGAGCGTTCGGGGTGCAGTACTTCTTCGGCGCCACACAGTGGGATACGCACGCGCTGCACGTGCACTCGAAGTTCGGCCCGCTGGAGCTCCACACGGCCTACACCCCGGCCCACAGCGAGGCCAAGACGCTCACGTACGCGTTCCGCGTCACGGACGACGCCCTGCTAGGGGCCATGGGCGCGCCGGGCATCGCCTTCGACCGACCAGAGCCGGAGCTGTGGATCCACCCCGAGTCCACCGAGCTCATGATCGCGGTGCAGGACCGCATCGAAGCCGGCGAGCGCTTCGTCATCCCGGGTCCGCCGCGGGCAGACGGCGGCGTCCCGATCACGTCGGTGCAGCGGGCGGTCGAGTAAGAGCAAGCTATCCGCGCGGCTCCTGCCGCGGGTGCCATCAGGCGTAGTGCGCGCCCCGGAGAAAATCGGCGTGCGGCTGCGCGATGATCTCGTGAGTGGCCTCGGAGCCGATCGCCGCCACTGCAGCCTCGAGGCTGGCCTGCATGTCGTAGAGGTCGCCGGTGAGCACGAAGTAGCCCTTGCCACCCAGCCCAGCGCCGAGGCGCAGCTCGACCACGCGCACTGGCGCGGTCTTGAGGGCCTTATCGAGGCCGACCACCGAAGCCGCGAGCGTGGGCGTCTCGACGATGCCGAGGGCCTCGATCCGGGGCGCGGGGCCGCGACCCGCGATCGCGGGCGCTAGCGCCTCGTGGGCGAACGACAAGTAGAGCCGGTCGATCAACGCGCCAGCGGCTGCCTCCGCGGCGGCCTGTAGGGCCTCCTCGACCTCGGCCACCTCGCCCTCGAACACCAGGAGGTACTTCCCCGGGTCGATCGGGTGGGCGCGCAGCAGCTGCACGGCGGCCCGCTTCACCAGGGCGTCGCCGACAACCATCCCGCGTGGGATCGAGGCGAGCTCGAGCAGGGCCAGGGCGGGGTAGGACAAGCGGCTCAGACGATCCGGAAGTAGTCGACCAGGGTGCAGCGGCGCTCACGCGTGAAGTGCCACGCCGTGGTGAGCCCCTCGCCCGTGGGACCGGCGATCGTCCAGCTGGTCCAGCCCTCTCCGCCCATGCCGAGACCGGCGAAGCTGGGGCCGTTCTTGATGAACAGCGAGGTGTTGACCGCCCGGGCCATGTTGTGGAGAACGTCGATGTTCTTCGAGTGGCAGGTGGCCGTGTGGAAGTACCCGTGCTCCACGCGGACCGCCGCGGCGATGCCCTCGTCGGCGTTGCGAACGCGGAACATGGGCAGCACCGGCATCAGCTGCTCCAGCTGGACCAGGGGGTGCTTCTCCTCGGTCTCGAAGAAACAGAAGCGGACCGCGTCGGACACCGTGATGCCGATCTCGCGGAGGATCACCGAGGCGTTCTTGCCGATGAACCGCCGGTTGATGTGGCCGTCCTCCACGAGGAGCTTCTCGAGCTTCGGGACGTCCGTGTCGCGAACCAGATAGCCGCCCGCGCGGACCAGCTCGTCCTTCAGGCGATCGGCGATCGAGTCAACCGCGATCAGCACCTTCTCGATGATGCACACGATGTTGTTGTCGAGGCTGTGGCCCGCCGCCACGTCTCGGGCGGCGCGCGCCAGGTCGGCGGTCTCGTCGACGAGCGCCGGGGGATTGCCGGGACCCGCGCCGATCACCTTCTTGCCCGTGGCCATGGCGGCCTTGACCACCGGCCCGCCGCCCGTGACCACCAGCAGCCGCGTGCCGGGGTGCTTCATCAGCGTCTGGGCGCTCTCGATGGTGGGCTCGCCCATGGAGATCAGCGTGTTGGCGGGATAGCCCACCGCCGTCATGGCGCGGTTGAGCTCCCTCACGTAGTAGTTGTTCACCCCCTTGGCGCTCGGGTGAACGTTGAAGACCACGGTGTTGCCACCGGCGATCATTCCGATCGCGTTGTTGAGGATGGTCTCCGTGGCGTTGGTGCAGGGCGTGATCGAGCAGATGACGCCGTAGGGGGCGCGCTCGTCGAGCGTGAGCCCCCGATCCCCCGTGAACGAGCGGGGCCGCAGCGCCTCCATCCCGGGGGTCTTGTTGGCCACCAGGAGGTTCTTGCCGATCTTGTCCTCGACGCGACCGAGCCCGGTCTCTTCGACCGCCATCCGCGCCAGCTCCGGGGCGAGACGCCGGCCGACGTCGCGCATGGCCTCGATGGCCTTCTCGCGAACCTCCAGCGGCGTGCGCTTCACCTCCTCGAAGGCGTCGCGGGCGGCTTGGATCGCCTGGTCAGGGTCGGTGAAGATCCCGTCCGTGGCGCGGGAGCGCGGGACGAAGACGGTGGGGCCGCCGCCGGAAGACGTCTGGCCCCCACCTTCGGAAGCGAGCTTCTGGACGACGCGTTGGACGATCTCGGCGATCTGGCGATCGTTCACTGGGAAACGTGCCCCCTCTGGTCAGCAGTAGAACAAGGCGGCCGCACGAGACGGCGAAGTTCAAGTTGGGGGCCGGGGCAACAAGCCCCCAGGCCGACCTCGTCTGCGCGATCTGGCGCGACCGCGAGTTCGCACTCGCGAGCCTCGTGCGGAGACGATGGGGTGGGCCCCCAGCCCCTCGACTCAGTCGTCACGGCCCTTCGTGTAGCAGACCCGGCCGCTCACCTCGAACTGGTCCACGATCGCCATGATCACGTGGTCTACAGGCCGATTCTGCGTGGCTTTGGTCTGCCTCGCCGACGAACCCGCCGCGTACAGCACCACCTCGCCCTCGCCTGCGCCGACAGCGTCGACGCAGACGACGATCTTGCCGACCTCGGAGAGGCTGGCATCGATCTCCCGAACGAGGAGCATCTTCAGGCCCTCGAGCTCCGACTCCTTACGGGTGGAGACGAGCGTTCCGACGACGCGGCCGAGGATCATTGGCTCAGGTCTCTGAGACGTTGGTGCGGCCCAACGGCAGGACCTTGTCCAGGTTGGCGTGCGGGCGCGGGATCACGTGCACGCTCACGAGCTCGCCCACGCGCTCGGCCTGGCGGGCGCCGGCCTCGGTGGCCGCCTTCACGGCCGCGACGTCGCCGCGAACGATCGCCGTCACGTAACCGCCGCCGATCTTCTCGTAGCCGACGAAGTCGACACGCGCGGCCTTCACCATCGCGTCAGCCGCCTCAACCATGCCGACGAAGCCCTTGGTCTCGATCATTCCCAGTGCGTCTGACATCTCGAAGAACCTCGTTGCGCCATTAGCGCGTCAGTCGGTGGCCGGACCCGAGGGTCCGTTCCCAAGGTGCGCAGTCGGGCCGAGGGCCCGGCTGCCCGGGTCTGGGGTCGTGCCCCAGCAAGAATCTCTTCCGGGCGTTCGCCCGGAGCCCGGGTCGTCCCCCCGGGACTTGGGCCCTAAAGCCCGTCGATGGACTCGATGGCCTTCATGGCCGCTTCCGCGGCGCTGTCGATCTCCGACTCCGAGCCGCTGAGCCAGAGGCGCCCGAACGCGCCGATGGGGCGGATGTTGACCAGCGAGATGTTCGCCGCCTTCTCCGCCTCGTTCGCCGCAAAGGCCACGTAAGCAGCGGGCTCCGTCTCGAGGATGAACAGCGACTGGCCCGGGAGCAGCATCATGCCAGCGGAGTCACGGTTGATGATCTGTGCCTGGTACGGCTCGATCGCGCGAATCACCTGCTGCGACATGACCTTGGGCTTCTTCCGCTTCTCCTTCTGGAGCTCGAGCGCGGCCAGGATCGCGGCGCCTGCGCGCTCGACCTGGCCCTTGTCGTCGTGGTGCACCTCGAGCACACCGAACGCGCGCTCGACGACCTGGATGCCGGGCATCACCGCGCTGGCCTTGAGGGCCACGTCCGTGACTCGGTTGATGGCGATGCCGGGCGCGATCTCGACCCACAAGCTGGCCATGCCGGGAACCGGGAGGAAGCCCTTGGCGGTCTTCCCCATGAAGGAGGCCAGCTGCGGCTGCAGGCTGTCGAGAAACGCATACGTGCGCAGCGTGATGCTCATGGAGGCGAGGGTGTACCAAGCCTCGGCCACTGTGACAAGGCCACGCGCCCGCGTTCTGGCACACGGAGGCGCCTTGCACCCACGGGGACCAGGGTTCACCCTGCCCGAATGAGCAACGCCCGCCCCCGATCGGACGCCCCCCGCCGAGACGCCCCCCGCCGAGACGCCAAGCAGAATCAGGCGGGCGGCGCCCTCAAGCTGGCCCCCGATCTCGAGTGGCCGGGGCAATCCACGGCGCTCCTGCGCGCCCTCGGCATCCTCACGGAGCGCGGGGCGTTGACCGCGGATGCGCGCCGGAAGCTGAAGCAGGTGCAACACCTCGTCACGCTGCTGAGGCCGTTCCTCGACGCGGCCTTCGAGGCCAACGAAGAGCCCGTTTTGGCAGACTGCGGAGCGGGAAAGTCTTACCTCGGCTTCGTGCTCTACGACCTGATCTTCGGCCCCAGGGGCCGTGGACGGGTCGCCGCGATCGAGGCGCGCCCGGCGCTGGTCGAGGCCACGCAGGCGAGAGCCGCGCAGTTCGGGATGGAGCGCCTCACGGCCCACGCTGCGCCGATCGCCGAGGCGCGCCTGCCACACCCCGTGCATCTCGTCACGGCGCTCCACGCGTGCGACACCGCCACCGACGACGCGATTCGGATGGCCCTCGCACACGACGCGCGCTGGATCGCGCTGGTCCCGTGCTGCCAGGCAGAGGCGGCGCGGCTCCTCGGCGACGTTCCGAGCGAGCGACTGTCGCCCCTGTGGCGCCACCCGATCCAGCGGCGCGAGTTCGGCAGCCACATCACCAACGTCATCCGAGCGCTCTTCCTCGAGGCGAGGGGGTACCGAGTGCGCGTGACCGAGCTCACGGGGCTGGAGCACTCGATGAAGAACGAGCTGATCCTCGCGGAGCGGATCCAGCGCGGGAATCGGCAGGCCGAGCGCCAGCTGGCAGCGTTGCTCGAGGAGGTCCCACTGCCCCTCGGGTTGCTCTCGTCACACCCCGTCGAGCCGGTGAACGACCCGTAGAGGGCCCGAGAGATCCCCGCCGCGCGCGAGAGGCAGTAGGCGAGGCCCCCTCGAGGCCATCAGGCCCGGGGAAGAGCCCCCGCTGCGGTGGCGCTGCACGCCGCCAGCCAGGAACCGAGCTCGGCGAAGAGCACCTCGCGGTGAGCGCGGCGGCTGAAGGTGTGGTCGGCCTCGGGGTGGTGGTGGAGGCGCACCGGCGAGAGGTCGAGCGACGGGTGGTTGTCCTGCAACTGCCCAGGGTAGTTGAAGATGTCTGCCCACCCGCCCGAGAAGACGTAGAGCAGCGACACGCCCCGCGCGAGTACGGCGGACAGGTGGGTCTCGACCTCCTCGCGGGTCTGGAAACCCGTGTAGAACATCTCCGGCCGGTTCTCCTGGGGCGCGGCCTCGGGAGGCGCGACCTCCTTGCGCACCCGGCCCGCCAGCTGTTTCAGCGCCCCAAAGGGATCGCTCGTGACCTTCTGCATCGCGCGGCGGGCGTACCACCCGGGGGTCCGGAACACCGTGGGGTCAAGCAGCGCCGCGCCGACGACGCGGGGGTCACGGTAGGCCGCGCGGAGCGCGTTGTCGGCGCCGGAGCAGAGGCCCATGACCACGGCCTGCCCGCCGACGAGGTCCAGCGCGGCGGCGATGTCGCGCTGCACGCCCTCACCGAGCGCCAGGCCGTCCGTGCGCGCCGGGGAGTCGCCGATCCCCGCGAAGTCGAAGCGCAGGGCGCGGTGTCCCGTGGCCGCGAACCGGCGCGCGAGCTCCACGTTCATGCGGTTCGGCCCCACGCGGTGGAGGATGCCGGCGTCCAGGAGCAGCACCGCCGGGAGCGCGCGCGGCTCTGCGGGTTCGGTCAGCACGCCTGTGAGCGACTCGCCGGGGCCGAAGCGGACCACACGTTCCATAGGCTCAGCCTCGCCACGACGCGAGCGCGTCGATCACCGCGGCAGGGATGGGCCCAGCGCCGAAGTCGTTCTCTTCGTTCCAGGCCGGGGGAGCCGGGACCACCCGCGTCTCGAGGCGCTCGACCGCGCCGCCGAGCGCCTGGGTCACCCGATCACCGCGTGCGGCGGCGTTCCAGACCAGTAGCCCCCGCTTCGGGAGCCCCGCCGTGGGGAGGCGGTAGTCACGCAGCTCGCGGCGCAGCTCGGGGGCGATCCGGAAGCCCTCGTGCTCGTAACCCGCGTTGCCGAGCGCCCGCACGTCATCGTCCACGAGCGGCTCCCACAACACCACCGCCTTGAAGGCGTCGGCGGCGCTCAACGCCACGAGACCGCCGAGGCGCATTCCGAAGACGGCGAGCTGGCGCGCCTGAGTCGCCGCGGCGAGCTCGGCGGCCGCGAGGCGGGCGTCCGAGGCCATCCCCGCGAGGGTCACGTCGAGGTCGTCGCCCGCGGAGTCGCCCGTGCCGTAGGGATCGAAGCGCAGCGCGTTCCAGCCGGCCCGGGCCCACGACTCGGCGAGGATGCGGAGGGTGCGGTGCGAACGCAGTGCCTCCTGGCCGAACGGCGGGACGAGCACCACACCGCGGCCGGACCCAGGCACCCGATGCAGCACCCCGAAGAGCCGCCGCTCCTCGGGGCCGAAGTAGAACGGCGTCATGCGAGGGCCTTCGCGAGCTCACCGAGCGATTGATAGAAGTAGAGCCTTGGGTCGGACCGCGCGCCGAGCCGCCGCTCCACCTCCACGACCGCGCGCAGGGCCAGGAGCGAGGTGCCCCCCAGCTCGAAGAAGTTGTCGCAGGTTCGCAAGCCGCCTCGACCCAAGAGGCCGGACCAGACCTCGGCAAGTGCCTGCTCTGCGTCGGTCGCGGGGAGGGCCCCTCCCCCTTCGCGCTCGAGCGGGTTCGGGAGGCTCCTGCGGTCTACTTCGCCACCGGCGCGGCGAAGCTCGGCAACCCTCACGAACACCGCCGGCACGGCCTCGGCGGGCAGGAGGCGCAGCAGCGCGTCGCGGAGGGCGGCCGCTCCCGGCGCGGTGTCGTCCGCCACCAGCCACGCCGTGACCTCGAGGCGGCGCTCGGTGGGAGCGCTCTGGGCGTCGTCGCGGCCCATCGCGGCGCGCTCAGGCGGCGGACCGCTCGGCAGGACATCTACGTGGGCATCGCGGACCCCTGCCTGCTGGCGCAGGACCCGCGCCACCTCCTCGAGGTGAACCGCCACGCCCAGGTTCCGCACCACGCCGGGCGCGTCCGCGAGACGCTCAAGGTGTTCGGCACGCCACCGGCTGCGGACCTCCGTGACGCAGGGCTTCTCGCCAGGGACGGTCACTCGCACGGCGCCCCGCACTCCCACGGGCACGCGCTCGCCGCGGCCGTCGACGATCTCGATCTTGGCGCCGCGCAACGGTCGCCACAGGCCCGCGCCGACGTGCTCCGCCAGGACACCGGCGGTCGCTCTGGGTCCATCGAGCCAGATCGCACCCTCGAAGGGCCCGTCGCGCACGACCGCACGAGCGGGTAGCAGCCCCTCGTCCGCCAAAGCGCGCAACAGCCCGTACTCACCCACCACGGCGGTGATGGGTCTCGACTCCACGAGGTCGCGGAGCTCCCACGAGTCCGAGAGCACCGCAGCGTTCGGCAAGACCACGGTGGCCCCACGGCCGAGCGCGGCCATGCACTCGACCAGGAGACCCACGCCGCGCGATCCGCTGAGCAGGACGTCCCGCGGACCGAGGCCCAGGCGCTCGGACACGGCATGAGTGGCAAAACGGAGCGCCGCAGGCGTGACGGTCACTGGCTCGGGCGAGAGACTGCTGCCGGCGCTCAGGTCGATCAGCGCCGCGTCCGTGGGGAGCTGGGGCGCGGCGTACTGGCCCGCGCCGCCGGATGGACCGAGGACCGCCGTGGCGCCGAGGCGAAGCGCCGCGAAGACGTCCACGAGCGCGTCCGGGGTGCGCGCCACCTGCACGGCCACCGGGCGCCTCGGGAGGACCCCGGCGTCGAGGTAGCGCCCTGCGCGCGCCGCGATCGCCGCCTCGAGCTCCCGGAACGTCAGCGAGAACCCGTCGCCGGTGAGGGCGAGCGCGTCCGGGTGCGCGAAGCCGTACTCGGCGGCGTGCGAGAGGGAGTCGTCCGCGCGCCGCGCCGCAGCGCCCTCGAGGCCCACGAGCACGGTCTCGTCGGCGGGCAGCCGGATCGGCAACGACTCGAGCGACCGATCGGGGTCACGCCCGGCCTCCACCAGAACCGCCTCGAGGTGACCGATGAGGCGCTCGACCGTCCCGTGGTCGAAGAGCTCCGTTCGGTAGTCCACGGCGCCGAGCAGCTTCCCGTGGGCGTCCTTCACCCAGAAGTTCACGTCAGCGTAGACCGCGTGGATCGCCTGGGGCACGAACGCGAGGCTGCAGGGTCCCACGTGGGTCACGCGGTTGTTCGTGTTCTGGTAGCTGAACATCGCCTGGAAGAGCGCAGAGCGCCCCAGGTCCTGCGAAGACGCGAGCTCGCCCAGGAGCGCGTCCACAGGCGCGTCCTGGTTCTCGAACGCCCTGAGAACCGAACCCTTCGTCCGGCGGATGGCCTCGCGGAACGTAGCCACGGCGGCGAGATCCGTCCGGAAGAACAGGGTGTTCGTGTAGATGCCCACGCCGTGCTCGAGCTCCGGCCGCTCCCGCCCCCGGACCGGCGTGGTCACGATGAGGTCGGTCTCGCCCGAGTACCGGTAGAGCAGCGTCTCCCAGGCCGTGAGCAGAACGACATACAGGGTGGTGGACTCGGCGCGCGCCAGCGCGGCCAGCGGGGAAACGACGGTCTCGGGGAATCGTAGATACGCGCGTGCGCCTCGATGTCCCGCGAGGCCGGCCGCGGGCCGGTCCGTGGGCAGCTCCAGCCGCGGGAGCGGGGCGCGGAGGATCTGTCGCCAAGCGTCGAGCTGCGCCTTGATCGCCGGGGTCTCTGCGCGCGCACGCTGCCACTCGGCGTAGTCGCCAAAGCGCAGCGGTACCGGGGCCACGGGCGGGCCGGCGCCGTCGGGCGTGGCGGCCGCGAAGTACTGATAGCCCGCCGACAGGTCGTTCAGGAAGAGGTCGAAGGACCAGCCGTCCCAGATCACCGCGTGGGTGACCACATAGACCACGTGGTCTGCGGGACCGACCGTGATTAGCCAGAACCGCGCGGCGGGCTCGTTCTCGAGGTCGAACGGCCGCGCCGCCTCCTGGTCCAGGAACGCATGCAGGGCGCGCTCGGGGTCGGCCTCGCCGGAGACGTCGACCGCGGCGAAGACGAGCTCGCGGCCCGGCTCGAAGATCACGCGCGCCTCGCCGCCCTCCTCCCGGAACACGGAGCGCAGCAGATCGTGCCGCTCCACGAACCACGCGAGGGTGCGCCGCATCACCTCGGGATCCACCCCCTGTCCCGCGGGATCGCCCCGCAACCGCCATGCGCCAGGCAGGTTGTAGACCGCTGACGCGGGGTCGAGGCGCTGAGCGAGCCAGAGCCGCTCTTGCGGCAGCGCGAGGCGTGCGCGGTCGCGGCCAAGGCGTGGGATCGGCTCCTGCTGAGCGCGCTGGCCCTGAGCCTCGCGAAGCAGCGCCATGAGCGCCGGTTTCTGGGCGCGGATCGCCTCCGCGAGCGGCGCGTCCACTGCGCCCTTCGGCGCTTGGACCACCAGCTTGTCTCCGTCGAGCCGCAGCTCGACCTGGCGCGCGCGAAGCTCCGTGAGGAGCGCCAGGGTATCCATCAGAACTCGAGCTCCTCGGTGTCGGCGGACGGCGCCGCGGACGGCGCGGAGAGCAGCGCCACGGCGTCCAGGTGGCTCGCGAGCGCGGCCACGCCGGGCGTCTCGAAGACGCGGCGCAGCGGCAGCTCCACGCCCAGCTCTTCCCTCAAACGAGCGACGAGCCGGGTAGCCAAGATGGAGTGGCCGCCCAGCTCGAAGAAGTCATCGGTCACGGAGACCTTCCGAACGCCCAGGACCTCGGACAGCACCCGCACCAGCGCGCGCTCGGTGTCCGTTCGCGGCGCGACCAGCTCGCGCCCAACGTCCGCGTCGGGCCGAGGCAGCGCCTTCCGATCCACCTTCCCGTTGGGCGTGAGCGGCACCTCGGTGAGGAAGACCACGTGCTGCGGCACCATATACGCGGGCAGGAGGCCCTGGACGTGCTCGCGGAGCGCGGCCGTGGTCGCGGTCCGCTCTGGCCGCAGGACCACGTACGCGGCCAAGCGGGTATCGCCCGGGCGCGGTTCGAAGACGGTGGCCACCGCTTGCGCCACGTTGGGATGCTGCGCCAGCGCGGACTCGATCTCCCCGAGCTCGATGCGGAACCCGCGGACCTTGACCTGGGTGTCGAGGCGGCGCTCGAAGACCAGCTGACCATCGGGGCGCCAGCGCACGAGGTCGCCCGTTCGATACGCGCGGGAGCCATCCGGGCCGTCCACGAAGCGGGCCGCGGTCTGGTCCGGATCGAAACGATAGCCGCGCGTGACGCCCTGCCCGCCGATCCAGAGCTCGCCGGGGACGCCCGGCGGACACGCTTGGCCGCGCCGGTCGACCACCCAGACCTTCTCGCCGGGCAGCGGCGAGCCGATCGCGATCGTTCCCTCGCCGTCCACGCGGCTCGAGGTGCTCCACACCGTGGTCTCGGTGGGCCCGTAGAGGTTGATCACGGCGGCGCACCGCTCGAGCAGCGGAGCGCGGAGGTCCGCGGGGAAGGCCTCACCGCCAACGAGCGCGCGGAAGCCCGCCCCTGGGCGCCAGCCGGCGTCGAGCAGCAAACGCCAGGTCGCGGGCGTGGCCTGCATCACGTCGGCGCCGTCGGCGAGGAGCGCGCCGAGGCGGACGCCGTCGGTGGAGTCGTCGCGGGTGGCGATCGTGACGGTGCCGCCCGCGACGAGGGGCGCGTACAGCTCCAGCACGGCGATGTCGAAGCTGAGCGTGGTCACCGCGACGAGCCGCGTCGCGGAGGAGAGACCGGTGACGCCCACGATCCCCTCGAGGAACGCGGCGATCGCGCCGTGCGGGACCTCCACGCCCTTCTGCCGCCCCGTGGAGCCCGAGGTGTAGATCACGTAGCCGATGTCCTCGGGCAGCGGCGCGCCGTCGTACCCGGCGAGGGAGGCGATGGCGCTGCGCTCGACGTCCAGGTCGACCACCAGCGGACCGCTTCCCGAAGCGACGACCGGCAGCTTCTCCCGGGTGGCCGCGTCGGTGACCACCACGCGGGCCTTCGAGTGGTCGAGCATGTAGAGGACGCGGTCGGCGGGATAGTCGGCGTCGATCGGCACGTAGGCCGCGCGTGCCCGCCCGATCCCCAGCGCCGCGGCCACCATCATCGGGCCGCGCGACACCGCCAGCGCCACCGCGTCTCCGGGTTGGACCCCCACCGCGCGCAGGCGGGCCGCAACCTGACGACCCAGCCGGTCGAGCGCCCCATAGGTGAGCTCGCTCCCGCCGCCGCGCACGGCCACGCGATCCGGGAAGCGCGCCGCGGAGGCCGCGACCAGCTCCGGGAGCGTGCCGCGTGCCGTGATCGGGGCCCCCCTGCCCCACCGGTCGAGGCGAGCCCGCGCCTCCGCGCCGAGCAAAGGCAACGCGGCGCTGACGGTGTGGGGTTCCCGGGCGGCCGCGCCGAGGAGCGCCGTCCAGCCGTCCAGCCATGCCGAGACCGTGGCCTCGTCGAAGAGGTCGGCGTTGTACTGGCACTCGATGACGAGCCCGTCGGACGCGCGCTGGCAGTTCACGAAGAGCTCGAAGTTCTCGAAGGCCCTGGGGTTCGTCCGAAGCGTGACCTCGAGCCCCGCGAAGCCCAGGCTCGCGGGATCGAGCGCCTGATCGAGGTTGAACTGCACGCTCACGAGCGGCGCGCGCGAGGGGTCACGCGGCAGCGCCAGCTCTTCGAGCAACCGACCGTACGTGAGACCCTGGTGGTCGAACGCCTCATAGAGCGTGTCCTTGATGACGCCCAGGTCCGCCGCGAACGGCGCGTCCAGCGCCGGCGTGACGCGCACCGGCAGGAGGTGCACTGCGTGGCCCACCAACGTGCGGCCCCGACGCCCCTCGCCCGCCTGCCCGGCGGCGGGTACGCCGATCACGACCGAGCCTGGCTCGGACTGGAGGCGCGCGAGCGTGTGCGCGAACCCGGCGAAGAGGAACGCGAAGTGGCTCGCGCCTTGCGCATGCGCGGCCGCCTCGATCACCGCGACCTCCGCGGCCGGCACGACCCGATCAACGCGCCGCGAGCGGTAGGTCCGGAACGCCGGGCGGGGTCGGTCGGTCGGGAGCTCCAACGGAGGAGGCAGCCCACCGGCGCGCAGGGACTCGAGCCACCAGCACACGTCCTCCTGATCGTCGCGAACCGCCTGCGCCTCAGCGTACTGCGTCCAGCTGCTGGCGTCCGGGAGCCCCGCGGCGCGGCCCGCCCGGTGGGCGTCGTACAAGGCCCCGAGCTCCTTCAGGATCACGCCCGTGGACCACCCGTCCAGGACGACGTGGTGCGCGGTCAGGACCAGCGTGTGGTCCGTGCCTCCGCCGCAGAGCGTGGCCCGCAAGAGCGGCCCCGCGCCGAGGTCGAAGGGCGTCGTCACGGCCTTCGCGGCGACCGCCTCGACAGACTCCGTGCTGCGCTCGAGCGCGCGCGGCGCGGGAGCGCTCACGAGCAGCTGGGCGTCCGGTGAAACAGTGGCGCGAAGGCACTCGTGTCGTGCGACCAGCGCGTCCAGGGCGGCCGCAAGGGCCTCGACGTCCAGCGCCCCACGCAGCCGCAGCGACACCGACTCATTGAACGCGAGGCTCACGTCCTCCCCAAACGCAGAAGCCATCCAGAGCTCGCGCTGCGGCGCCGTCAGCGGGGCAACGCCGTCGAGGGCGGACGCAAAGGGGTCGAAGGTGACGCTCTCGGACATGAAGGGAAGCCTCTAACCAGGGGAGCAAACGCGCAAGAGACGCGACAGATCGTCGCGCCACTGCCCCTACCTTCGGGGTTGTTCGCGCCGACGCTGGCGTCGGCGCGAACAAC
>SXOO01000108.1 GCA_005776725.1 Pseudomonadota bacterium | reverse complement strand
GCGGCGGTCCCCGCCGAGGCCGTGCCTGCGGCGGTGCCCGCGGAGCCCGGTGCAGCCCCCGAGGCCCCGCCGGCGCCGGCCGCTGCGGAGGTCGCGCCGGTGGAGAAGCGCGAGCTCACCCCGGCGGAGAAGAAGAAGCTCGAGGAGGCCCGGAAGAAGCGCGAAGAGGAGCGGAAGGCCGCCGAGGCTGCGAAGGCCGCTGCCGCGGCTGCCGCGAAGGCCGCCGAGCCGAAGCCCGAGCCGAAGCCGCCGGCGCAAGACATCAATGCGCTCCTCGGCGCGGCCGTGCCCAAGGCAGAGCCCACCCCGAAGCCGGAGGGCTCGGGTGACGCGGGGAGCGATCTGCCCGACGAGCCCACGTCCTCGCAGGTGAACAAGGCGGTGCTCAAGAAGCAGGGATCGATCAAGAACTGCGTGACCGGCGCCGGCGAGGGCGAGGCGTCGGTGGTGGTGTCGTTCACCGTCACCCCGTCCGGTGGCGCGTCGGGCATCAACGTCAGCGGCACCGGCGCCACTGGGTGCGTGTCAGGCGTCGTGTCCGGGATCAGCTTCCCGAAGTCGAAGAACGGCCGCTCCGTGCGGATCGTGCTCAAGATCACGCCGTAACGACGGGCGCTCTCCCCTGCGCCGCGGCGCCCTCTACGAAGAGGCGATACGCGTCGAGCAACGCGGCGCCCTCCGCGCCGTATCCCAAGCCCATCAGCGCAAAGCCGATCGCCTCGATCGTGCTCACGGCCCACGGCTCGTGTGGCGTGAGCAGGCGCGGGGGCGCCGCATAACCCTGCGGCGCGTCCACCCCGAAGCGCGGAAGGCGTGGCAGCGGCTCCACGCGTCGCACCAGCCGGCGCGTCTGGGCCCAGGTGCCGTCGGGGACCACCAGCGCCCGCGGATTCGCTTGGCCCAGGGAGCGCCGCGCGTCCAGCGGCTCCCGCGACGCCGTGCTCGCGCCCACCTCCGCGTCCGACTCGTCGGTGTCCTCGCGATGATGCGATGGATAGAGGAGCGCTGCGTCAGGGGGCAGGTCGACGTGCTCCAGGGTGCCGGGCGACGCGCTCTCGAGTCGGTTCGGGTCTGGGCGAGAGACGTCCACGATCCGCGCGCCCGAGAGCACCAGCGGCAAGAGGCGAGCGCTGTTGGACGACTTGAGCGACTCCTTGTAGTGCCGCACCACCACGATCGGCACCGGAGACGCCAACACGGCGAGGCGCGCGCAGATACAGACACGCGGCTGCAGCCAGCATCGTGGGCAGCGCCCCTCCGGATCGGCCCCATACCCCGCGACCACCGGACGCCCCGGGAGGCGCCGAGTCCCGCCGTCCCCCACCTTACGGCGCGCCACGGGGCTCCTCACCAGAGGCTCGCGCTGCACGTAGCTCCGCATCTCCGGCCGTTGAGCTCGCCCCGGTCACCGCCGACTCGATCGCGGCAACCGCAGCGCCGGCTCGCGCGCCGAGCGCCTCGGCCTGCGTGCCGAAGAGGCGGTCAAGATAGGGCAGGAAACCCGCGTAGTTGCCGCGAAAACGCGCATGGTGCAGGTCGTGGAACCCCGCCCCCTTGTAGGTGGGCACGAGGTGCAGGGGGTTCCAGGGCAGCACGTAGCCCGAGTGACCGTCGGCCGCCTCGAGCTGGCGGAACGCCACCCAGCACCAGATCGTGACGACGTGGGCGCCGAACAGCACCGGCCAGAGCAGCGTGAGCGCTCCGGTCAAGATGAACTCGACCGGGTGCATCGTGTGCGCGGCCAGAGCCCAGGGCGTGACCACGCGATGGTGCACTTTGTGAATCCGCTCGTAGAGGACGGGGTGGGCGTGGAACCCGCGGTGCATCCAGTAATACGCGAAGTCGTCGAGCACGATGAACAGCGCCAGCGACGCGGCCACCTCGAGCACCGACGGCGCCCTCGCGGAAGTGTCTACGCCCAGCTCTCGGAGCCACGGCCAGAGCAGGACGACCAGGGCGAACATCAAGAGGTTGTTGCCCAGCCAATAGAGCGCCGCCTTCGGCACCTGCTTCCGGGCGGCGTGGCACCGGGACTGGAGGCGGTAGGGGCGAAGTCGGGCCGGGTCGAGCCAGGCCAGCGCCGTGAGCGGCCCGGCAGCTAGCAAGAACACGCCCATGCTCACGAGCTGCGCCGTGACGGGGAAGCGCCAGAACGCAGGATCGTCGAGCAGCGTCACGTCCGCTCGAAGAGGAGCCCCGTGTAGGCAGGCACCGAGATCTCGGGGTGGAAGGGGATGAGGCACGAGAGGCCCGGGTTCTTCCATCGCTCCACGAGGCGATAACCCGCGCGGCGCATGCTCATGGCGAACGGACCGTCGGCGAAGACCCGGTAGGGGCAGATGGAGAGCCCCGTGTTCTGCAGCGTCACGGCGTCGAAGATGGGGTGAATCGGGGTCTTGCTCAGGATCACCGTGTGCGGCGGATTGGTCAGGGCCTCCAGGCGGTCCGCGAGGCGCCAATCGAAGTACTGGATCGAGCCGAGCGCCAGCCAGATGCCGGCGCCGTCGCCGTCCGCAATGTCGCTGGTGAACCTGAGGCCGGGGGCGGGCCGGCGCTCGAGGAGGGCCTGACCCGCGCGGGCGACGGCCGGAAGGTCCTGGCACACCCACTCGGTCTCGTCCAACGGGATGAGGCGCCCGAACGCGTGCCGCGCGATCCCGACGTGGCCGCCGAGGTCGAAGATGCGCGACCCGGGCGGCGCCTTTCGGTGGAGCCAGTGGATGATCGGGTAGTCCTCGATGTGAATCCGCTCGAGGCGCTCGCGGTACATGCCGCCGGCCTCTTCGATGTCGAAGTCCCGCGGGAGCGTGCCGGGGGCGTCCCGGAGGGCGCTGTCGAAGTCGCTGTAACGACCGTAGAAGCGGCCCCAGGCGATCGGCCGGGAGAAGAAGACGCGGTACGCGAGCTCGAGCGGGTTCTGGACCATGCGTGCGCAATAATTCCACACAACGGGGCGAAATCCGACAACTCCAGATGCGTTCTGCCGTCTACGAACGCCTCCTGACCTGGCACGGCGCTTGCCATGTGCCCGAGTCGGCGGGATGCGGAGCTTTGGGGTGGATCCCCATCGAGTCGCTGAGACACCACATGCCAATGGGCTCTCGGAGGGTGAACGATGCGTGGACTCTGGACCAATACTCGCTGCCTGGCTGCGCTCGCGGCGAGGCAGCTGCCCGCGCGATCGACGAGGATCTCTGCTTGGCTCGTGCTCGCAGCGCTCGCAAGCGCCTGCAGCGGGAGCGAGGAGCGAGAGGTTGGGACGGGCCCCCTCGATCCCGTGGGCAACACCCCGAAAGACGATGGCTTCCCAGTGCCCGAGGTGGTCACCTCCAACGGGCTCAGCATCGACGAGTCGAAGATCGGGCTCGTGCGCGGCGACGCCGGCTTCGAGGCCGTGCTGCCTATCACCGCGACCCGCGCGCCGCTCGGCGACATCAAGGTCACAGTGGTCGTGAGCACCCTCGAGTCCACCATGGGCAGCACCGCGACGGTGACGGTGGCGCTTCAGCGCGGAGACAACGAGGTCCGCGTGCCGCTCGGCGCGTGGGAGCCGCCCGAGCAGGTCGCCCAGGCGGGGCGGCTGCTCCGCTACGAGCTGGTCGGCGACGACGCGGTGCGTTTGTCTGGACGCGTGAGCTTGTTCCACCTGCTGCCGAAGTACGGCGTGGATCTCTGGACACCCGAGCAGCTCTACGCTGGGCAGACCAGCCTCGTACGCGCCACCGTGCGGAAGCTCGGTACCGACCAAGCGCTCGCCGGGGTGACGGTGCAGCTGGCCGGCCAAGCGGTCGTCACGGACGACACGGGCTCGGCGAGCGCGTCGGTGATCGCGGGGGACGACGGGACGCTCCAGGTGGCCGCCGAGGCGATCGTCGAGGGTCAGGTGGTGACCGTGAGCCAGAGCGTGAGCGTCGTGCCGAAGGGCGCGCCGCGCCTCTACGTGTCTACCGACCGGCCGCTGTATCGCCCTGGGAATACGATCTTCATCCGCGCCATGGCGTTGAGCGCCGGGACGCTCGCGCCCGTGGCCGACACGCCAGTGACGTTCTCCGTGGCGGATGGCAAGGGGACCAAGGTCTTCCAGGAGGAGCGGCGCACCGACGCGTACGGGATCGCGTCGCTGACCGCGCCGCTGGCCCCACAGGTGAACCTGGGCGCCTACACTATCACCGTCGCGGCAGCGGGCGTGACCAGTCAGCGCGCGGTGACGGTGAGCGAAGAGGACCTGCCGAAGTTCGCAGTGGCCCTGGCGTTCGACGAGGCCGAGTTCGCGCCCAACGCGCCGATCACCGGCACCATCGCCGCTCGGTACTTCTTCGGGACCCCGGTGGCCGGCGCCACGCTGACGCTCCGCTACGGCTTCGCCGGGCTCAACACCTGGACCGGGACCACGGGCGCCGACGGCCTGGCCGCGTTCACGGTCGACGGGGCGGTGCAGGACGTGCCCGTGAGCGTGGAGGTGAAGGACACCGCCGGCTTCGTCGTATCGGCCGCCAAGACAGCGATCATCATGGCGCAGGGACTGACGCTCGCGGTGACCCCAGAGTCCTACGCGCTCCCGGATCTGCCGCCCTGGCGCGTCTTCGTCACCACCTCCACGTCGCGGGGCCAACCGACGGCTGCTCAATGCACCCTGGGCGCGGAGAGCTTCGAGGTCCCAGCGAGCGGGTTGGCGGTGCTCTCCACCAAGACTCGCGAGGGCGCCGTGAGCTGCACCGCCGCGGCAGGTCAGGCGACCGAGTCGTTCCACCTCCCCGTCACACCGCGCGCCCTGCTCGTGCGCACCGGCAAGGCGATCCTCCGACCCGGGGACGCCCTCGTCGTGGAGGTGCTCGGCAGCGGCTTCGACGGGCTCGTCACGGTGGACTGCATCCATCGGGCTCGCATCGTCGAGACGCGTCAGCTCCAGTTGGTCGACGGCCGGGCCGAGGCGACCTTCGAGGTCGCCGCCGGGGACGAGGGCTCACTGAGCGTGGTGGCGAGCGCAGTGATGCCGGACGAGGCGGTGCTCACCAGCCACAAGGTGGCGTACGTGCAGCGTCCGCCGGCCGTCGTGACGGTCTCGACGCCCGCTGAGTCGTACCTCCCCGGCACCGAGGCCAGCCTCGAGATCACGGTCACGGACGGGAGCGGCAAGGGCCAGGCGGCCGCCGTGGGCCTGGCGATCGCCGACGAAGCAGTCTTCGCCTTGGCAGGGGCCTCCGGCCCGTCCGATGTAGCCGCGTTCTTCATGGGCGCCGACGCGCCAGAGCCGGCACGGCCACACGTGCTGTCGTCGACGCTCAGCGCCGACGACCAGCTCCGGGTGGAGTCGCAGCTCACCCAGCAGGGTGTGGGAGACGGGCTCACCTGGGCCTCGATGAACGGCCAGAACCTGCGCTGGGAGGCGCACCAGCAAGAGGTTCAGCCGGCGTGGTATCGCTACGTTCAGGAGCTTCAGGCGGCGCTGAACGAGCTGGCGAGCCGCCGCGCACTGCTGGCCGAGAACGCCGAGTCGAAGCTCCAGGCGCTGAAGCTGGTGGACTTCTGGGGGCAGCCGATCGTGCTCTCGGTCTCGGTCTCTACCTACGGCGGGGGCGGCTACGCCAACGTGCAGCTCAGCTCCGGCGGCATGGACGAGCGGCTCGGCGGCGACGCGGGCTGGGACGACCTCAATGGCTACGTCGGCGTGTCGCTGATGAGCCAGCGGCCCGCGCCGCAAGATCGCTGGGCCTCGGCCGACGCGGCGAGCAGCGGGGGCTGGGATGGCGCCGACGCCACCGACGGCTGGGCCGGCGGGGACGGGAGCGACAGCGCTGACGGCGCTGACGGCGCTGACGACTCGGACGGCCTCGGCGACAACGCCACCGCGAAGCCGCGCACCGAGTTCCCGGAGACGCTGTACGTCAACCCCGCGCTCCTCACCGACGGGGAGGGGAAGGCGACGCTCACGCTCCCGCTCGCCGACAGCATCACGGCGTGGCGCGTACAGGCGATCGCGAACACGAAGGGGGGCCTCGTCGGCGGGGCAAACGGCGCGATCACCGTGTTTCAGCCGTTCTTCGTCGATGTGGACCTTCCCCGCCGCGTCACCCAGGGCGATCGGCTCACGCTGCCGGTCGGGGTCTTCAACTTCACGGAGGCGCCGCTCGACGTCACCGTCACGGTCAAAGCGGCCGGCTGGTTCGAGTCGACCACGCCCGCCGTGACCCTGGTCACCGTAGGCGCCGGCGCCAGCGTGTCCGTGCCCGTGGAGATCGAGGTGGTCACGCCAGGCCTCCAGTCGTTCGAGGTGACCGCGGTGGCGCCTGGCGCATCGGACGCGCTGATTCGAACCACCCGCGTGGTCCCGAACGGCAAGCGCGTGGACCAGAGCGTGAGCGGGCGCCTCGAGGGCGACCAGGCGCTGGTGGTGGACTTCCCCGACACCGCCATCGCGGCCGGGAACGACGTGGCGCTGCGCCTCACCGGCTCGAGCGGGAGCGAGCTGCTCTCCGGCCTCGAGGGCCTCCTCCAGACGCCCACGGGCTGCTTCGAGCCGATGATGAACACCACCTGGGTCAACGCCCTCGTGCTCGACTACCTGAGCCTCATCGGCGAAGCGAAGCCCGATCTCGAGGCAACGGCGCGCGGCAACCTCTCGAGCGGCATGCAGCAGACCGTCACCTTCGAGTGCACTGGCGGCGGCTTCACGTGGTTCGGCAACCCGGACCCGCCGCACGTGATCCTCACGGCCTTCGCCCTGCAGATGTTCGCCGACATGGCCCCCTTCACTACGATCGACCAGGGCCTCGTGACGCGGGCGAAGGACCTGCTCACGGGCATGCAGCGCGACGACGGGAGCTTCCAGACCTTCGAGGGCACCAAGAACGAGCTGCTCCCGTGGGACGACCTGCGCACCACGTGCATCGTGGCCTGGGGCCTCGCGGCCGAGGGCAGCTCGCCGGGTGAAGTGGACGCGGCGCTCGGGTACATCCAGGAGCACCTCGACCTGGAGGCCGACAGCTACACGCTGGCCATGTGCCTCAACGCCCTCATGACGGCCGCGCCGGAGAGCGAGTACGCCACGTCCGTGCTGGCGACGCTGGTGGCCCGGGTGGCCGAGGACGGCCCCGCCGCCTACTGGACCACGGACTTCCCTGGCCTCACCCAGTCCGGCGGCGACATCGCCACGGTGGAGACCACGGCGTTCGTGGCGCAGGCGCTGTTCCGCTTGGACGTGCCGCACCCGCTGGCGGAGCGGGCGCTGGCGTACCTGGCCCGCCACAAGTCGCCGGACGGCAACTTCCTCACCTCACAGGGCACCATCCAGGCGCTGCGGGCCTTCGTGCAGGGCGCGAAGTGGCAGTCGAAGGCCACCAACGCCACGGTCACCGTGCGTGCCGGAGATGTGGTGGTGGCCACCCAGGTCATCGACGGCAAGAACCGCGACGTGGTGCACATCGTGTCGCTCTCGGAGTGGGCGCAGGCCGGGGACGTTGACGTCGCCATCGAGGTGGCGGGCGAGGGTACGCTCAACTACCAGCTGGCCAGCACCCACTACATTCCCTGGGGCGCCATGCCGCGCCCCAGAGGTCCGCTGCTGGACGTGGCCATGACGTGGTCGCCCAGCACCGTCGCGGCCGGAGGTACGGTCTCGGGCACCGTCACGGTCACCAGCAACGGGCAGGCGCTCGGCGCCGGGGACATGCCGATGGTGCACATCCCCATCCCACCGGGCTTCGACGTGGACACCGCCGTCCTCGGCGCGGCCCTCGCCGCGGGCAAGGGGATCGCGCGCTACGAGACCAAGGACGACCACCTGCTGGTCTACTTGCACGGCGTCCCCGAGGGCCAGACGACGGTGCTGGAGGAGACGTTGGCCTACCGCCCGCGCTTCGCCATGACGGTGACCACACCCGTGGCCAAGACCTGGCCCTTCTACAAGCCGGAGGAGACGTCGATGTCGGCCGTGGAGGTCCTCACCGTCACGCCGTGAGCGGGGCCGCTAGTCGCGGCAGGTCCCGAGGCTCCCGTGATCCGGGCGGGCGGCTTCGCAGCGCTGGCCGGGCTCACAGTCGCCCGAGTTACAGCAGAACGCACGGCAGACGCCGTCGGGCGCACAGTGATGGCCCGGCGTGCAGAACGGACCCGCGAGGTTGTTGCACGCCGCGCCGGGCGGGACGTCGTTCGGTGGCGGCTGGCAGACCAACCCGTAGGTGAGGTTGAAGTCGCACGAATAGCCCGGCACGGTGCACTCGGCGCTCGTGAGCGGGTTGCAGTCCACCCGGTCAAGTACCCCTGTGCACCCGCGTGGCAGCCCCACGGCCTCCCCCTCGCCGGTGCCCTCGAGGCAGTTGAGGCCCGCCACCCACTCGCGGAGAGCCTTCACCTCCTCCGCGCTCAGCGGCGGCCCCGGGGGCATCGTCCCTGCCGCCACGGCCTCGAGCGCCAGGCTCTTGTCGGGATCGCCCGGCAGGATGGAGGGATCCCCGAGGACCCGCTCGGGATCGAGGTCTACGTCGCCGCTCTTCGTTCCGCCCGTGTGACAGCCAGGACCACAACGCCGCCGAAGGAGGTCCGCGATCGGCGCGGGCACGGTGCAGCCGATCTCGCCGAGCTCGATGGGCCCCGCCGGAGCGGGCGGTGGCTCCGGGACGTCGGGCAACGGGAGCGCGGAGTCGTTGTCACCGAGATCGAAGCAGCCGGCGAGCGTGAGAGCGGTGAGGAGTGGGAGGCGCATCGAGCCGAGAATACGCACCGCTCCGATGTTGGTAACCTCCGCGTTGCACAGGCGTAGTCAGTCGCCCGCCCAGTCACCCGAAGGAGCCTCGCAAGACGCCATGACAGAACGTACGGTCGGTCGCCCCCTCAGCCGCCGCGAGGCCCTCCTCGGGCTTGGTGCGTTGGCCCTCGCGTGCGAGTCGAACAGCTCGGTAGAGGCCAGCGTTGGCGACACAAGCGGCAGCGCAGAGCCCGCGGAGACCGCATCGGGAGACACGGGGCCGGTCGCGCCTGCGGTGTCTACGACGGCAGACACTCCCGAGCTGCCGGCGATCACGCCCAACCGGCATCACTACGTCACGTCCTGCTGCGGGGATCCCGAGGTAGACGGCAGCACCTGGACGCTCGAGCTGCGCGACTTCGTGGCGTGCGGGGCGGACTGCGAGGCGCCCAAGGCGATCCTGGCTACGCTCACCCTACCCTTCCTCGAAGGGCTCGAGACCCAGGACCGGGAGCACACGCTCGAGTGCATCGGCACCGGGCCGTCCGGGCAGAAGATCGGCAACGCGGTGTGGTCCGGACGGACCTTGCTGGACGTCTTCGCGGCCGCTGGGGTGACGGTGCCCGCCGGCGCGACCACCCTTCGGATCCGAGCCGTGGACGGCTTCTCCACGGGCCTCCCTATCTCCGACCTCGAGAAGCCGCTGTGGCTCGTGTGGCGCATGAACGGCGATCCGCTGCCCACGCGCCATGGCTACCCCGCCCGTATGCTCGTGCCGCACCGGTACGGAATGAAGAACCCCAAGTGGATGTCCTCCATCGACTTCCTGGACACCCCGTACGTGGGCTACTGGGAGTCCCAGGGCTGGTCCGACCCGGCGGAGTATCGCGTCCACACCTACATCCGCTACCCGAGCAACAAGGCGGTGGTCCCCACGGGCGTGGTCCGCGTCACTGGGGTGGCCTACGCGGGCAGCGACCCGGTCACTGAGGTGGAGGTCACCACCGACTACGGCGCCACGTGGGTGCCGGCCACTCTCGACTACGCACCGGGCGCGGACCGGTGGGTGGTCTGGCACTACGACTGGACGCTGGAGACCGCCGGCAAGCGCTCCATCCAGGCCCGCTGTCGCACCGCGAGCGGCGCGATGAGCCACGCATCCACGAACCCCCCTCCCGACCTGGGCGGATACGGTGGGAGCCACCTCATCACACTGACGATCGGCGAGGAGGCCGCCGCCTAGCGCTTGGTGTGTGAAGGCGTCAGGTCGCGCTGTTGCGCTGAAGGAGCGTGACGACGAAGCATGCGCCGCCTGATGGCACGGGCTGATATTCGAGCTCTCCGCCGTGTCGCTTCACGATTGCCTTGGAGATCGCCAAGCCGAGGCCTGAGCCTCCGTGCCGCCGTGCGTCGGTGTTGTCGGCGCGGGCGAAGCGGTCGAAGAGCCTCGGAAGGAAGGTCGCGGGTACGCCTGGCCCTGAGTCCGTGACGATGACCCGGACGTGTTGGCCGTCGCTCGTACCGCGGATCTGCACCTCCGCCCCCTGAGGAGAGAACTTGGCAGCGTTCGACAGCAGGTTCGAGAACACCTGCACGAGGCGATCGGTGTCGCCGCGGGTCGGGAGCGGCTCACTCAGGGACAGCGCGAGCCGCACGCCGAGCTGCGTCGCGAAACCGGCCAGGTCGCGCGCCGCGCGGCGTACCACGTCTCCCAGATCGATCGGGGCGAGCACCACGTCGAGGGCCCCGGACTGGACGCGCTCGATGTCGAGGATGTCGGCCACGAGCCGGATGAGGCGCTCGCTGTTCGTAAGCGCCACGGAGACCATCTCGCGCGCGGTGTCCTGCACCTCTCCGAAGAGCCCGCTCGAGAGCAGCCCCAGCGCGCCACGGATCGAGGTCAGCGGCGTTCGCAGCTCGTGGCTCACCGTGGCGATGAACTCCTGCTGCAGCCGCTCGACGCGCTTGCGGTCGGTGATATCCACGGCCATCCCGACGAAGCCCAGGAGCCGACCGTCGAGGCTCCCGATCGGCGTGGCGCGCAAGAGTAGGGTCCGCGGCTCCTCCCCAGGCGACAGTGGGCGAAGCCTGAGCTCGTCCAAGAGGTCAGTGCGCTTCGCGAGGGCATGCGCCCAGCGGGCGGTGACCCTGAGGCGGTCGTCCGGCTCGACTCGCTCGGGCCATTGTTCCGTCGGGGTAGAGACGTCGACTTCCAGCAGCTCCACCAGCTTCGGGTTGGCGTAGATAACGCGACCCTCCGCGTCGGTCCGGAAGATCCCGAGAGGCGCGAACTGGGCGAGCGCGCGGAACCACAGCTCGCTCTCTCGAATGGCCTGCTCCGACGCAGCGCGACGCGCGCTCTCCTGCCGCGCCACGAGTAGGCTTGCAGCCGACTGGATGAGTGGCGCTACGAAGACGAGGTCGTCGGCCGCGTAACCCGATCGCCGCCCAACCAGACCCAGGAATCCGTTGAGCTGGCTATCGCGGCGAAGCGCGACGATGAGGCTCTCGCCGAGCACGGGCTTCAGCTCTGCGCCCACGGTGCTCTCCAACAGGCCTCGCAGGTCGCTCGGCGCCTGGCCCCACGCGGCGAGCGCCCGATCGGACGCAAGCCAGGCGCCGTCCCCCCAGCGCGCCTCGACCACGAAGGCGCCCTGGCTCCCCGTGAGCTCGGCGGCCGCCCGACAGAGCTCCACAAGTACGGGCTCCACGGCCCAGCCGCCGATGTGCCACTCCTGAACCTGACTGACCGCAGCGAGGAGCCGAGTCGTGGCGCGCAGCTCGCGCTCGGCCTCGTCTCGCGCGTCCATGGCCGTCCTGTAGTCGGTGACGTCGTGAGCCACGGCATAACACCGGCCCTCAACGGCGTCGCCCCGCGCGTACCACCGAAACCAGTGGACCTCGCCCCGCGCGTCGACGTAGCGATTCTCGAACCCGGCCACCTCGCCGCCGGTGGAGAGCACCCCGAGGGCCTGAGCGGTCCTATCTCGGTCGTCAGGATGGACGAACGACTGGAACGGGAGCGCGGTGAGGTCGGCGCGGGAGTAGCCCAGCACATCCGTCCAGTAGCGGCTGACCTCTTCGAAGTAACCGTCGAAGTTGGCCGCGACCACGAGCGCGGGCGAGGACTCGTGCAACTGTTGAAACCGGCGCGCGCGCAGTAGCTCACGGCGGGTCTCGAGCTGGTCCATGAGGAGACGCGTGAGGCTGCGAAGGGCCGCCAGCTGGTTCGGCCCCCCCTCGCGAGGGATGCGGTCTGCAACGCAGAGCGTACCGACCACGATGCCGTCCTCAGCGACCACTGGCGCCCCAGCGTAGAAGCGGAAGCTCTCCGCGAAGGGCGTGCCGGCGAACCGGGGGTCGCCAGCGGTGTCGGCCAGGAGGAGCGGGGCGCCCGAGGCGGCGACGAACGCGCACGGCGTTCCGGCACACCGCATCGAGACCGCCTCCATGCCCCATCGTCCGAGGAAGCGGAGCGCGTCGCCCTGGACGACGCAGACCAACCCCACGGGGGCCCCCAGCGTCAAAGCCGCCTGCTCCGCGAAGCCGTCCAGCACGGCGGAGAGGGCGGGCTCGTCGAGGCCGTAGCGGCGCAACGCGCGAGAGTGGTCTACCTCGAGTCCCAAGCCGGTCACGCGAGGCAGCGCCGAATCACATCCGGCAGCTTCAAGGGGTCGAACGGCTTCCCAACCACCTCAGCAGCGCCACACTCCTGCCACCGGAGGACCTCCTGCCGCTGCACCCGCGCGGTCAGGAAGACCGCAGGGGCGGTGACCCCCAGAGCGCGCAGCCGCTGGAGCGTGGTCGGACCGTCGAGGTCGGGCATCATCACGTCGATGAGGAGGGCGTCGGGCACCTCGACCCCTGCCAGACGCAGCGCCTCGGCTCCGGAGGCCGCCGTCTTCACACGGAACCCGCCGAGGCGTTCGAGCGCGATGGCAGCGATCTGGCGGATGTCGGGCTCGTCGTCGACGATGAGCACCAGAGGACTCATGCAAGCCACCCGCCTTTACCTCATCCGCCATGGCACGACGGCCGCCAATCAAGCCGGCGTGTTCCTCGGACGCACCGATGCTCCGCTAAACGACGTGGGCTTACAAGAGGCCGATCGCCTCGGCTCGCGCCTTCGCGAGGTGCCCTTCGAAAGAATCGTCAGCTCGGACCTCTCGCGGGCCCGAGTCACCGCGGAGCACGTGGCCGCCGGGCGGGCAGTGAGGCTCGATCCGCGTCTCCGAGAGATGGACCTGGGCGACTTCGACGGCCTTGTCGCCAGCGACGTGCACGCCGCGAACCCGGAGCTGATCGCGGCCTGGCGCTCCGACCCCACGGACGTCCGCATGCCGAACGGCGAGACTCTCAGCGAGGTGCAGCGCCGCGCCGTTCACGCGCTCGAGCAGCTCGCCGCGGAGCACCCCGGGGGCTCTGTGGCCGTGGTGACCCACACGTTCGTGCTGCTGTCCGTGATCGCACACGTGCTCGGCGTGCCGCTCGCGTCCTTCCGACGCTTGTTCGTGGACCGCGCCTCGCTCTCGCTCGTGGATTGGAAGGCCGGTGGAACACCGGTGCTCCGCGGCTTCAACGACGTGTCCCACCTCGAGGGTTCGCGCTGAACTGTGACTCCGCCGGGCCCCGGGGCGCCGGCGAGCCGCCGAGCGTGCAGTACCGCGCGAGCTGGAAACGGGCCCGCCACGCCTCAGGGAGCTTCCATCGCCCGAAGGTGAGAGTACCCAGGAAGTCCTGATCGTAGCCAAGGCCCAGCTCGCGCGCCTGGTTCTCGGGAAGCGCGGGGTCGCGGTAGGTCCCGAACACGCGGTCCCAAAGCGTGGTCAGATTCCCGTAGTTCCCCGGTCGATCCACCGTGTGGTGCACGAGGTGCTCGTCGGGGGTGGTGATGAAGGCCAGCCGCAGCAGGTGGTGCGGCCACCGCCACTGCCGCAGGAACGACGAGTGGCTGGTGGTGAGCACGAACGCGTTGGCCCCCACCACCAGGGCGAGCGGCGTGCTGTCGAGCCGGGCCCCGAGCGCGGCCGTGACCGCAGCGGCCAGGAGCACCGTCACCAGGGCCGTGGGCACCACGGTGAACACCGAGAACGGCCGAACCGCGAGGCCCGGCATCACCACGAACACCTGCGTCGGGAGGTGGTGGTACTCGTGCGTCCACCAGAACCAGCGGCTGTGGTTGAAGAAGCGGTGCACCAGGTAGTCGCAGAGGCCGCCCCCGTAGAACGCGACCAGAGCGACCAACGCCACGCCCGCGGCGCCGAGCTCCCGCCCGCCCGCCGGGAAGAGCCCGCCAGCGAAGCCGAGCAGCGCGTCCGCAGTAGGCGCGAGCCGGATGAGCCCGACCTGGATCGCGAGATAGACCAAGAGCGTGGCCGTGAGGAAGCCCACGGTGCGCGCCTCGAGACGCTCGCCCGCGTACCGCGAGCGGCGCGACTGCCAGCGCTCGAGCCCGTCGAGAGCGGCGAAGACCGCCTGGATCACCCCCACCACGAGCACGAGGGCCGCCTCGTTCACCGCTACAGCTCCTTCTCGAGGAGCCGCGGCCCGTCCAGGCTGGGTACAGACCCTTTGCAGCGAAATACCCGGTAGGGGTGAGGGGCGTCGGCCAGCTCGCGGCAGGTCGTCCGCAGGAGCGAGGCGAAGGTCGGGTTGGCCTCCAGGGCGTCGAGCTCAGGCCGGAACGGCCGCGTGTTCCAGACCACCCACTCGGGCGGCGAGCGGTGGATCGCGTCCACGCGCTCGAGCGCGAGGCGCCGGAGCGCCGGATCGGGGTGGGCCTCGCTCGACAAGAAGCCGTAGACGAACGGCGACGCCGCGCGACGGCGCGCCAGGAGCAGCAGCTGGAGCTCGTCGTCGTTGGTCTGCACCCGGTCGGACGCCGCCCCCTTCTGAAGCAGCGAAGCGACCGCGACCATCGCGTCGTGATCCCAGTGGCCTCCCACGCGGTGCGCCCGCTCGAGACCCGTGCCGTGGTCGTAGATCGTGGTGGTGGTGACCTGCGCGGCCACGAGCGCTGCTACCGCCAGCGCCGCGCGCCCCGCCACGCGGGCCGGGACCAGGCGCTCGAACAGGAGCCCGCAGAGGGGCGCCAGGAACACCACCCCGGTGTGGAGCTGGTAGCTCCAGCCCTTCCTCTGCACCAGATACAGCACGAGGACGAGCAGCGCGGTGACGCCCAGGAGCAGCGCGGCGCCGGCTGTTCCCTCGGCGCGCTCGGACTCGGAGCGGCGATTGGCCGCGAGGATCGCGAGCCCGGCCACCGCGGCCATCGCGAGCGGCCAGCGGCCGAGGAGCAGCTCCGACACGGGGGCATTCATTGCGCCGAGGTGGCCCGGCAGGACCAGCCGCTGGATGGCCAGGAACGGGAGGAGCGCGTCATTCCCGTGAAGCCAGGCCGCCGTCACGACGAGCGGGAGCGCAAAGCCCAGGAACGAGGCAGCAGCACGCCGCAGGGGGGTGCCCCCCGCGGAGCTCCGGCCACGCCGGGCCCCCAAGAAGAGCCAGAGCACCCACAAGGGCCAGAGCAAGGCGACGAGGGGCCACTTGATGAGCGTGGCGAACCCGGCCGCGACGCCCGCACCGAACGAGTGGCCGCGCGAAGCGAGGAGGAAGGCGCCTCCGAGGAGCGCGCCCTGAAAGAGCTCCCGCTGCCCGCGGTCCCACGGCGTGATGGACGACGCGGCGAGCAGCGCCACCGCGCCGGCCACCAGCAGAGCGTCCGCTGACACCCGGGGTGCCAGCCACCGCAGCCCCAACAGCGCGGCGAGCGCCGTGACCCCCAGGGTGAACGCGATGAACGCCGCGTCCGAGAACCCCAGGAGGGACGTCACTGCCAGGTGCAGCAAGATCACCCCGGGCGAGTTGAACTCCATGCTGTCGCGATAAGGCATGACCCCTTCGGTCATGGCCCAGGCGTGGTACTGGAACAGCGAGGGGTCGCTGCCGAGCGGGTAACGCAGCGCTGCGGCGGCCTGTGCGAGCGCAAGCGCGCCGAGGACCAAGGCGAGCACGCGTCGAGGGGTGGATCCCATGGGCGCGGCAGCCTAACGGAGGGGGGCACGGCGCGGCAACCAGCGCGTCCGCTGCGGGACGCCCTCCGTTAGGCTGCCGCAGCGGATACCACCGGCGTCCCACATCGCCGCCGTGGTCCGCCGGTGAGATGCCGTGGGTGGACACAGCGGCGAATACCGCCTGACAGAAGAGTCAATGCCGAGATAACGTGCCCACCATGGCTGCATTCAACGCTGGCTCCCGTGGACGCGTCGACGTCCCCGGCCGGGCATCCCGTGTCGCGCTCGTCTCATCCCTGCTCGCCGCCCTCCTCGGGTTGACGGTGATCGGCTGCAGTGAGAGCGACACCGCCGATTCCGCCGGTGACGCCTCCACCTCGGACCTCCAAGCGCCAACGAACGACGGCACCGCTACCGGGGACGTCGACACCGACACCCGCGGCGTTCCCAAGCCACCGCCAGGCCCGACCGACGCGGTCTACGACCCGACTCGTGTCATCGAAGTCGCGATCGAGATGGCACCGGGCGACTGGGAGGCGTTACGACACGAGGTGCACTCGGTGGACGAGCTCTTCGAACCGACGTGCAAGAGCGCCACGAAGCCGGAGGTGTTCAAGTACTACCCCGCCAAGGTCACCGTGGACGGCCACACCCTCGAGCAAGTGGGCGTGCGCAAGAAGGGGTTCCTCGGCTCGGCGAGCGCGTCGAAGCCGTCGCTCAAGATCGACTTCGGTGAGCTTGTGGCGGATCAGGAGCTGCTCGGACTCGAGAAGCTCACCCTGAACAACGCGCTGCAGGACACGTCGCTCGTGAAGCAGTGTCTCGCCTTGTCCGTCTTCCGCTCCGCCGGGGTCCCGGCGTCCCGTTGCAACTTCGCGCACGTGACCGTGAACGGGCAGGCCCTCGGCGTCTACGTGAACATCGAGGGCGTGACCAAGCGGATGCTTGCCCGGTGGTTCGAAGACACGTCCGGGAATCTCTACGAAGCGCAGCTGAGCGACTTCCGCGAGGGGTGGACCCAGACCTACGAGAAGAAGACCAACCCCGAGTCGGCTGATCGTAGCGACCTGGACGCCGTGGTGGCAGCGCTCACAAAGGGCGACGCCGACCTCGAATCGGCCCTCGCAGAGCTCGTCGATCTGGACGCGTTCCTGCGATTCTGGGCCGCCGAGACCCTCGTGGCGCATTGGGACGGCTACGCGAATAACCTCAACAACCACTTCGCTTACCACGATCCGAAGAGCGGCACTTTCCACTTCCTCCCGTGGAGCCCGGACATGTCGCTCACGAACGACGATCCCTTCATGCCGGACAGTCGGCCGGCGCTCGTCTCCGCCAACGGCGTGCTCGCGAAGCGGCTCTACGACCTGCCAGCAACGCGCGCGCGTTACGTCGCCCAGATGAAGCTGCTCCTCGAGCGGCATTGGGACGAAGGAGCGCTGCTCGCCGAGATCGATCGGTTGGCTGCCCTCGTGAAGCCGCTCTTGCGCGAGGACCAGGTCCCACACGTCGAGGAGTCGCTGGGCCTCGTCCGGGAGTTCGTCTCTGGACGACGCGAGGCGATCGAGAAGGAGCTCCCGGAGCCTCCGGAGTGGGACTACCCGCCGAAGGCCACGGTCTGCTACCAGACCCTCGGGACGGTCAGCGGCTCCTTCGACACGACGTGGGGCACCGCCGCTCTCGAGAACCCCTTTCAGACGGGGAAGGGCACCTTCGACCTCGAACTGCCGATGGGCAGCAAGGAAACCGCGATCGTGACGGGCTCTGCCGCGGGCATGATCGCGCAGGGCAAGCTGGGCATCTCTCCGCATATGCAGCTGCTCGGGCTCTTCGAGGGAAACCGCATGCGCGTGGTCGTGCTCTTCGTGGAGCCCGAACGCTTCGCGCCGGGCGTGGAGCTCCCCTTCGACTGGCAGACGGCCTTCGGGTATGTACTGGAACTCGAGAATCTCACAAACCCCGTCCCGATCGGGGCGCTAGTCAACGGGACGCTCCGGCTCGACAGTGTGAGTCAGGCGGATGGCGAGCCCATCAAGGGGACCTTCGAGGCCGAGATCGCGAACTGAGCGCCGGGCTCAGGGCCGGAGCAGCAGGAACTCGGCAGTGATCGGTTGCTCGGAACACTCGAGCTTGAAGACCGTGCCGGGGATCACCACCGGGTCGTTCTGGTCGGCGTCCACGTTCTCCGGGTCGACGTTGCCATCGACATCGAGGAACCCGAGCACGCTGTATTCGCCGGCGGGAAGCAGTCCGGGCGCAACGTGGACACCGCCGGATCCCTGGGTGAGATCCAGCTCGTAGCTCAGGCCGAGCACCGCCGACTTCCCCTCGAGGGGGCCCATGATGGAGACGTCCTCGGCGCGATAGATCGAGCCATAGAACTTGCCCTTGAGGGGCCCGTCGAGCTTGTCGTTCGTGCGGACGGACTCGGCCACTCTGAACGTGATGTTGAAGCGCCCTTCGTCACTCGGGATGCTTCCGAACTCGGAGCAGCTCGTCACGCCATTGAAGACCCCCGTGATGTACATCGACGATGCACACATCTCGTCGTAGCTCCCCTCGCCCCAGGTGACGATGCGCGGCGTGAGCGGCTGGCCGCCGACGATCGGCTGATTGGCCGCGCTGTTGTCCCACTCGCACTCGATGAACATCTCGTCGCCGGGCTTGACGAGGATCGGCTCGGCGAACCGATAGGTTCCCTGCCAGTCGAAGTCCCAGCGGCCGATCCGAATCAGGGGCTCAACCGTGCCGTCCTTGCGCCGAAGCTCGAGCTCGATGCGGGACCCGAGCTTGTGCAGGTGCGGCAGGATGCCGTGGACGTAGATCCCCTGAGAAGGATCCACCCCCGTGGCGAACGAACGGAGGAGCGCGGACTCGGTCGGATCGGCCTGGTAGTTGAAGACCACCTTGGACTCACCCGCGGGGATCGACATGGAGGCCGGGTCGGAGGGCCAATCGACGTTTAGGAACGGGAGGTTGCCTCCGCCCTTCTCCACCGACTCATCGACGCGGAAATCCACGTAGGAGAGGTCGGACTCGGGTCCCTCTGCCGCCAGCATGCTGTAGTGCATCTGGAGGACGATCCGCCCGCCGGGCTGCACCCGAATGCCGGT
Organism: Pseudomonadota bacterium; assembly: GCA_005776725.1. GTDB lineage: Bacteria > Myxococcota_A > UBA9042 > SXOO01. Next base: position 15,742 of record SXOO01000108.1, on the reverse strand, counting down.
GCCGTTGGGCAGATCCGACCCGCGCTCGCCCGGTACCCAGCTCGCCACGAGCTTGGTCGGGAAGGACTCCGCGCCAGGCGGGGTGGCGCCTCCGAAGCAGGGGTATCCCGGCTTGCCGTCTTTCCCGTCCGCCTGGTCCACGACGTCCACGTACGGCGCGTCGATGAGGTAGATCGCGGCGTGATGGGCGATCAGCGTGTTGCCCGGCCGGACGTTTGTCCCTGTGATGAAGCGGGTCTCCTCGAGCGGCCAGTCGATCACGAAGCAGCGGTACTCGTCCGGCAACACCGTTGGGATGTATGCCTCTGGCATCGCGATAGTGACGTCCACCCGCGACAGGCTGCCGAGATCGAGGGCGATGGGCGCTCCCTCCTCGGTGCTGTGGCCGAGCGGCGCACCTGCAGCCGCCCAGTCCGCGAGGATCTGGATCTGCGCGTCTGTCAGACTGGCGTCGAACTGAAGCGGACGCACCGGCGGCGCTGCGAGGAAGGGCGGCATGGTGCGGCGCGCGGTGACGGTGGCGATGGCCTGCGCAAACTGCTGCACCGACTCGGGGGTGTCGAGGGGCATGGGGGCGAGCCCGCCGTCCGAGTGACAACGCGCGCAGTAGGCGTCGATGAGTGGCTTCACGTGCGAGTAGTAGGCGGGGACGGCCCCCGGCCCACCCAAGGGCGCGTCGTCTCCGCCTCCGCCGGACACGGCGTCTTCCGGAGTCTCCGATGGCTCCGTCGAGCATCCGGCCGTCAAGGCGGCGCCAAGGGCCAGCCACATCCGCGGCCGGCGCCACCCCATGGCCGGGCCGGAGGAGATGATGCCACTTCGACGGGAACACCTGGCGAGGTCGGGTGTCTCTGAGGCCATGGCGACGGCTCCTCAAGGCGGGGGGGCGGATGCGAACTGGGCGAGCGCTGTCGGCGCGTACGAGTCCGCAATGACGCGGACGGGAGACGCTCCGAGGGTGGCGCAAGTGGGGCTCTGGATCAACCGAAGGGTCTGGGATGTGACGGTCCTCGACTCCATCACCTCGGGCGCGACGACGGCCGTCCTCAGCGGGATCGGAGAGTCCGCGACCCCAACGGGCGGCTTCAACCACCTCGTGCGTGGCTCGCAGTAGAGGACGCCGACATTGCTCGCTACGCTGCGCCACGCGGCTGTAGAGCTGCACGAACGCGCCGGACACGGCATGATGTTCGCGGTGCCGTTCCGCCCAACTTCGGCGCCCGCTCCAGTGGGGGACCTCCGAATATGCGCCGCTTCCTGATCGCCGCCGCTCTCCTCACCGCCGCCACTGCGGGTTGTGACTCGACCGGCGAGGGTTCCTCCGGAGGTGGCCGGCTAGGGGTTGAAGGCGACTCCTGCGTGAAGACCGCGGACTGCGAAGCCCCGTTGCGCTGCCTCCGCAACGTCTGCACCGCCACCGACGCGAGCAGCGCCGATGGAAGTCAGAGCGATAGCGACGCCTTCACCAGCGCCGATGCGCTGAACTCGGAGCTCCCGCAAATCGGCTCCGGGGCCGACGCCGAGGGAGCCGTCGACGCCCGAGGCGGGCTGCCAGACACCAACCCGCCGAGTCCGGACGCGGTCGCCGAGCTGCTCACCGATGTGCTCGGCGCGGACTCGCTGGTCACTTCGGACCTCGGACCACTGCCCGAGCTGCCGCCGGTGGGCGACGGGAGCGTCTTCAGTGAATGTGAGTCCGTCGGCATCGCCCCGAACTGGAGCGGGACCTTCGCCGGGTTCATCTCCTATGAGGTGCCCTTCCCTATCCCAGGGGCCAACTCGAGCGACTCGCTCCCCGTGCAGGGCACCCTCGCGTTCGAGGTCGAGTGCATCGAGAAGAAGCTCATCGTGGTCGGTGATATGGACGGCCTGGCCCTCGAGCTCTACCCGTTCAAGCTGCACTTGTCGGGCGGCTACAACCCGGAGACCGCGCAGCTCAACGCCAAGATGACGGACGGGAGCGTCGCGCTCTTCGACTTCGGAACAGGAACGGTCAGCGTGCTCTTCGAGGGGACGCTGACGGGTTCACTCCAGGGCGACCTCTTCGAAGGGACGTGGCAGGGGGAAGCAGTCGGCACTGATCCGCCCGGTATCCCGGGCACGGCGACGGGCCTCGGGACTTGGACCGCGAGCGCTCAGTAGACTACGCGATACTGGAGCGCCATCCGGAATGCCATGGACGAGCTCCGTGGGCTGGGACCGGTGCCAGCCTGGAAAGGTTCCGACCGGGGCTTGCCCCCTCGCGCCAGGGCCCCGGGGTCGGCTATTGTCTCGCAGCGCAGAGCACGGCGATGCTTATCCTCGGGGTCTTCGCACCTGCTCGCGCCGACGCCCATACTGCGAGTCTCGATGCGTTCCAACCGGTCGCGCCGAAGGTTCAGGTCGGCCTCAGCTTTGCGTTCTGGTCCAGGAGGTTCCCGATGGTCACTCGAATGTCCTTGTTGCTCTTGGCCGGCCTCGTGCTCGCCGCAAGCTCGGCCATGGCGGTTCCGTACGGCCTGCGGGTGCAGGGCGTGCTCTCGAACGCCGGAGGACCGGTCACGGGCCCAGAGACCCTGCACGTGCGTCTCTGGAGCGCGTCGACTGGCGGCGAAGTCCTTCACGACGAGACGATCGAGGTCGACGTCGACGCCGGGGTGTTCGACCTCGTCCTCGGCGACGACGCGCTGGACCCGCTGCTGCCCGAGGTGCTCGCCGACGCGTCCGGAGTGTGGCTCGGCATCGCGCCGCTGGCCCAGGGAGGACCGGAGGAGGAGCTGCCCCGCGAGCCGATCCACGCGGTCGCCTACGCGTATGTGGCGCTCCACGCGGAAGAGGCCGAGCACGCGGCGGTCGCTGACGTGGCCAAGGACCTCGTGTGCTCCGGATGCGTAACGATGTCGGAGCTCGATCTCGACCTCCGGACCGCCATCCTCGAGTCCGGCTCGGTGCAGGTGTCAGACCTGCCCGCCGATGGGCTCGCGAAGGTGTCGAACGGGACCCTGTCGAACTCGCTCCTGAGGACCTACGGCGCCGCCAGCCTGCCGAAGCCGATCGGGAGCTTCGTCGACGTCCTGGTGGACGTCGCAACCGGCGGCGCGTTGACCAGTCTGTCGGTCTACGTCGCGCTGTCGCACCCGTTCCACACGGATCTCAGGGTCTTCATCGCACCTCCGGGAGCCGCGATGGTCTCGCTGGTTCCGCCTGTCTTGCTCAGCGGGCAAGGCACCCTGACGAAGACGTTCTCAGCCCCTGCCGATGACGCCGGCGCTCTCGCCCAGTTCCTTGGCACCGATCCGAAGGGCACCTGGACCATTCGCATCGCCGACGCCATCGCCAACGGCAACGAAGCGACGGGCCTCGTGACCGGCGCGTCGATCACGGTCGGCTACCTGGCGTCGGAGGAGGTGGAGGTTCGCGCCACGATGAACCTGACGAACCACCAGCTCCAGAATGCCCGCCTGCACGTGTCCGCCGGCCCGCCATCGCCATGTGGCCCCACCACCCAGGGCCTCATCTTCCTGGACACGACCGACGCCCGCGTGAAGGTCTGCGTGGGCGCCGCGTTCGTGGGCCTCAACTCGGCGTGCGGAGACGGCAACGTCCAGAGCCCGGAGGGCTGCGACGACAGCGGGACCGCTGACGGCGACGGCTGCTCCGCCACCTGCCAGGCGGAGTTCGGCTGGAACTGCGCGGGGTTCCCAAAGAGCACATGCACCAAGAAGCTCTGTGAGAACGGCATCGTGTTCGACGGCATCTGCCTGCGGTCCTCCATCATCTCGGGCAGCGCCGACTCGATCCCGAACGGCTGCAACGCCTACCGTCCGGCGCGCTCCTGGTCACAGGCCGACTTCCAGGCCATCTGCCAGCAGTTCAACCAGGTCCTCGGTCGGTCGGTCGGCTGCACGACCCACGACACGGATGCCGACGGCGGTCGCTGTAACAACTACGCGGCCATCGCAAGCTGGGAGGCCAGTGAAGGCCAGAAGGGCACGCCGGACGTCTGGGTCCACCAGGACTCTTTCAGCTGGAGCCCCACGGCCAGTGCCCCCCAGTGCAAGCTGGCCTCCGACACCGAGACCGTCGCGATCTACGCCTGCCAGTGACCGGCGCGGGTACCGATGCGCGAGTGGTTGGCATGACCTCTCCGCTCGAGCTCGAGTGTCCCGCTTGCGGTGCTCCGGCGCCCGTGTCGGCGTTGCCGGACGTGGCGATCACCTGCAGCTTCTGCGGCGCCACCCTCGTCGCCCGCTCGAAAGTGGAGCACGGACCGCCGAAGGCGCCCTCGCACGCGCCAGCTGCCACTCCGGCGAGTCTGACGCCGGCTCCGCGCACCCCGGAGCCGATCCCAGCTCGGGCGGCGCTCATTCGGGCGCGGCGTATTGATGCAGTACTGCTGCTCGCGGCTGGCGTGCTCCTGGGCAGAAGCCTGGTCATCGCTCGAGAGCCGATGCTGATGGGCACTGTCCCGCACGCCGTCATGGTGGGGGTTCTGTCGATCGTCTTCGGGTTGCGCAATCTGCCCCTCTTCGGGGCCGTTCTCACAGCGATCTCCGGCGCGCTACTGACAGTAAAACCATGGGCTTGGCCAATTCGCTCGTACGATAGCCACATCTTCTCACCAACCTCAGAGACGGGGCTGTTCTACCTCGTCCCGGGCGCCCTCCTCTGTCTGGCGGGCGTAGTTCTTGTGGCCCAAAGGGGTCGCCCAGAGGCGCGGCGCGTGACGCTTGACCGCTTCTGGCCGCTGGCCGCTTGCGCAGTCCCTGTGGGCATCGTGATCGGCCTGCGAAGCGTGCCGGACCGCGTCGTCAGAGACCGCGTCACCTCGGCTGCGCCGGCTCCCGCAACGCCGCGCGAGCTGGTCGTGGACTGGGCGGGCACCAAGGGCGAGATCGTGGGCGGCGGTCGGGTGGAGGTCTCCGGCTACGGAGACGGGCTCTTCATCACGCTGGAGGGGACAGGCGAGGGAGGTACCTGGTCGCTCGGGCCGAAGCGCGGCCGTACGGAATCAACGCTGACGCTCATTCGCCAGCCCGTGCTCGAGCTACTCGGTGCACGCACATGGCGGGAGCTCGAGGCGTTCGTCTATCCGCACGCCCTGCACCTGAGCTTGCGCGATGGACGGAGCGGCGCCACCCCCGTCCCGGCGGTCAACCTGAACTACACGGTCGGCGAGCTCCTGCGCGCCGCCGAGAACGGGCCGGTCCTCTTCGGGCAGGAGCCGGCAGACCCGCACCCGCACGACAGCCTCTACTGGCCCGGCGGGACGAAGAGGCACATCGGCCGCGCCGGCCGTCTCCAGGAGCTCGACTACGTGCTCCTCACCCACCCGCAGCCGGCCATCATGGGCCGCCGACTCTGCCCCGGCGAGCGCACCGCCAAAGGAGAGCGAGAGCCCGACGTCACGCTGCTCCTGCGGCAAACCCGCGCGGTCATTTACGATCGCCGCACCGGTGCGTCGGTCCATCAGCAGGTCTTCGACCCGTCCAACAACTGCCCGCTCGTGCGGTTTGGTGGCTCGAATCGCGAGCAAGACAGCTATCCGCCGTTCCAGGCCATCGAGGCTTGGGCCCGGACGCTGGTGCGCTCCTGAGACGGAGCGATCGATGAACGCGCTCGCAGGGCGCAGTCAGGCCGCGGCGTTCGCGCTCGCCCGCATCGCCGTGGTCCGACGGGCGCGGCGCCTGGACGCGCTCGTGAACCTCGGGCTCGCCTGGCTCGCGGTGCTGATCGGCGGGGCGTCGTACCTGTTCCTCGCGGTCTTGGGCCACACGCGTATCCAAGGCTTCTGGGGCTCTCTGCTCATCCTGGCGTGTTTCTGGGTGGCGCCGGGCCTGGTACTTGGCCTGCCCCTGGCGTTTCGGGGGGTCTGGCAGCTCCTTCGGCTCTTCGGCCGAATACCCGGTGGCCTGGCCGCAGTGGCGCTCGCGCCCATCGAGCGCGCGGCCGTGCGTCACCTGCTCACGACGGGCCTCATCACCCGCTCGTGGCTCGATGCCAGCCGACTGCGCCGGCTGGTTGCCCAGCGGCTCCTCGAGGACGATCTTGGGCTCGTCGACACGCCCGAGGGCGTTCGACCCGTCGGGTCGCGGGACGAGTCTTGTCCCACGTGCGGGGGCGGGCTGGTGCGGCCAGGCGCCGGAATCCTCACCTGCGCGAGCTGCGGCTATGGACGCTTCGAGCCGCTCCCGCCGCCGGCGGCGCGCCTTCGGGCGTTGCGGCTTCGCGTGCAGCATGGGCTCTGGAGCTCGCTCGTGTCGGCTGAGCCGTGGCTCCCCCGCTGGCTTCGCTGGGGCGGCTGGCTTCTCCTCGTGAACCTCATCGGCGCGCTGATCATGGCCCTCGGCCCGAAGTCGGTGATGGGTGTGGGCGGCATGATCGGGCTCATTGCGTCCTTCGGGGGTGTGTACGTCCTCGGTCGATGCGCGTGGGCGGTCGTGCACGAGGTGCTTCGTCGCATTCCGGAGCAGCTCGACTTCCGGCGGCAGCTCCGCGAGGAGGTACTCGCCCTCGTCAGCACGCGCGGCGGCGTCACGCTCGCCGAGCTCGAGGAGCACCTCGAGCTCCCCCGCTCGCGTTTCCTGGGGCCGCTCGCGATGCTGCTGGCCACTCGCGACCTCCCGCTCTACCACGACGCTCCGAACGAGCGCCTCGTCAGCACCTTCCTGCAGGGGCTGGACACGCGGTGTGGACCGTGTGGCGGCCGGCTCACGCCGGGTCCCCGTGGGCTCGTTTGCGAGCACTGCGGCTCGGTTGCGCTCGCCCTCGCTCCCCCACCCGAAGCGCCGATCGCCGCCGCGGTGACCGAGCCGACGGTGACCCTCTCCGTGGACGAGAGCCGCCCGGCCGCCGGCGGGCGGGTCCACGGCTCCGTCACGGTAGCTCTTCCGGCGGCAGGCCGCTGCGACGCCGTCCGCGTTCGTCTGCTCCGGGACGCGCGGGGGGAGCGGTCAGACGAAGACGCGTTCGACGTCCTCGAGGAGTGTGTGGTGCTCCGTCATCAGGAGGTCATGGCGCCCGTCTCCGCCCGCTTCGTGCTCCCGCTCCCCGTCGAGGCCGTGGACTTCAAGGGGAGGCTCGTGACCGTGGACTACTGGGTGCGGGCGCGCCTCATGCCGGACGGGCCCTCCGTCGATGCAGAGCTCCAGGTGCAGCCTGCCCCCGACGACCCCGTCTTGGTGGCGCGTGCGGCCGCGTCGGCGCGCCGCGCCAGGCTCAGCGTGGACACGTCGCGGGGGGCCTGGATCGCGTTTGCCGTGGTGTTCATCGGTGTCCCCTGCGCGGCTTTCGTGGTCGCAATGGCCATCGCTGGCGTCCTGGCACTCGGCCACGGCGAGCTCGGACCTGCAGCCGGCTGGCTCGGCTTCACCGCGCTCATCCTGCGAGGCGCATGGGAGGGTGTGAAGGAGACGTCTACGGGGCTGCGCCTCCGGCTCCGGGTGGGCGCGTCCTGGCGCGGGCCGACCACGGCGCGGTTCGGCGACGTCCTGACAGGCGCCGTGGTCGTCCGTGGGTCGCCAGCCGCGATCCGGTGGACGCTGGTGCACCAGGAGTGGTCGGGCCGCCAGGTCACGACCACGCGCCGCGGCAGCAAGACGACCACCACGGACTGGACCTACCGCGACGAGGAGCGCGCGGCGGGGTCGGTCCAGGCCTGCGGAGGGCCCGTCACCTTCACGGTGCCCACCGCGGGCCCGGCGAGCGCGTTCTGGCCGTTTCGGCGCATCCGCTGGGAACTTCGGGTCCACCTCGATACGCCGCGTGGGACCCGCACGATCGTGACCCCACTCGACGTGGTACCAGTACGAGCACCATGAGCGCCCGTCCGTTCGGCTGTGAGCAGTGCTTCGGCGACGACGGCGAACGCGCCTGGATCGCGATTCGCCGCGCTCACGTCGCCGCGCTCGTCGAAGAGTCGCACTTCAGCGTGCGGCTCACGGCGTGCGCGTGTGGCCAGCGATTCGCGGTCGTGTTTGCCGAGCGAATCGACTGGTCCGGTGGCGAGGACGACATGACCTGGCTCGCCGCGCCGATCAGCGTCGGGGAGGCGAAGTCCCTCGAGGCTCAGGGCTGGGAGGGGCTCGCCTCCGTCGTCAGCGGACGGCGCTTCCTGCTCCGGTGTTACCCGACTAAGGGTGGGCTCACGGCGGTCTGGCGCGAGGGCGGGTTCACGATCCCGTGGCATGATTGACCTGTAGCAAGACGACTGGCGGGAACGCTCGGGCCACGGAGGGACGCTGCTATGCCGGAGACATTGAGCCTTCACGCTCATAGGCTCGCTGTCCTCGTGGCGTCGCTCGGCGTACTGCTCGCGAGCCCCGCGGAAGCGCAGCTCTGCCCCGCCGCGGGACCGGACCAGGCGCTCTGCCGGCAGGAGTGTGAGGAGGTCCCGGGCGCTCCGCGCACCAGCCCCGCCAGCCCCAGGTGCCTCGCGGTCGTGCGCTTCGGAGCCGCCGCGGTGGCTGCGATTGAGGGCCGCGCGGTCGACGGCGGCGCGCTCGACCCCATGAGCCCCCTCGCGCAGCACCTGGAGCTCGCGCGCCTTCGGTTTCGCACCTTCGGCACCGAGAAGCTCCCGACGGCCACCCGCGCCGAGCTGGACCGCCTCCACGCAGCCAACCTGGCGCTCTTTCCGCTGGTCGCTGCGGGCCGCCTCGATGAGGCCCTCGCCGAGACCGACCGAATCTTGGCGACCCGGCAGGCGCTCCTGGGCGCCGGCCACCCGCTCGTGGCCGAGGCGCTGAGCAATCGGGGCTTCCTGCGGGACATGGTGGGCCGCACGGCCGAGGCCGAGACCGACCTCCGCGACGCCCTGGAGCGACGGCGCGGCGCGCTCGGCCCAGACGACGTACTGGTGGGTAACACCCTCAACAACCTGTGCACCGTGCTCTCCCACCTGGGCCGCCTCGAGGACGCGGTCGCGGCCGGCCGACGCGCCCTCGTGATCACCGAGAGCGTCATGGGCACGCACCACCCGAGCACGGCGTCCGTGCGCAACAACCTCGCAGTGGCGCTGACCCAGGCCGGGGCGCTCGACGAGTCTCGCGCCCTTCTGACGCGCGTGGTCGACGCGCTAGCCTTGACGCGCGGCCCCGGCGACCCCTGGACGCTGACCGCCCACGGCAACCTCGCTTCGCTGCTGGTGGCGCTGGGCGATCTGGCGGGGGCGGAGGCCCTGGAGCGCGAGGTACTCTCGCGGGCCGAAGCGCTGGGCGACGCACACCCGGTCGGGGTCGTGGCGGCCACCAACCTCGGGGTCACGCTGCTCGCTCGGGGCGCCACCGCCGAGGCCGTGACCGCTCTGCGGGAGGCGCTTCGGCGTGTCCGCGTGGCGCACGGTGAGGGTCACCCGGCGGAGCCCTCCACGCTGCAGAGCCTCGCCGCGGCGCTGGCGGCCACGGGCGACCGCGCCAGCGCGCGAGCCGCTTACGACGACGCCTTGGCGCAGGCCACGCGGGCACACGGAGAGGCGCATCCCGTCGTGGCCACCATCCTGAACAACCGCGGCGCGCTGGACCGTGACGTCCCCACGCTGGAGCGGGCGCTCGCGCACCGCGAGGCGCTGCTCGGGGGCTGGCATCCGGACGTCTCGTCCACGCTGGGCAATCTGGTGGTCGCCAAGTGGGGCGCGGGCGACGTGAGCGGGGCGCGGGCGCTGCAGCCTCGGGTGCTTGCGATCCTCCGGGACCACTTCCAGGCGAACCTCAGCGGCGCCGACTCCGACCTCGGCGTGCTCCGGTTCCTGAGCTCTGTCCGCGCGCCCTACGAGGTCTCCCTGTCGCTCTTCGACGGGCCACAGGATGCGCCCGTGATCTTCGGGGAGGTGCTGGTGTGGCAGGGCGCCGGGACGCTAGCGGAGACCTTGTGGCACGACGAGCGACGCGCCACCCGCAAAGATCCCGCCCGGCGCGCCCTGGAGCGCGAGCGCCTGCGCCTCATCATGACCCCCGGCAAGGCGGCGGAGGCCGAGGCGCTGGGGCGGCGGCTAGGCGCGGGGCGCCTCGTCGGCCTCACGGTGCCATCAGTCTGCGAGGCCCTGGCACGGGCGGACGCGACGTTGTGGAACGTGGTGCGCTTCGACCGCTTCACGCCCGGCGCGGCCTCCGAGGGTCGTTACGACGCCTTCCGCGTCGCCCCGAAGGGCTGCTCCGTGACGCGCGTGTCGCTCGGGTCCGCTGCACAGGTAGACGCCGAGGTCTCCGAGTGGCGACGCGCGACCGACGCCGCCGCGCGCTGCGAGGACGCCGGCTGCCCCGGGGCCTACAAGGCGCTCGAGGCGGCGAGCAAGGCGATCTATAGCCGACTCCACGCCGCCCTCGGCGAGCCCCCGCCGCGGCTCTGGTACGTCCCGGACGGGCGGCTCGTCGAGGTCCCGCTGGCGGCGCTCACCGACGGGGCGCGGTACGTGGTGGAGCGCAGCGCGGTCAGCACCCTGCCCTACCCCGCGGCCGCTACACGCGTCTCGCCGCCCCCGGCGTCGGGCCCTCCCCTGGTGGTGGGAGACCTGCAGTACGACGAAGCCGCGGACCTGTCGGGCCACTGGAGCCGCTGCGACGGCGCCGGGTGCGGCTCGGAGCTCCAGCTCGCGGCCAACACGGCCAGCGAGGCCCACCGCCGCGCCGGCGGGATCTGCGGGCCGGGGCGCACCTGGCAGTCTCTGGTGCCCACCGAGGCCTCGTCGGTGGCCCTCGCGCTCGGCCGCGAATTCCCGGGGACGCGGCTCGCGGTGGGAGGCGCCGCCGACGAGCGCCGCGTGTTGGCGGCGCTCTCCGGAAGTCGCGCCATCCACCTCGCCACCCACGGGTACTTCTCTCCGCCTGCGTGCGAGGGTGGCGACCCGCTGCGGCGGTCCGCGCTCGTACTGTCAGGCGCGAACCGTGGCGGCGACCTGGGCGCAGACGGCCTCCTCACCGCGCGCGACCTCGCCGGCGCCGAGCTGGAGGGCACGGCGCTGGTGGTGCTCTCGGCCTGTGAGACCGGGCGGGGTGACGCGGTAGCGGGAGAGGGCGCGCTGGGCCTCGCGCGAAGCTTCGGCGTGGCGGGCGCCGGAGCGGTGGTCGCGTCGCTCTGGGAGGTCCCGAACGACGAGACCACCGCCCTCTTCGACGGTTTCTACACGGCGTGGCTGGAGGGCCGCCCGCTCGCCGAAGCGCTCCAGCAGGCGCAGCTCGCGCTCCTGGACTCCCTACGCACGGACCGGCCCGAGACGAGGGGCTCGGCCGCGTTGTGGGGGGCCTTCGTCACGCTGTCGTTCGCGCCGGGGAGCCCAGCCAGGCCGCCCGGCGGACCTCGGGTCGCTCCCCAGGTGAGTCCTTTCCCGGGTGAGGCGCACCACGGTCGTTGAGGCAGACGCCGAGGTCGTCGCGGAGCGCCTCGTGGAGTCGGCTCAGGTGGTAATACGGCGACCGCGGCGGCCAGCTGGCGTCGCGCTGAGCGGCCGGGACGCTGCCGAGGTCCTCGACCGCCAGGAGGAAACGCGCCGCCGCCGGGTCGAGGCGCGAGAGGGCGGCCCCCAACCGGGCCACGTCGACGCTGATCCCGGGGTCTCGTCCGTGGTCCGGTAGCGCTTCCGGCGCTTCGGTCGCCTCGAACCGGCTCCGCCGCAGGGCGTCGGTGGCCAGGTTGCGCACCGCGGCGCGGGCCAGGCCACAGAAGCTACCGGCTTCGCGCTCGTCGAGGTCGTCGTACCGCTGCGCGAGACGCAACCAGGCCTCCTGCGCCAGGTCCTCGGCGTCCAGCCCGCCTGGCAGGGGACGAGGAGCCGCCCGCCGGGCGTAAGCGCCGAGGATGGCGCGCTGCGTCTCTACGGTGAGGCGTGTCGGGCGTGTGGTCATCGCGGTGGTTCTCCCCCAAGTTGGATGGGGTCCATCGCAAGCCCCGGGCCAGCCGGCGGCGCCGCCGTGCCGTTAGCAATTTCAGCCACTTACAGCGCCACATCTCACTCGCTGAGCCCATCGCCAGCTTCAAGCCCGCCGCCGATCGGGTAGGCTGGGGCCGTGTCCGATCAACCGACCCTCGAGCCCGGTCGCACGCAGCGAGTCGGGAGCTACAGGATCTTGGGCCCGCTCGGGGAGGGCGGGATGGGGTCGGTGTCGCTGGCCTTCGACGAGCGCCTCGAGCGGCGCGTGGCGTTGAAGACGATCCGCGATCTGCGCGCGGACGACGGGGAGGCGAGGGTCCGGTTCTGGCGCGAGGCGCGGGCCTTGGCTGCGCTTCGCCATCCCGGGATCGTCGAGGTCTACGAGCTCGGCGAGGCCGACGGCGCCTTGTTCATCGCGATGGAATACGTCGACGGGGAGCCGCTGGCCGCCCGCCTCGGGGCGCGTTGGCCCTGTAGCGAGGCGCTGGAGGTGGTGCGGCAGGCGGCGTCGGCGCTCGGGGCCGCACATGCCGCGGGGCTGGTCCATCGCGACGTGAAGCCTTCGAACCTCCTCATCGAGTCCAAGAGCGGCCACCTCCGGGTAATCGACTTCGGCCTCGCGCGGCACGCGTCAGGGGACGACCGGATCACCTCCACGGGGGCCGCTGTCGGGACACCCGCCTATATGGCACCCGAGCAGGTCCACGGCGATCCGGTCTCTCCGGCCACCGACGTCTTCGCGCTCGGGACTCTGCTCTACACGCTCCTGTCCGGGACCCACCCGTTCCGGCGCGAGTCCACCGGGGCCACCGCCGCCGCCGTGGCCGGGGCGATCCATCGCCCCCTCTCTGCGCTCGGAGCCGTACCGGCCGACGTAGCGGCGCTCGTGGAGGCCTGCCTCTCGGTCTCGCCGGACGCCAGGCCGCGCGACGGCGCCCAGCTCGCAGAGCGCCTCGCTTGGCTGCTGGCGGCCGCGCTCGAAGGTGCCGCGTCCCCCCCGGGCGCGCCGATTGCCACGTCCGACCACTCAGCCGCGCGCCACGGAGTCTCCGGAGCGCCGAACAGCCGCGCGACGGCCGAGCTCGTCGAGAGCGAGACGGGCCCGACCCGGCTGTTGGCCACGAGTGCCGAGGGCCGCTCGCGCCGGCAAGTGGCCGCCGTGGTGGCAGGCGCGCTCGGCGCCCTGGCGGTTGGCTGGGCGGTGCTCCGCTTCAACGACGAGCGCCCGGCTTCGTCAGATGCCGCCCAGGTGCCTGCGCTTTCGAGCGAGGCTGAACGGCGCGCGCACACGCTGGAGCCCTCCCCGCCTCCCGGCCCGGAGCAGGCGCGGGACTTAGGCGTTGCTGCGACGGGCGTGGCGGCCGATCCCGGCCGAGCCGAGACCGCGGCGGTGCGTTCGCGACCACCTTCGGATCCTTCGGGGGGCGTCGACCTCGCCCCGCTACTGCCGGGCCTCCAGAGACCGGTCGTCGCGGTGCTCGAGTTCGAGGGTGTCGCAGGGCCGGTGATCTCGGAGGTGACGCGCGCCGCGCTGCAGGGCGCTCCCGAGCGCCTCGTCGCCGCCTCTCTGGAAGTGGTGGTGGGGAACCCGCCGGGGCTCGCCTCTCTCACCCGCGAGGGCCGCGCGTTGGGCCACGTGGACCTCGCCGTGCGCGGGAGGAGGGAAGGCCGGGCGCTTCGAGTCGAGCTCCTGCTGCCGCCACAAGACACGCCGGCACGGGTCGTGGATCTGGTGGACGAAGACCCCGTCCGGCTCGGGCGGGCAACCGCCGCCGCGGTGGCGAAGGCGCTGGGGACGGCGTTCGAGGAGCCGGCGGGGATTCAAGCCAACGCCGACGCGTGGGCCGCCTATCACGCCGCGCGGCTGGCCCTGCATGTGGCCGACGACGCCAAGGTCTCCGAGAACCTCGCCTGGGCCCTGCGCCTCGCCCCCGACTTCGCGGAAGCGCGAGCCCTCGAGCTGCAGGGGCTCAGAGCCGAGGGGCGCCTGGACGACCTGGCGCGTCGCGCAGCACAGCTGGCCCAGTTGCCATCTTGCCCGGAGCGCCTGCGCGACTTCGCGGCGGCCGCAGAAGCCCACGCCCGCGGGGACGCCGTGACGGCGCTACGCCGCCTCGAGGCCCACCTCGAGCGGTGGCCGCTCGACCTCGACGCCAGGAGCTACCTGCTGGTGGTGCGCTTCTTCGCGTCCGGCGTCTTGGACCTGGGCGAGGTCGAGCGCCACGCGGTGGCGCTGCTCCAGATCGCGCCGCGCAACGAGGAGGGCGCCTCGCGCCTCATTCGTGCGCTGGGGTTCCGCGGCCGGGGCGCCGAGATTCACCCGCTCCTGGAGCGGCTGCGCGTCTCGCTGGACGATCCCGACATCGCCGCCGAGGCCGCGCTGTTCTCCGGCCGTCCCGGCGCAGCCGCGTTGTTCGACAAGGCGCTCACGGCAGAGCCGGGCAACCTCTACGCCGAGCACATGGGGCTCGCGGCGCGGATCCTGGACGGTCAGTGCGCCGAGGCCACACAGCGGGCCCTGGCGCGGATCACGCGCGTCACCACGTTGGGCCGCGACTCCAACCTCGACTGGACTTTCAGCCTCGCCCACCAGGGGCTCCTCTGCGACGCGCGCTGGGACGCCGCGCGGGCGCTCCGAGCCCGGTGGCGCGACCACAGCGCGAGCGGCCGCGCGCAGTGTGACGCCGCAGAGGCGCGCCTCGGACTCGCGGAGGGGCGACCCGCGGCCGAGGTAGAGGCAGAGCTGGAGCGCCGGCTCGCCTCGGCGTCTCCGAACGACCGACCGCAGCTCCTTCGCACGTACGCGCGGGTGGCCTCATCGCGGGAGCGCGTGGACGCCGAGCGCCGCCGAGCGGAGGCGGCCAGCTTCGACCTCGACGCCACGGAGGCGCTGCGACGCGCCAACTATCAGGCGGGGAAGCTGCTGGCCGCGAGGAACGCGTGGCTCGGGAAAGCCGCTGCCGCCGAGATCAAGAAGCTTGCCGCGGAGGCTGTGCTCCCGTGGACGGACGTGCGGGGCGAGGGTGATCTCGCGGTGGCCGTGGAGACCCGGATGATCGAGGCCGAGCTGCTGGACGCCCTCGGCGAGAAGCACCAGCGTTACGAGGCGCTCGCAGCCCTTGGTTACCCCCGCCTGTGGGTGAACGACCTCATCAGCACGGCACGAGCTCGGGCCCGATGAGCGACGAGACCACCCTCGACGGCCCACGCGCCCGCGCCGGCGGCAGCACGCCCCGGGTCGCCCTGGTGCTGGCCTGCGTTCGCGGCGAGCCGCGTGGCTCGCTCGCGCGTGCGGGGGAGATCCTCGGCGATCGTGGGGTCTTCGGGCGCGGTGAAGGCGACGGGAGCGAGCCTCGCGTCCTGTGCGGGCCGCCGCTGGAGTCGCCCCACCTCAGCCGACGGCAGCTGCGCGTGCTGCGGGTGAGCCCCGCGAAGCTCAGCGTCGAGAACCTCGGGAAGGCCCCGTTGCGCGTCGGGGGCCGGCAGGTCGTCCAAGCGATCGTGGCTGCCGGCGACGTGGTCGAGGTGGGCGATGTGGCCGTGCTCGTCGCGGCAGCCGTCGGCGACGTCGTCGAGGTGGGCGACGGTGCCGGAGACGGCGAGGACGGCCTCGTCGGGCGCTCTCCCGCGATGCTCGGGCTACTCGACCGCCTCGCGTTCGTAGCGCGGCAGAAGGGGCACGTCCTGGTCCTCGGCCCGTCCGGGGCTGGCAAGGAGCGCGTGGCGCAGGCCGTCCACCGACGCTCGCAGCGGCGCGGTCCGATGATCGCGCGCAACGCCGCCACGATCCCGGCGAGCCTCCTCGACGTGGAGCTGTTCGGCCATGTGAAGAACTTCCCGAACCCCGGGATGACGGAGCGCGGCGGGCTGGTCGGCGAGGCGGAGGGCGGCACGCTGTTC
>SXOO01000016.1 GCA_005776725.1 Pseudomonadota bacterium | reverse complement strand
GTCGAGCGTGGCGAAGAGCTGGTCCTTGACCAGCACCTCGCTGCCGGTCAGGGCCCGCATCCAGGACGACTTGCCGGCGTTGGTGTACCCCACGAGGGCCACCGTGTTGCGCTCGGCCCGCCGGAAGCGACGCGCGTCCACCTCGCCCTGCACTGCGAGGAGCTCGTGCCGGAGCTCGGCGATCCGGTCGCGCACGCGCCGTCGGTCGAGCTCGATGGACGACTCGCCGGCGCCCTTGCCGCCGATCCCACCGCGTTGGCGTTCGCTGCTTCCGCCGGTGGCCCGGAGGCGCGGCGCCAGGTAGCAGAGGCGGGCGATCTCGACCTGGATTCGCGCTTCCCGCGTCCTCGCGTGGCGCTGGAAGATCGAGAGGATCACGGACGACCGGTCGTGCACCTCCGCACCGGTGGCGCCTTCGAGGTTCCGCAGCTGGGACGGCGAGAGATCGTGGTCGAAGATCACCACGTCAGCCCGCTGCGTGGGCGGCGCCGCCGGGCTCTCCGCGTCCTCCTCGTCCGTCACCTCGGGGGGCTCCGGCTCCTCCGCCTCCTTGGGCTGGGAGCCAGTCGTTCGCTTGGACGCGCCTTGTGGCACCACTCCCGGGCCGCCCGTCCAGGCAGCGAGCTCACGGAGCTTCCCGGGCCCGAGGACCACGATCTGCTGCGAGCTCGGGCGGCTCTGCGTGAGGCGTCCCACGGTGCGGAGGCCCAGCGTGGACGCCAGGCGCTGGAGCTCGTCGAGGCTGGAGTGGACCTCCGCGGCGGTCATGCCGGGCAGGAGGAGGCCCACGAGAACGGCGCGGTCCTTGGGCTGTTCGGTGGCGTGAGTTGTCATGGCGCGTCGTATAGTGCGAAACCACGAGTCCCGCGAGCGGAGACTCGCGCCGAGGAGAGGTGATCGATGCGGTGTTGGGTCGTTGTGGCGCTAGTTGCCTGGAGTGGCCCGGCGCTCGGGGCCGACACCTGGAGCACCCCGTTTCCAGGCATCACCCACCTCCACCGCACGGGGCCGGACAACCTCAACCTCCACGCGGCGGTGATCGACCTCTGCGCCCCAGGGGTGTCGGTGCGCCACACGGCCTTCGAAGAGCGGAAGAAGCGCACCTCGGTGTTCGCCACCAGCGTCGGCGCCCAGCTCGCGATCAACGCCGACTGGTCGTGCCGGCCCGTGGACGTGAACCCCGCGACCTCCCCGTTTCCGCCGTGTATCGGGCGCCCCGAGTACGTCACCTACGGAATCGCGGCCCACGCGGGTGTGCCGTGGCCCGAGACGCTGTTTCTGGACGCGGTGCTCGCGTTCGGCGCCGAGCGAGCTCAGATCTACGACAACTCGGAGGACAAGCAGTTCGACCCGGCGTGGATGCAAGAGGTCTTGAGCGGGCACTGGTCCACCGCGCTGGACGGGCAGCTGCTCCCCAACGACTGCCCGATCGACCCGCGCACCTCTGTCGGCCTGTCGGCGGACGGCAACAAGCTGGTCGTCATCGTCGTGGACGGCCGCGGTAGCTGGCGCGGCATGACCTGCCTCGAGGCGGCCGCCGTGCTCATCGAGCTCGGCGCTTCGCGGGCGTTCAACCTGGACGGCGGCGGGTCGTCCACCTTCTGGCTCGCCGGCCAGGGCGTGAAGAACCACCCCTCGGACGGCAACGAGCGCGTCGTGGGCTCACACCTCGCGATCTACGCGACCGGCGCTGGCCCCTCACCCCACTGCGAGCGCCCTTCGGTGCTGGATCCCACAGCGCCCCTCCCAGCTCTGAACACGGTGGGCCTCCCCGCCCGCCTCGTCCCCCAAGTGCCCGTGCGGCTCTTCGACACGCGCCAGGGGAGCGCGGGGCTGGAGGGGTTCAGCGGCGACCCGATCGGGCGGGTCTTGGGTGGAACCGCGGTGAGCTTCTCGCCGGGGCTCGACGCGGCCAGCGCTGGGGTTGTCCTCAACGTAACCGCCGCGGACGCCGTAGGAGATGGCTACCTCACGCTCTGGCCGCAAGGGCTGCCAATGCCGGAGGTGTCGTTGCTCAACTACGGGGTCTCGGTGCCGGTGGCCAACTCCGGCGTCGTGGCGCGCCTGCCGGGGCAAGGCGCCTCCATCTACACCCACGCCACCACCCACCTGATCGCGGATCTCACGGCGACGTTCGGGCCGTCCGGTTCGGGCTTCTTGCCGACCACGCCGTACCGCGCACTCGACACCCGCGCCGGGCCTCCCCTGGAGCCGCTGGTGCCCTTCCAGATCCTGCCGCCCTCCAGCGCCACGGCGGCCGTCTTGGGCGTGACCACCGTGGCACCCGCGGCCGCCGGCTTCCTCACGGTCTATCCCTGCGATCAACCGGTGCCCGCCACGTCCAACCTCAACTACTCGCTCGGGGAGACTCGCGCGGGCCTCTCGGTCGCGGCGGTGGGCGCCACCGGGGTATGTGCGGTGTCGAGCGTGGCCACACACCTCCTGGTGGACGTCTTCGGGACCTTCGCCCCGACGGGCGGGCTCTCTTGGCAGGCCGCGCTCCCCGTTCGCCTGGTGGACACCCGCAACCCCACCGGGCGGTGGACGGGCAAGGCCGAGGCGGGGGTGCCCCTCCGACTCGCGTTCCGGGACATGCCCGGCTTTTCGGAGCTGGCCACCGGCGTCACCCTGGGGGTCACGGTCACGTCGCCCCGCGCGGACGGGTATCTGGCGCTTGGACCCTGCGGTACGCCGGTGTCCACCAGCAACCTCAACTTCCGGGAGAATCAGACCGTGGCGAACGCCGTGTGGATGGGCCTGGATGACGAGGGGGCGCTGTGCCTCACCGCCAGCGCCCGCACCCACGTCCTCATCGACCTCACTGGCATCTTCGTCTCCCCGCCCGCCCCGCCGCCGGTCGACGAAGGCCCCGTACCGACCGGGCCCGACGTCGGGCAGCCCGACGCGTCACAGGGGGACGTGAGCTCCGCACCCGAGGTCGTCGGTGGCGGGGACGCCAGCTCACCCGTCGATGTGGACTCGCCAGCGGACGCCCCCGACGCCACCGCGGTGGCTGCGGAGGCCCACGAGGACGTCGTTGCCGGTCCGGGTGACACCGTGGAAGCGGCTGAGAACGAGGTCGGCTCGTTGGATACGGGGACTAGCGGCGACGACGGGGCGTCCACGTCCGACGATCCCCTGGTGCCCCCTGCGGACGGGGAAGACCTTGTCCCCGCCGCGGCGGAGCCGTCCCAGCCCGTGGGCGCCAAGGACGACGGCGGTTGCACCGTGGGGCGCCAGTCGAGCCTGAGCGGGTTCTGGGTGCTCGGCCTTGGCCTCTGTCTGGCGCGTGTGGGCCGCCGAGCTGCTGGCGCGCGGCCACCGCAGGGAGCTGCTCTACGGGTGCACGGCCATCACGGCGCGGGGCGCGCTCTCCACACGCAAACGCCGTGAACCGAGTCGCAGAAGAGCCCGAGCTGGGTGCAAGCGAAGGTCGCTCGGCATTGTGCCGTACCAAGGGCCTGGCATCGGCCCTCAAACTCGCCGCAATCCACCGACGCGCGGGAGCGCGGAGATGAACCGTGCCCGGGAGGCTCTGCTGCCCCGGCTCCAGCATGAATTTCTCGGCCCCTGGGCGGGCGCTGCGGACATGGCCCCGGCACCGCACCCCGGACCGTCGCCCCATCGCGCTGCGGGCGACGACTCACCCTTGTTCACCGTTGTTCTCCGCATGCGTTCCGAGCCGCGCCCGTGGCAGCATGCGGACTCGACGAGCGCCCGCGGCGTGCTGGGAGGCCTCCATCAGCGCGCGACGGGTCGCTCAAGGGCGGCACAAAGCAGTGGCCATATGCGAGCGAGTGCAGCACCATTCCCCCCGCAGGAGCGGTTATGAATAAATTGGCAATTTATCAGGGTGGCCCGGCGAGAGTCGCTGTCTACGACACCTACGCAGACGGCCGTCGCATCCATTTCGACGTGTTCCTTCGCACCGATCGCGCAGACATTCGTGATGTCCCCAAGACCGAGGACGAGCGCGCTCTGGCGGCCGCCAGGACGTTTCTCGAAGCGATTGGCGAGAGTAGCAACGGCGTCGTCGTCAACAAGTGCCTTCGATGCCATATCGACTCGACCGCTGCGTACGCCGGCCAGCTCTGGGACCTCCCCGACGCGCTCATTTGGCCGATCGACGGATGTCCCAAACCTGGCGGGTAATAGCGCGGCGTGCCCGTGCAGCACGACCGACATGGGGACGGCGGTGGTCGGGCTTCTGGCGCCTCGGGGCTAGCGGCAGTTAGTGCGGCAACCGGATTCGAGGTGCGTCCAAGCGGGGCGCGGGACTCGAGTCAGGGGCTCAGCGCTTGCGGGCGGTGAAGTGGACGACGTACCGCTCCAACCGGTCGTTCTGTTCGACGATGACGTCCGGGCGCGGCCGCCAGACCGGAGTGGTGGCGGCGAGGAAGTCCTCCTCGTCTGTTGGGAGCGCGCCGAGCCCATCGACGGTCTCGAAGTGCGGCTCTCCGAACCTGTCGCGCAGGGCCGCGACCGCACGCCCGCGACAGGTGGGATCACCCGCATGCACGAGTGAGACCGCGACGCGGACGATTCGACCGCGTTCGGTGCGCTCCACCTCCACTGGCGAGCGGCCGATGGGGCAATCCGGGGCGGGCAGCAGCAAATCGTCGTCACCGTCGACCCATGCGGTGTGGCGGTCGACGAGGGCGGTCGGTCCGGCGCCGAGCAGCGTAGCGAGCCGCCAGGGCCCCTTCGGGTCGATGAGCGCCGCATAGGTGGTGCGTGGCTCCACGCGGACCACCACGACGCGGAGATCTTCACGCGAGCTCGGGGTTCGCACGACCACTCGTCGATTAGGCGTTTCGCTGCTCGCGTAGATGCTGCCCGAATACCCGTCGAGCATGGGCTCTCCGGGCCCGCAATGGGTCTCGAACGCGCTGCGCATGGCGCGGGTGACGATGTCCTCCTCGTCGACCGGGACCTGCAAGCGGATGCTCGCGGCGCCGTGGGGACGCCGGGAAGGACAGCTGTCCACGCAGTCGACGCGGTAAGTGACGGAGAGGGGAATGCGCGCCGACGCGACGGTGAAGCCCGGCTCGACCTCGAGCTCCCCCAGCTCGGCCACGTGCTCAGCGCCCGGGAATCGACGGCGGAGCCGGGTGCGCGAGAGCCCGAGATCGCCCTCCCTGCGCTCGAAGGAGAGCCGACAGCCCCGTACGACTAGCGCCGCCGGCATGGTCACCCGCTCGAGGGTGAGCATGGCGCTCTCGGCTGGCCCGATCCGGGTCCACTGAAGCCACGCACGCGCTCCGGACGCCGGGTCCACGAACGCCGAGCGCGTCAGGTCGGGCCGAACGTCGAGTCGCCAAGGCGGCCCCCAGATCGAGGCGAAGAAAGCCTCGGGTGATGGGCCCTCCGCCCGGAATGTGAATGCAGACAGCGCCCCGTGGGCAAACTCCGGTAGGAGCCCCAAGCCCGGGACCCGGGGGCTCGTGATGAAGTCCACGCGGTCGAAATCGACGGGAAGCTGCATCCGCAGCGCGTCGGGCGGCATGCCCAGCGCGATCGGCTTGGCGTTCCCATCGGGTCGTGAGAGCGCCAGCGGGAGAGCGGGTACGGAACCGCTGCCAGCGAATACGACCTCCCACGGTGACGGGCCAACGGTGACAGAGAACCAGCCCAGCGTAATGGCGATGACGATCGAGGCGCTCATGCGCTCCCTCGGTGACTCGTGTCAGTGAGGTCGTGGCGCCCTCGAGCGAGACTCCGGCGAGCGACACGTTACCGTTCTGCCGCGGGCGGATAGGTGCCACGAATCACTCGAGCAGGGTAGCTGGCGCCGTGAGGCGGGTCCAGCCGCCGGTGGAGGGGCTCGAAGTGGTCTCGAGCGCCCTCGGTCGTGGTGCTTCGGGGTGTCGGTCTTGCGCCGCCACGCCGGTCCGGGGCGTTTCTGAGGCGGGGGAGCGAGGCGATACGGCGCTGGAGTTCCAGCGAGTACGACGATGCCGGGAGATTCAGCGAGGCATCGGTGGGATGCCGAACATCCCGGCCACGCGCGCCGAACGCAGGCCGTACGACATCCACATCACCGAAGACCGTCATCAAGGATCGACTCGTCTCGCTTCGACGGTGCGTGCGCTCGTGAACATCCTCACCGACCACGGGCGAACACGGCTCCTAGAGACCGCGGAGCGTCAGTGGCTTTGGAACAGCTCGAGCAGGAGGCTCATACCCGCCGTGTAGAGCCGACGCTCCACCTCAGCGTGGCTCTCATGCCCTGACGAAATCAGGTTCTCCGCTGCCGGCGCTCCGGCGTTAACCACGCAGCTTCGACGACTCCGCCCTTCGCCCGAGGCGGGAGACCAGCCGAAGTCGGGGGGCAGGAGGGACCAGGATGATCCATAGGACGACAGGAGTTTCGCGACCGTGAATTCCTCCACCCTGCCCGGGGCGACCTCATCGTTCCAACGGGCGTTCGGGCTCGGCTGCGCCGCGCTCGCGGCCTTTGCGGCGGTACCGGCCGGAGCGGAGGGCTTCGACGACTTCAAGCCGGCGCAGGACGGGCACTCGTGGGCCAACGCCTACCTGCTCGGGCTCGCGAGCGATTACGCGTATTCGTCCTGTCGCTCGAAGTCGCATCGGGACAACCTGGCCGACAAGCTCGCCGACCTCGGCCTGGACTATGTCCGTTGCATCGAGGAAGTGACCGACACGACCGACACGCAGGTCCTCGTCGCGCGCACGGAGGAGGCGGTCATAGTCGCCTTCCGCGGCAGCGAGACGTCACCCGCTGCGCCGTTCAGCGCCTTCAAGGACTGGGTGACGACGGACGCTCGCATCTGGTTCGACGAGCTCGGCGACGTGGGCCTCGTCCATTCCGGCTTCCACCAGTCGGCGAGGACGGTCCTGGTGAGGCTGGTGAGCACACTCGAAGTTGAGGTCGCGTCAGGGCGGAAGGTCTGGTTGACAGGACACAGCCTCGGCGGCGCGCTCGCGCTCATGTCGAGCCTCCTGCTGCAGCGCCGTGGCCTAGAGATCCAGGGCGTGGTCACCTTCGCGGCCCCCCGGATCGGCAACAGCCCCGTCGAGAGGGAGCTGGGCAAGCTGGGCGAGCGCCTGCAACGTTGGGTCAACGCCGCCGATCCGGTGCCCCGGCTGCCGGTGTTCGCCGGGCAGGCGCTGAAGCCGGCGCCCCTCATCCAGTACGCCGCCCATGATCACGTGAATGTCCTCCGCCAGAACAAGGACCCGGCTCTCTGGGTCGACGAACCGGACGAGGTCCCGAACGCGCTTCACCACGCGCTCGACAAGTACCTCGCCCGGATCTTCAGGGAGCTGCCCGACGACCTGCGCGCCCGTGTGCCCATCGTGGAGCAGCAATCGCGCTCGAACGGGCAGCTCTGCACGAACTGGAAGCAGTGTCTCTCGGGAGCCTGCGACGTGAAGTGCTACACGCCGAACTCACGGCGCATGGGCCAGCCCTGCGACGTCCACGGAGAGTGCAAGCGCGGCCGCTGCAGCGCGGTCCTGTGGGGGGCGGTGGAGGGCCAGTGCGTCTGCGACCAGGATGCACACTGCGACAAGGACGAGTACTGCCACGAGGGCGTCGCCGACATCGGCACGAACAACTGCCGCAACAAGCTCGCGAACGGGAGCGTCTGCTCCCGAGGAGGGCAGTGTCGATCCGGCGATTGCTCCGGTCTCCACACCGGGGACGGCCAGGTGACACCGATCTGCTACGAGCCGCGCTCGCGAGGGATCGGCCAGTCGTGCCGGATCGACCCCGAGTGCAAGGCCGGCAAGTGCAACTCGAACAAAGTCTGTGTCTGCCGTGACGACGGAGACTGTGCGGACGGGCAGTGGTGCGATGCCGGCCTGGATCTGCACGAGAACAAGTGCCGCGCGAAGCTCGACAAGGGCGACGTCTGCGGCGCGGTCGGCGACGCCGGTGTCGGGCACCGGTGCCGATCCGGCAAGTGCAAGCTCTACGGGGCCCCCGCAGGCAAGCTGGTGTGTCAGTGAGCCCGAGGGTCTCGAGTGTCAACCAGGGAAGGAGAGTGCTGTGAAGAAGTCTGTTTTCATGAGTGTCGTGATGGTCTGCGGGCTCGCTCGGGTCGCGGTGGCGGGCGGACCGCCGGGTGCGAAGGAGCTCTGCCAGGACGTGATCGAGGAGATCGCCGAGGAGTGCGGCGGGAAAGGGAAGTTCGTCGCCGACAAGGTCTGGGACGCCTACGACGAGATGGTCAAGCAGTGCGACGACTACAAGGAGTGCAACGTCGACTGCCGGAAGGACCGCAAGGAGTGCTTCTCGGACGTCGCCGCCGACTACAAGCACTGCAAGGCCGAGTGCAAGGGCAAGGGTCCGCTGAAGGCGCTCGCGTGCCGGCAGACCTGCATCGAGGAGCGCCAGCAGGAGAAGGCCGACTGCCGCGAAGCGCGGCAGGATTGCCGGACGCGCTGCGCGAAGAAGGAGAAGAAGCAGTGCACGGAAGCCCGCGCCGACTTCCTCACCGCGGTCAAGAAGGCTGGCAAGGCCTGCGTGGACTCTCTGGTCGAGCGGGTGATGTTGGAGCGGTGCATCACTGCAACGCTAGCCGAGGTCACCGGCGGCCCGGCAGGTGGCAGCGGTGGTGACCAATGCAAGAAGGACAGCGACTGCAAGGCGAACGAGTGGTGTGACGCGGGGCTCGACAACAAGTCGAACCAGTGCCGGGCCAAGCTCGACAAGGGAGAGGTCTGCGGCGCGGTGGGGGCCGTCGGAGTCGGTCACCGCTGCAAGTCAGGGGAGTGCAAGGTGCATGGTGCCCCTGCTGGCAAGCTGGTCTGCCAGTAAAGCGTTCCCGCGCCGGAAGCGAACGCGCCTCCGGCGCCTGCAATCCACGGCCCCGCGCTCTGACGGGGCCGCTCTCGAACGATGGGGGCTGCCATGCGCGAGAAGACGTTCCTGGGCGCGGGGTTCGGTTGCGCGCCGGCTCTGGCGATGTTGTTCGGCACGGCCCTGTCCACGGCGGCCCAGGCGGCCGAATACCGGGTGAGCCGGGCAGACCAGAGCTCGAAGGAGTTCCATGCGAGCGCGACCATCCTGTCGGACACACAGGTGCACAATCCCTACGGTGAGATGGTACCCCTCATGGAGACGTCTCCGGCGGACTTCGCAACGCGCGTGGCCGTCCGCCCGCCCGCGCTGGACTTCCTCTCGCTGTCGCTGCTCGAGCACGTGCTGAAGGACAGCGCCGACCGGTTCCCGGGCACGCCGATCCTGCATCTCGGCGACGCCGCCGACGTCTCGTGCACCGGCGAGTTCCGCCGTTTCGTCGACGTCATGAACGCGAGTGGACGCCATTGGGTCTTCACGCCTGGCAACCACGACGGTTTCTTTTTCGGGAACGCTCACTTGCGCGAGGGCGCGGCCGATCTCGGAAGCAACCTCGGCCTCGAACTCGCAGCCTGGAAGAAGGGCTGCAAGAACGACGGGGCCCCCATGGACAAGGGAGAGCTGGTCCAAGCGTACGTCAAGAACGTCCGGAAACTCGCCAGCCGCCCGGGCTTCACCTGTGCGCCGGTAGCGGACGGCCTCGCGGACGCCGACTCACTGGTGGGGAGCTTCGCATGCAAGGAGGACGGCGGGTTCCTGGCCGCGATCGCCTGGTCGGTCGATCACTCCGCCCCCTGGCGCTCGTGGGTCGTCCAGCGCGTGCGCTTCGGACCTCCCAACGCACGGATCACCGGCATCCTCCTCGACACGGCTGCCTACGAGAAACCCCCGGCGTTCCTGCCGCTTCCGACGAGCAAGGCCGTCGCCGCGGGCATGGAGGGCGCCCTGCTCGAGCAGCAGGTGGCTCGCGTCGACGACTGGTTCAAGGATGGCGGCGGCACCGCGCCGGTGGTTCTCTTCGGGCACCACCCCTACGCCGACCTGGGCAAGGAGGCGAAGCAGCACGTGTTCGGCTGGATCGACGGCGGGCCAGCGGAGCTTTACGTCTCTGCCCACTCGCACGCCGGACAGTGGATTGGGCATTTCGGCGTCGAGGCGGGCAAGAAGAAGGAGCAGCAAGCGACCGATCACGTCCAGTGGACCGAGCTGAACATAGGCAGCACGGTCGACTGGCCGATCGAGTACCGCGGGCTCGGCTTGTCCGGCACCGCGATCGAGGCGCCGCTCCGGCGGGTGACAGGCAAGGGGCTTTGTGACGCCCTCGACATCGAGGTCGACATCGAACAGTACAAGGTGGCTCTGCTGCCGGGGCCTCCCACATTCGCGAGCTATGCGAACCGGGCGCTGCTCGATCTGCACCTGGCGCTGCTCAACGTCGCACCCACCAGCCCAACGTCGGGGGTGGATTGGCCGTGCAGCGGTTGCGGTTCTGACACGGAAGTCCGGCAGTGGCTCGCGGGGCTGCGCAACGACTCGACGGACGACCAGGTGAAGGGGCTGCTGGCCATGGCGAAGTTCCACCAGGAACGCCCGGTCACGAGCTCGGGGCGCTCAGCGAGGGACCGCTACGAGGCGTGCCTCGCGCTCGCCGTCTCCCGCGAGGAGACCAAGACCGGGGACATCTTCTCCTCGGCCAAGGACGAGTGCGAGGTGCACTCGGACTGCGGTCCGACCACGCAGTGGTACTGCGACACCGGAGCGGCCGGCGTAGGCAACAACAAGTGCCGCCGCAAGCTCGAGGACGGCAAGGCGTGCACCGCGGCACATCAGTGCCTGCACGTGTGCTCGCAGTGGCGGCCCGAGGACGGCCAGGTGTCGGGGATCTGCTACACTCCGGACTCTGCGGACATCGGAGACCCCTGCCGCATCGACCTCGAGTGCAAGCAAGGCAAGTGCAACTCGAACAAGGTGTGTGTTTGCAAGAAGGACGACGACTGCAAGCCCGGGTACTGGTGCGACGCTGGCCTCGACCTGCACGAGAACCGTTGCCGCGCGAAGAAGGCCAAGGGCGAGGTCTGCGGGGTGCCGGGCGACGCGGGCGTCGGCCACCGCTGCAAATCGGGCGAGTGCAAGGTGTATGGAGCCCCGCTCGGCAAGCTGGTCTGCCAGTGACCGAAGCTCAGTGACGCGGACGTCGCTCGCCTTCGCGGGCTGACCGACCACTTCACGCCGCCGGACGGCACGACCGGTCACGCGCTCTACAGCGGGCTCGCACAGTTCGAGACCGACCTGCGGCGCCACATATCCACCTCGAGGACAACGTCATCATCCCCCGCGCCCTCGGCTGATCGTTTCGGGAAGCGACGAGGAGCTCATCTCGGCCTTGCTCGCCGCCAAGCCCTCGCTCCAATACAAGCTGGCCACTACCGGTTAGCCCGTTGCTCGGTGGGCGTAGCGGTGGTATCCATGCGCCAGAGAACCGGGAGGGTGAATATGAATGTGACGTGTCTGTTCATGGGGAGGCGCGGAGGGTCTGCGCGAGGACGGGGATCCGAGCTGAGAGTGGCGCTCGCCGTCCTCTGCGCGGGGCTGCTCGCGGGCATCCCGGCGGCGCGGGCCGAGCTCTCGAAAGAGGAGCTCTGCGCTGAGGTCGCGAAGGCGACCGTGCGTGAGCGGGAGACTCTGTGGAAGAGTCTCCGCGACGGCGCCGACAAGGCGCTGTGCCGCCGCGACAGCGTCAAGGCCAAGCCGGCGGAGCTCGCCGGCTGCGCAGCGATCGGGGTCGCAAAGATGGCTTCGATGTTCATCAAGAACGTGTTGGACACGGGGCTCAAGGACCTGGACGTCGCAGAGTGGAAGAAGTGGGGCCCCAGGGGTCTCAGCGAAGACTGGGAGGAGGGCACGATCCAGGTCGGCTTCAAGCGGATCTTCCTGGGCGCCGCCATGGCATACGCGACGGCGACCGTGGAGGTGATCAAGGAGGGCGGAAAGGCCGAAGGGGTCGTGACCGTGTGCGAGCTCGACTATCAGGGGCGCCTGGTCGCCAGCCACAGGAGCCGCTTCCCCGCCGGAACAGGGAACGAAGGCGCCGCACGGCGTCTGCGGGTCAAGACGTCCGACAACCGCATGCTCGCGGTCGTGGTAGACACCCCAGCCACCAGCGACGCTTTCGAGTATCGGGCCCGGCTCTGGAACCGCCCGAATCGCCAGCCGAGCGGTCCCCTCGACCCGAAGAAGGGCCCGTACATAGCGGACCTCCACGTCCATCAATTCGCGAACCTGGCGTTCGGCGGGCGGCTTTACTGGGGGCAACACGCGGGAGCGCCGGACGTAGCGCTTGCCAAGGAGGTCGTGACCTCGCCGTCGGCGCAAGGGATCGAGAGCTGGGATGACTTCGTCAAGGAGCTGAAGAAGCTCAACTTCGCGATCGATGCCAACGTGGTCGCGCGATTGTTCAAGCCCCAAACGACTGACGAGGGATACTTCAGCGTGGACGGCGAAGGCGGGCACCCGGGCTACGAGGACTGGCCCCACCACGCCGACCGGTCGCATCAGCAGGTGTACATCGACTGGCTGAACCACGCCCGGAAGCGCGGGCTGAAGCTAGTGGTCGTGTCGATCGTCCACAACGACTTCCTTTGCGCGCTGATGTCGATTCTGGACCCGTTCGGAAATGTGCCGCTCCTCAAAGGCGGGAACTCGGTCGAGGGCAAATGGGCCTCGGGCGCCTGGGGGTGCGGAGACGACGAGTCGATTCGGAGGCAGTTCGCGGCGATTCACAAGCTGCAGGCCGAGCACTCCTGGTATCGGGTCGCATCGCATCCCTGGCACGCGCGCCGAATCATCGAGGACGATGATCTGGCAGTGGTCATCTCGCTCGAGACAGACAAGCCGCTGGTCGGCGCCAATGGCACGTACACGAACGGCTGGCGCGATCAGCTCGACCAGTACCAGGCGCTCGGCCTCTCCACCCTGCAGATGGTCCACGAGTCCAACAGCATCTTTGCGGGCGCCGCGCTCCACCGCAACGACATGGAGGACCTTCAGCGCTTCCACTGGCCGTTGACGGAACTGAGTGACAAGGACAGCGCTGCGTTCGAGGTCGACGACGACTGCCACAACAGGGAGGACCTGACGCCAGAGGGAAAGGCCCTCGTCAACGAGATGATCGATCGGAGCATGCCCATCGATCTGGCCCACATGAGCCTCAGGGCACGAAAGGAGCTCTTCAGCCATGTCACATCCAAGTACCCGGACGGCGGCTACGGTCTCTACGACTCTCACGCGAAGTTCGAGCGACTCCTGAAGCGGTGCGATCCCGAAGAGAAGTGCTCAGAGGGAAAAGGGAAGGAGCGGCGTTGTGCGGGCAATCGCGAGCAGGAGTTCGTCATCCCGGACGAACTCATCGCCGCGTACAAGAAGCATCGTGTGGTGGTTGGGCTCCGGACGGCTTCGATTGATGTCAAGAACCCTCCCAACGGCGCCGAAGTACCCAACACTTGCCCGGGTTCGGCGCGCAGCTTCGCCCAGCAGGTCCAATACGCGTTCGACAACAAGATTGCGATCGCGTTCGGTACGGACTTCAACACGGGGGTTTCCCAGCTGGGACCGCGGTTCGGGAAATGCGAGACCGGCGCGTGTTGGGCAGGCAGCGACAAAGTAGACGAACGCTGGCGCAGTGACGTGTGCCAGCCCGATGAGGACAAGGATCGGGTGCGCAAGCTGGAGACGGTCGCCAAGCGTAACTACTACGACCACGGTCTCGCCCACATCGGGCTGTTGCCGGACCTCGCGAACGACCTGACTGACCTGAAGACCCCCGGCGCCGAGGAGCTGTTGAACTCGGCCGAGACCTTTCTGGATATGTGGGAGCGCGCCTATCCTCCCGACGCCGAGATGGAGCCGGAGTCGAGCGTCAACCCCACGAAGTCCCTGGGAACATCGTGCAAGGACGGAGACGAATGCGCGTCCGGGAAATGCGCCGCGCCGGCCGGGGGTAAGGCGCGATGCGTCTGCAATGAGGACAAGGACTGCGAGAAGGACCAGTTCTGCAACATGGGTGCGGACGTCAAGGTGAACGCTTGCGAGCGGAAGCGAGACGACGACGAGCTGTGCACGGTCGACGACGGCGGCCGCGCGTGTAAGTCCGGCAAGTGCAAGCTCACGCGCTGCTACACCCCCGACTCCGTCGAGATGGGCGACACGTGCTACTTCGACGACGCGTGCCGCAAGGGCCACTGCAGCAGCACCCCGGGCGTCAAGGGCGAGTGCGTGTGCAAGAAGGACAGCGACTGCAAGTCCAGCCAGTGGTGCGATGCCGGAGCGGACTTGCACAAGAACCGCTGCCTGCGAAAGCTCGACAAGGGCGAGGAGTGCGGCAAGGCCGGGGACGTGGGCGTCGGGCACCGCTGCAAGTCCGGGGAGTGCAAGGTCTTCGGCGCGAAGGTGGGGAAGCTGGAGTGTCAGTAGGGGTGTCACGCTCCCTACTCACAATCTCCTTCCCGCCGAGGGCTTTGAGGTCGTCGACGCCCCGCAACGACGCGCCCGGCTCCAGCGGAAGCTCCAGCGCCACCGCCACGTCCGTCTCCGACTGCCGCCACCAGGTGCAGGATCCGCTGGGCAAGTCTTCGACGGCACTCACCACCTGGACTAGCGGTTACGCGAACCGGCTCATGTATGGCGACGCGCAGGGCGACGGAATGTCGAAGGTGCTCTCGAGATGCTCGGTCTGCTGCCAGGGCGGCTGCTTCGTCAACCTCAGCAGCTCTACGTGCCCCACCGGCTACACCAAGGTGTACGGTGGCCGCTCCGGAGGCGTGGAAGCCCACGCTGGCAACAGCGACTGCGGGCGTACGCTCTGCGTCGATACAGGTGACACCACCTACACGTGGGCGTCCGCCTACAACGCCCGCCTCATGCGGCACCGGGAGACCAGCGGCAACGTCGACAACGGGATGAATCGCGTCGACAACAGCTGCGCCATGTGTTGCAAGCAGTAACGGGCGCTGTTCACGGTACGAAGAAGAGGCGCTCCTCGACCCAGCCAGAGTAACGCCGCGAGCGGTCTGGGCGGCCGGGCGCGGCCCGGCATAGGCCCCCTGTCGAGGGCACGGGCGAAGGCCGCGAAACCTGCCGGTCGGGTGAAGTCCAGGACTTGTACTCTTCCGCGTGGGGCCAGATCGCGCCACACGTCGCCGCGACTCCGCGTGGAACGGCGGCACGATGGTGTCCAGGAGGTTGCACTCGGTGAGCGTGGCAATCGTACCGACCTCCCACCGGGGTTGGGCGCCCCGCCTCCGGCAGACTCCGCGCCTCGGCCGAAGT
This sequence comes from Pseudomonadota bacterium, assembly GCA_005776725.1. Classification (GTDB taxonomy): domain Bacteria; phylum Myxococcota_A; class UBA9042; genus SXOO01. Next base: position 55,519 of record SXOO01000016.1, on the reverse strand, counting down.
CTGTCGGCGCTCAGGTCAGGCCACTCCTCCGGACTGGCTCACATCCTCGGGAACTCGTTTCGCCCGGTTCGCCCGGTTCGCTCGGCTCGCTCGGCGAGCGCGTTGCCCACCGGCAAGGCCCGATGTACCGTCCGTTCGACACGGTGCGGGATCGGCACAACGGACTTGGAGGCGGCGATGAAGAGCGTGGGCGGACGGTTTGTGGCTGCGGTGGCGATGACCGCCTTCGCGCTGGCGGTGCCCGCGTGTGGCAGCAAGACGGGTGACGGGTCAGGAGATTCCGGTGACGGCAGCGCCGGCGCGGACAGCTCACCCGGTTCGGATGGGACGGCGGGCACGGCGAAGTGTGCGACGACGGCCGATTGCGGACAGGACCAGCGCTGCCAGCTCCCGTCCTCGGCCGGGGGGAAGGACCGGCGTGCGTGCACGGGTGAGTGCACGGGCTCGTGCGGGGTGCCGTACGAACAAGCCTGCATGGACACGTGTATGGTCGAGTGTATCGCCGGCAGGGACGCCAACGACGCGGCTGACGGGGGCGACGGGTCCACGGCGGACGCTGCGGACGCCGACGACACGGGGGCGGCCGACGATGGCGCCGATGTGCCCGGTGACGCGGCCGACGGCGTGGATGCGGAGACCAAGCCGGGGACTTGCGTCGCCAAGACGGGCACAAGCGACGGGACGGACGGGGCCGACGGCGGCTCGGACGGGGCCGACAGCGCCGACGGAACGGACGAGACCGATGGCGCCGCCTGCGACAAGACCGACCCCGGCGGCCGTATCTGCAGCAGCAACGACGAGTGTCGGGTCTCTTGTGATTGCGGAGGCACGAAGGTCGACTCGGGAGACTGCAATATCGTCTGCGCGACGGCCTGGCTGGCCTGTAGCCTTGCCTGCGAAGACACGGGAAAGGTCTACTCGAGCACATTCTGTTTCATCGGAGCCGCCCCCCCAGCTGACGGCTCCGGGGACGCGGCTGACGGCTCCGCGGATGGGTCGACCGACGCAACTGACGCCGCTGACGGGTCTTCGGATGGCGGCCCACAATGCGAGCCGGACGATACGGGGTGCGGCGAGCCGAGCGAGAAGAACACCTCCACGGAGTGCTGCTCGGGCTGGTGTACGACCCGGGGCTGCAAGCCCCTGGACTGGTGCTTGGAGTCCGATGAAGTGTGCGACTGGGAGGAGGAGTGTTGCAGCGGCCGTTGTACGGCCGCGGGCTGCCAGGCGCCAGACTGGTGCCAGAACGCAGGGAACGGCTGTTTTACGGCGGACGAGTGCTGTAGCGGCAAGTGCGAACTCGGGGAGTGTCTCTGACACGGTCCCCGTGCCCCTGCCCCGAAGGGCTCTGCGGCGCCGGCCAATACTGTTAGCCGGCAGAGTCTTGCGGCAGCGGCGGCTCGTGCCTCGGCTGCCCGGCCGCCGACGGCCCCGACTGCACGTGCGCCGGCACCACCGCCGCGAGCCGCTGCGAGGCCACCGCCAAGGGCCTCGCCATCGCCCACATCAGCGAGTGCGTACCGTGCGCTGGGGGCGATTGCTGTCCGGCCTTCGTCTGTCCGGCGCCCGGCAAGCCCACGGACACCGACGGCGACGGCTGCCCGGACCTCTGCGTCACGGTGTGTAGCGCGTCTCGCCACGGCAAAGCCGTCCCTCGAGACCCGCCTCTCGCACCAGAGCGGCGGCCGCGCCCCCTCCCGGGCCAAGAGCCCGCCCGGCGCCTGCTCGGCACAGGGACTCGACGTGCACGCTGGCGTCGCCATCCCGGCCCACGCCCGAGACCCGCTCGAACGACTGCTGCGCTACCTCGCGCGGGCCCCGCTGCCGCTCTCCCGCCTCGACCTCCGCGGGAACGGGAACGTCGTGGTCGACCTGAAGCGGACGTGGAGCCGAGGAACCGTCGCAATCGAATGCACGCCGAGGCCATCGCGGCCGCGCTCATCGCCTCGCGGCACCTCGCCCCGCACCGGGCCCCGCGTGGCCCGCCACGGAGAGCAGGTCGAACGGATCAGACCCAGAACCGGGCGCCCCGCCGCAAGACCCAGCGACGCGCACCGCGAGCCGACGCCCCGTCCTGACGTTCCGCACGCCGCGGCATTGCACCGCCTTGCCCGAGACGCCCAAACGCTCCGCCGCATCGCTTCCCGGAAGCCTCAGAAACGCCCCGGACCGGCGTGGCGGCGCAGGACCGACACCCCGAAGCACCACGACCGAGGGCGCCCCAGACCACTTCGAGCCCCTCAACCGGCGGCTGGACCCGCCTCACGGCGCCAGCTACCCTGCACGAGTGATTCGTGGCACCTCACCTATCCGCAGCACGCCGGTGCTCTACAGGGTGCCGAAAGCGTCGGCTGACCCGGATGTACAAGCCCGGCTCGAAGTGACAGGGAAACCGGGACTGGGCTACCCTAACGACGCCGAACCAACGGCTTGACGTTCAGGAGGCCAGCGCTTGAACCTGCAGCGGTTTTCTTCTGCGGGGCGACTCCCGGCCCCACGGGCGGCGGAGCTGTCCGTCCCCTTGCATCACACGGGTACGCTATCGAAGAGATACCTTCCCGCCATCGTGCTCTGGGCCGTTCTGGCGGGGTGCGAGAGTGACGTAGAGCCGTCGGGGGCCGGGGCGCCACTCGACACCGGCCAGGCTTGGCCGCAGCTCGCCGAGGGCGAGGGCTTCTTGGTTGACGAAGGAGAATTCACAGTCGCACCGCGCGACGAGGGCATCTACTGCGTCCGGATCCCGATCCTGGATGCGTGGAAGGGGCGCGACATCGCCCTGCGGGGCTGGGACTCGGATCTGCCGATGTTCACCCACCACTTCTTCATGGGGTACTCCACCGCCCCGCTCGAGGCGGACGGGCCCGTGCCCTGCAACGGCGAGGACCCCTGGGAGCCCATCGGTGACCGAGAGGGCTTCGTGCACTCCGATGGGAAGATTCTCTTCGGTGCGGGCGAGGGCGTCATCCTGGGTAAGGGTCTTCGCGAGGGCTACGGACGCCTGATGCCAGCGAACGGACACCTCATCACGAGCCATCACGTGCTCAACTTCACGGACGAGCCGCTCCGCATGCACGGACGCTTCAACCTGTATCTGCGAGCCGCCTCGGAGACGCCTCACCTGGTCAACGGCCTGAACTGCCTCAATCAGGACGTGGAGATCCCGCCCAAGAGCGACGTCTCCATTACGGCCTCGTGCACCGTGCCACACGACCTGGACTTGGTGATGTTGGCGTCCCACGCTCATCAATACCTGCAGCGCTTCGAGATAAAGCTGGTGCGGAGCGGCATCGTCGATCCGGACCCCGTCTACGTCAGCACCGACTGGGACAGCCCCCTCCTTGACTTCCTGGCCGAGCCGATCGCGCTGAAGATGGGCGACGGGCTGCAGTTTACCTGCCACTACAGCAATCCCACCGAGCAGCGCATCGAGTACGGGCTGGGTGTCTACAACGAGATGTGCGCGGTCATGAGCGTGTACTCGATGCCCGCGGCCGTCGAGTATGCCCCCACCCCGCCCCTCGGGACCGTCATCGTGAGTCGGGAGACTCCGGCCCCCCTCTTTGACACCACACAATTTCCCATCGCGTTTTGATCCCGCTCCACAGGGCCGCCGCGGCCACTCTCGCCTGGCTCGGCTGCGGCAGTGCGGAGACGACGCGCGACTTTGCGTCGTTGAACGCCGAGGTGCGCGAGATCGTCAGAGGCAGCTGTGGCTCAGGCGCAGCCCCGTGCCATGGCCCCAATCCCACGGCGCGCAGCCTCGACTTCGAGAGGCTCCTCGAGTCGGACACGCTCTGGGAGGCCATGGCTGACGTTCAATCCTGCGAGTACGACACCCTACCGCTGGTGGCGCCCGGTGAGCCCGAGCGAAGCTGGCTCATGGTGAAGCTCACCGGGCAAACCGACCCCGATGGACGGCTGCGCTTCGACCCGGACTCGAGCTGGGTGCCCGCCCCAGACAGCTGTGCGGTCGGCGTGCGTGGGTCCTACGACTTCGGAACACGAATGCCCGAGGTCGGGCAGCTCAGCCCGAGAGAGATCGAGACCTTTCGCGCATGGATCCTGGCGGGGCCCCCTCCGACCGCGCAGTGATGCGCCCCACGGCATGGTGCTTGCGACGGGACCGCGGTGCTTGGGAGAGCGTCCCGACTCAGGTGCCACGGCTCCTGTCTCGCCGACACGCCGCGCGCCCGCAGGCTCCAGAGCCGCTGCCGCTACCCCTGGCCGGGTGGGCCCGACTTCTACCTGCACCACCGGCGGGCGTGGCCGTGGGGGTCGCGCTGGCGACCGCGGTTGCCGCGTTCGCCCACACGCCACCCACCGTGCGCGTCCTGGCGCTGCATCCCACCGAGCCTGGTATCGTCGCCGTCCATGCCGATACCGCGGGCTTCCTGGTCTCAACGGCTGCCGCGGGTCGCTTCGAGCCTCTGTGCAACGCCCATGCGCGCGTCTTGGATACGGGCCTCGACCGCGTGCACCTCCACTACACACGCAACGGCCATCTCTTGCTGGGCTCCCTCTTCCATGAGCTTCCGTACCTGTCTGTCCGTGACCGCCAACGACGACCACCCCGCCCCTCGGGCGCGGCGACCGTAGCCTCTGGCTAAACCGGACGTCCGTTCGGATGGCGCATTCTAGTTGTCGCCACTGCCGCAGAGCAGTCGTCGCTGCCCACGTGGACGTCTTCGGGACCTTCGCCCCGACGGGCGGGCTCTCTTGGCAGGCCGCGATCCCCGTTCGCATGGTGGACACCCGCAACCCTACGGGGCGGTGGACGGGCAAGGCCGAGGCGGGGGTGCCCCTGCGCCTCGCTCTCCGAGACACGCCCGGCTTTCCGGAGCTGGCCACCGGCGTCACCCTGGGGGTCACGGTCACGTCGCCGCGCGCGGACGGGTACATGGCGCTCGGACCCTGTGATGTGCCGGTGTCCACCAGCACCCTCACCTCCGGGAGATTCAGACCGTTGCGAACGCCGCGTGGTTGGGACTGGATGACGAGGGGGCGCTGTGCCTCACCGCCAGCGCCCGCACCCACGTCCTCATCGACCTCACTGGCATCTTCGTCTCCCCGCCCGCCCCGCCGCAGGTCGACGAAGGCCCCGTGCCGAACGGGCCCGCCGTCGGGCAGCTCGACGCGTCACAGGGGGACGTGAGCTCCGCACCCGAGGTCGTCGGTGGCACGGACGCCAGCTCACCTTCGATGTGGACTCGCCAGCGGACGCCCCCGACGCCACCACGGTGGCCGCGGAGGCCCACGAGGACATCGTGGCCGTTCCGTCTGACACCGTGGAAGCGGCTGAGGTCGAGGTCGGCTCGCCGGATGCGGCGTCTAGCGGCGACGACGGGGCGTCCGCCTCCGACGATCCCTGCTGCCCCCGGCGGACGGGGAAAACCCTGTCCCCGCCGAGGCGGAGCCGTCCCAGCCCGTGGGTGCCAAGGACGACGGCGGTTGCGCCATGGGGACCGAGTCGAGCCTGAGCGGGTTCTGGGTGCTCGGCCTTGGCCTCTGCCTGGCGTGCATCGGCCGCCGAGCTGCCGGAACGCGCGCCTCGATGGGCCCACGCTGAGGGGCGCGCGGCCTCGGCTCACTCGTCTCGGCGCGTGAGGCGTGCCGCAACGGACATGAGCTCCGCCGGTGGAGTGGGCTTGTCGAGGATCTCGACGCCTTGGCACCCCGCGTCCTCCAGCCGCTCGCGGGCGTCGGCCGGGTAACCCGACATCAGGATCACCGGCGTAGACCGCCCCGCCGCGCGCAGCGCCTCGATGAACTCCACACCGGAGAGTTCCGGCATCACCTGATCGGTGACCACGAGGTCGAGCGACTCCGCCAGCGCGAGGTCGCGGCCCGTTGCCCCATCCGGCGCTTCGTGCACCGTCCAGCCTGCGTTTCGGAAGAGACGGGCCAACGAGCGCCTGAGCGGCGCGGTGTCGTCGCAGATCAAGACGGTGCGCCCGCTGACGGCCACAGGGGGAGCGGCCGGCGCGGCGGTCACGGCGGGTCGATGAACGATCGCAGGGAACCGGAGCGAGAACCGCGTCCCCTCACCGGGTCGACTCCACGCCGCGATCCCGGCGCGAGCGCGGAGCGCGATGCCGTGGACCACCGCCAGACCCAGCCCGGTGCCCTGGGACGGCTCGCGAGTGGTGAAGAACGGCTCGAACGCCTTGGCCAGCGTCTCAGCGGCCATCCCGACCCCTGTGTCTTCCACCTCCAGGGTCACGGCCTCCCCCTCAGGGTCGGGCAGGATCTGGACGGACCCCGGGCGCGGCGGCTGGGGCTGGGTGCGGACGCACACTCGCCCGTTGCCCGCTACGGCGTGGCCCGCGTTGACGACCAGGTTCAGCAGCACCCGGTCCAGGTGCACTCTAGGCATGTGAACGGCCACGCCCGGCGCGCCCGCTTCCACGACTAGCTCAACGCCGGGCCCGAGGAGGCGCCCAAGGAGCGGCCGGGTGGCCGCGATGGCCTCGTCCAGCAAGAAGGTGGCGGGCTGAGCGTCGCCCTTCCCGAAGACCAGGAAACGCGTCGAGAGATCCACCCCCGTGCGCAGCGCCTCGTCCATCTCACCCACCAGGTCAGCGACGGACGCCCCCCCGCGTGCACGGAGCTCGGCCACCTGCAGCTGTAGCGCCGCGAGCACGTTGTTGAAGTCGTGCGCTACACCCGCCGCCAGACGCCCGAGCCCCTCCAGCCGCTGCGCGGTAGCGTTCCGTGCCAGGAGCTCCGCGCGCTGTCGCTCCGCGTCGCGGGCCGCGGTGATGTCGGTGGCGGCTACGAGCACGTGGGGGCGACCGCCGAGCCGCAGCGGCGCAGCGTCCAGCCGAACGCGCAGGGTCGCATTACCGGAGAGGACGCTCACCTCGCCGGACGCGGGTCCGACGCTCGCGCCCCGGAGGAACGTGGTGAGGGCCGTGCGGTCGCCCTCTGGGACGAAGGGCAGGCGGCCCGTGGGCATCTCGGCCGAGAACCACTGGACCAGCCGCCGCGCTGCGGGATTGAGCTCGCGGAGCTCGCCGCCGTCGTCGAAGAGGAAGAGCGGGCCCGGCGAACCTTGGAACGAGAACCGATAGAGGTCGTCGCGCTCGCGGTTCGCGAGGTCGGCTCGCTCCCGCTCGCGCAGCTGGGCCTCGAGCGCCCGACCTCGGCCCCGCAGAACGCGGAACACGCCCCACAGGGCGAAGACGACCGCCGCCCCAAGGGTCACGGGGATGCCTACCTGAGCGACCAGCGTCTCTCCAAAGGCGGGCTGCAGGCGGAAGCGAAGCGCGACAGGGCTGCCTGGCCCCGCGGGCCCGAGGCGCCACGCTCGCAGCTCGTAGTCTCCAGGCGGCAGGCCCACGTAGGTGGACGCGAAGCCGCCGACTTGTTCGCGGATGACCTCGCCATTCCGTGCCAGGGCCATCACAACTGGCGCGTCGTTCAGGAGGGCCTCGTCGTCGGGAGGAGACATGACGACCAGGGCAACGTCACGACGGCCCGGAGGGACCTCGGTGACGCCCTCCGGGTCGAGCGGCAGCCCGTCCACCGTAGCTCGGTCCACAAAGAGCGCCGGCGTCGGCCGGTCAGGCGGCGGCAGGCTCGGGTCGACGACGGTGACGCCTAGAATGGTCGGGAAGACGAGGCGTCCGTCAGTCAGGACGCCGCCGGCCGTATGGCCACCGCCGGTCCCCTCGCCCGTGTCCAGGGCGCGGCACCCTGGCTGGAGCGGCGGGAGCTCGGAGCCGGACCAGGACCAGGGCCGCGCGAGCATTTGAGACAGCTCGCCCAGTGTCATCTCGAAGAGTCCCTGGTTCGTGTTGATCCAGAGCCGCTCACCCGCGAGCACAAACCGGGAGACTTCGTTGGCACAGAAGCCGGCCTGCCGGTCGAGCCAGCGCGCTTGCCCGGCGCCGTGTGGGGGCAGACTCACCAGAGCGACGCCCTCCCCGTAGGTCGCCACCCAAGCGCCGTCATCAACCACGAGGAAGTCGCGCACTACCGCTGGACGCCCTTTGGACTCCGAGATGAGGCGGCTGATGGTCCCGTCGTGGTGCAGCCGCCAGGGCCCACGCGGAGTGCCCACCAGGAGACCACCCCGGCCGTCCTCCGCGAGCGCCGTGACCGAGACACGGTCGAGCTGCGGGCCGGTCAGATCCAGCCGAGCTGGCCGTCCGGGGGCGCCATCGGGTTCGACGGTTGCGCGACAGAGGCCTTGCTTGGTTCCGACCCACAACCCGCCCGCGAACGGCAGGAGCGCCTCGACCGCCCCGGGGAGCGGCCGCGATAGCGTCACCTCCTGCGCTGTGGCGCCGGCTCCTGGCGCGACGGCCACGTGGAAGAGGCGGTCCTCCACGGCCACCCAGGCGCCGTCTCGGGTGTCTGACACCACGCTCGCCACGCAAGCAGCGACCCTGATCCCAGGGACCCGTTGCGCACGCGCCGTCCTCCCGAAAGAGGGCGTGTTGGCGAACTGTACTCTCTGCAGCCCCTTGCAATAGCCGGCCGCCAACATGGCGCCATCGTTCATGGGCAGGACCAGATGAACCGATCCCACGTCGAGCCCTGAGGAAGTGCCGACCACGCTAATTCGAGTATCTCGGATTCGGAAGAGGCCGAAGCTGTCGGTTCCCACCCACAAGGCGCCTGAGCGGTCGCGCAGTACGCTCCGCACATCAGGCGTACTCGTGCCGGCGCCCGGGAAGCGCACGCCCACATTCAAGGGGTCGCGACGGAGCAACATCCCGCCCGGCGCGGCCTCCCAGCGCTCGTCGGGGTCGGTGAAGTGGGCCACGTAGCCCGGCGAGGCCGGCAGACGCACCACGCGGGGTGCTTGGCCTGGCGCGCGCTCTACTCTGAAGTGGCCTTGGTCAGTGGCCAGGCTGACGCCCCCTGGCGCATCCCAGAGCGCGAGAGGCAGTCCGACTGGGGGGCTCTCCAGGAGGGACTGTGGACGCAGTGCACACTGAGCGCCCCCCACGCTTGGCACGCCCTCCAGCTGGTCGACGGCGGCCACCCAGAAGCAGCCGTCGGCGCCGCGCACCACGAGGTCTGCGACGAGGTCCTCGGGTCCGAGTCGGCGAACTAAGGGGCCGTCCAGCTCGACGAGCCCGTCCTCACCCGCGGCGATCAGCAGTTTCGGCCCCGAGGGGCCCGCGCCGAGCAGGTGGATGCTCCTGATAGAACCCCGCCCTGCGGTCCCGAGCGGCACCTCCACCGGCGGCGAGAGGCCATGGTCGTCGAAACGAAAGACCCGGCCGCGGTCGGTGCCCGCCCAGATGGAGGTGCCTTGGGCGGCGATGCAGGCGAAGCGGTGGCCGTCGAGATCGCCCCCGTTTGTGCCGAGGCGCGTGAACGTGCGACCGTCGAAGCGCGCGAGGCCCCCGAACGTCGCCACCCAGATGAAGCCACGCTCGTCCTGGGCGAGCCCGTTGACCGAAGTTTGCGGTAGGCCGTCCTCCAGTCGCCATCGATCGACGCTGTATCGAGTGGATTCGAGGGACGAGAATGGGTCTGGGGGCTGGCTCGCGGCTGCGACGCTCCATAGCGCCACCACCATCCCGAGGAGGCGCGTTGCCAGTTGCTTCACGTCACGCCTCCGCGGGCCAGAGACCGTGGAGTGCGAGGAATTCGTCGAGATTCTCGACCGGGACGGTCCACTTCGCGCGCTCCGTGCTGGCGGGATCGTAGGTGGCGAACGAGCCCCCCCCCAGCTTCTTCAGCGCGAGTTCGGAGTTGATCGCGTCCACCACTACGGCACCGACGGCCATCTTGCTCGTGATCGTCCGGAAGAGCGCGTGCATCATCGACCGGTCTCGTAGCGGACGGTACATATAGACGAAATCGTACTCTGCGTAGCGATCGAACACAAACGCGTCCGCCGGAAAGACCCGAATGGGGTACGGCGAGCTGCTGCTGATCATGCCGAAGAGGTAGTTGGCTACGGCCACGGTGTCCGTGTTGAATTCGATGCCGTCGCACTGAGTGAACGCCCCCAAGGCGTATGCCAGGAAGGGCTTCTCGCCAACGCCGCACCCCACGTCCAGGAACCGACCCGGCGAGTCGATGTAGCCGGCGAAACGAATGAGCTCCGCGAATCGGTCGGCATCGAAAGCAATGTAGGGGTAGTGCGTCGAATCGCCTGTGCCCGCGTCGTAGTCTGTTCGATAGTTCACTGCCCGCCGCGGCTGAAACACGTGGGCGAGGGCCTTGGTGGCCTCGAGACGTCGCGCGGCGGGCAGGCCGCGGCAGTGCGTGACCAGCGCGCGCAGGTTGTCGTTGTCCAACGTCCAGGCCAGCGAGACTCCTGCGCCCGCGCCGTCTCGCAGCGCGGCGAACGCCGCCCCGCACGACGCCCCAGGGCGCAGGCGCCCTGTCGACTTCGGCGCTGAGCGCAACGTCTCCGGGTTCCAGACAGCGCCCCAGGTCGGGTTGGGTGGCGCACCGAAAGCGAGGTGCACCGAGCCCACACCGTGGACTCGTCGCAGCGCCTCGGGTGGGACCGGGTAACGCAGCGACGGGAGCCTCGTCGCCTCCGCAGCCGCCGGCACCCGTACCCAGTTTAGGCCCCACGCGGACACCGAAGGGTTGGGGCAAGAGGGGCACGGGAGCACCGGAACGCGCGCCTCGCCGGCACCCACGGCGACATGGACGAGGCTTGGGAGGGTGACGAGGCGCTCGACCCGGCGCGCGCTGCACACCGGGTTTTCACACCTCACCACAGCGGTTCCCGGGCTTACCACGGTGCTTCCCGGCCAGAGAACGGTGGCGAGCGGGAGGGTGTCAGAGTGAAGGATTACCGCGGCGCCACTCCCGTTCGTGGCCTCGACGAGGAGTCGCCGCATGTCCGCGCGTCGATATTGGCGACCAAGGGGCAGCAGGGCGCGACTCTTCGCGCGACCGGAGGGTGTGCTCGCGCAGAGCTCCAGATAGGCCGAGGCGCAGGTGCGAGGCGCTTCGCTCGCCCACTGCACCGCACCGGGCCCCGCTTGTGGCGGCGGCTCGACCATGGCTGCCCGCAGCTGCGCGGAGCTTCCCTGCGCGAGGAGCGCCTCCTCCAGGCGGGCTGGGAGCTCCACGAACTCGCCCTGAGACGTGCCGACGGCGAGCCGGCCCAGCAGCTCCGGCAACAACACGTCCAGGAGCTCGCGGCGTCGCCGGCTCCTCCAAATCGCGCGACGGGTGCCCGACTCGGACCGTCCAAACCAATACATCTCTCCGCCCCCCGGCCCCGCCGTCAGCGGTGCGGGCACCAGCCTAACGGGGGGCCTTCGCCGCGAGCAAGCGTACGGCTCTTCACCGGGCTCGCCGGGCTCGTCAACGGCGGTGCTGCCTTGACCGGTACAGCCCGATGCAATGCCAGATAATCAATCCGCGGCGCACTATTCTCTAACAATTATGCGGATTGTCTTGCGATGGCGGGCCACCAATACTCCTTGGACTACCACCTGGAGGTGCCCAATGCCGACCCGGTTCGCGCTCTTCGTCTGCCTCGTTCTCTCCCCGCTCGGCGCACGGGCCGCCGGCCTCATCGCTGATCCCGCCGACACCCCGGACGGCGGCCCATCGAGGGCGCTGCTGCTCTCGCTTGACCGGCTCGACGTTCGCCTCGGCTTGACCGAGGCTGGCGCGTCCGTGACCGAGTCGCGCGCCTACGAGGCGCTGGGTGCGGCGTCGTACACTGGCGGCGGCACCGTCCACTACTTTCGTTCGGTGCCCATGGGGACCACCGTCACTTCGGTTCGGATCAACGGGGCCGCGGTCGGCGGCACGGTCCTCGACGCATCGGAGGCGGACGTCGTCCGACGCAACCTCACGCTGCGGCTCCACGATCCCGCGCCGCTCCGTGAGTACGGCCAGGCGCTGTGGGTGGGCGATCCGGTCCCCGTCTCCGCGGACCGCCTCTGGCACCCCATCGAGGTGGAGGTGGCCATCACGGAGCCGCTGGCGCCGCACGGCACGCTCCGCGGCGTGGCGTTGCCGGTGGACTGGCACAAGGCGCCTGTAGACAGCGTCAACGTGGAGGTGACTGCCACGACCGACGGCATGCTCCGCACGCTGTACGCGCCCTACCACCCGCTGGTGTTGGAGCGCGAAGGGGAGCACACGCTCCGCGGGAGCTACGCCGGATATCAACGCTGCACGGCGTTCGACGTGATCGTGCTGCTCTCGGTGGGTGACGAGCCGTTCAAGCTGGACCTGATCCCGCACCGCAACCCCAACGCGGAGCACGGCAACTACATGGCGCTGCTCTCGTCGCTATCGTCCGCGGGCGAGGGCGACGCCCTGCCGAGGGACCTCGTGATCGTAGTGGACCGCTCCGGGAGCATGGGGGGCGAGAAGATCCTTCAGGCGGCCGCGGCGCTCCGAGGCATCCTCGACGGGCTCCGCCCCGACGATCGCTTCGCGTTGGTCTCGTTTGCCGGCGACGTGACGCCCTTCAAGGACTCCGCCGAGCTGGCCGCGGACCCCGCAGTGTCGGAGGCCCACGCCTTCGTGGACGCCATCGTCGCGGACGGTGGGACCAACATCTTCGACGCGCTGGACATGGGGTTCGACACCCTGCCGACGGATCTCGGACGCCCCCGCTACGTCGTGTTCCTGACCGACGGCCAGGCCACCGCGGGGAACACTGACACCGAGGCGATCCTGGAGCGCGTCCGCCTGCGCAACGAGGTGGGCGCCCGCGTGTTCCCGTTCGGCATCGGCGACGACGTCAACACCGTGCTGCTGGACCGGCTCGCCAACGAGTCCAACGGGGCGGCGTTCTACGTCCGCCCGGGACAGCCCGTGGACGAGGCGGTGGCCACGTTCTTCGCGGGGATCTCCGACCCGCTGCTCGTCGACCCCGTTCTCGACATGCGCGATTTCGGCGGCAGCCTCCCGTTTCCCCAGACGCTCGGCGACCTGTTCGCGGGTCAGACCACTGTGGTGCTCGGCCGCTACGACGCGCCCGGCGAGGGTCAGGTCGTCCTCTCCGGGACCCGAGGGGGCGAGCCCGTCGCCTACGTCTACGAGGTCAGCCTCCCCGAGGTCTGCACCCGGGAGAGCTACGTGGCGCGGATCTGGGCCACTCGCCGGGTGGGCGCCCTGCTCGAGGAGGTGAAGCTCGGCGACGCCGATCCCGGTCTCGTTGCCGAGGCGCTCGCGCTGGCGAACCGCTACGGCGTGGTCACCGAGTTCACCTACTTCACCTTGGAGGAGAACGGCGACACCGTGATGACGTACTCGCCGGTACCGGTGGACGTGGTCGGTTCCGTGGCCGTCTCCACCTCTGCGTCGCTGGACAGCTACCAGAAGGGCGGCACGGTCGACGCCCCGGCCGACACCTGGCTCCGCTACGTGCTCGACCGGACGTTCCCCTCGCTCGGGGGCTGGTTCACCGACACCGCGATGGCGCTCGACGTCGCTCCCACCGAGCTCACGTTCGGCAGCAAGCGGTACTTCGAGGCCCTGCAGCAGGAGGCCTCGACGGGTGGCGGTGGGTTCTTCGCGGTCGCGCCCAACGTGCGCTTCGAGCTGCTGGGGCGGAGCTTCCGCGTCACCGACGCCGAAGGTCACCCGACCGGGCAGCTCCCTGCCGAGAGCCCCACCTTGCCGGCGGCGGTCGCACCACCGGAAGAGCTCGGGGTGTCCGCGGTGTATCGGCCGACAGAGTCCCCCGGGCCCGACTATGTGCCGCCGGCCGGACAGCGTGTGCCGCCCACGCGGCAGCCTGACACCGGCACCGATGGGCCGCGGACGGCGAACGGCACCGCGTCCGGCTGCACCGCCGGTGGCGGGACTGGCGCGTCGCCCGTGGGGCTCCTCTTCGTGATCGTCCTCCTCGCGTGGCGCTCACGTCGGTCGCAGGCCTGACAGAGTCTCCGACGCGTCGGGGTGTGACGCGTCGGGGTGTGACGCGTCGGGGTGTGACGCGTCGGGGTGTGACGCGTCGGGGTGTGACGCGTCGGGGTGTGACGCGTCGGGGTGTGACGCGCGTCGGGGTGTGACGCTAAGGGACATCCGCAAAATAACTAGTCGCTTGGTGTCCGGGGTGACAGGGTGTAGTTCCACTCGCCGTGAAATTCGCCGCGGCTGAGCCTGAGCCCAGCAAACTCCTCGTCCGAGATGGTGACGCCGGTTGGGTAGGCCGTTCGGTCAAGACCAGCGTTGACCCTCAGTCCCGTCTTGGTGGTGGTACTGGCGATAAGGCTCACCACGACTTGGTAGGACACGAGCGGTATGCCGCTCCAGTTCTTCGCGATCGCGCTGAAGAGGCGATGCTCGATCTTGTTCCACTTGCTCGTTCCCGGTGGGAGATGCGCCACGGTGATGGCTAGGCCGGACTCGTCGGCGAAGCGCTGCAACGCGGTCTTCCACTGCCTCACGCGGTAACCGTTGCTTCCCCCGCAGTCGGCAGTAATCAGCAGGGTCGTGGCGTTCGGGTATGCGGGACGGCCCATCTCGCGCCACCAGGACGCGATCGACGCGCCGGCGAAGTCGCCGGTGTCATGGTCGATGCCAACACTCACCCAGCCCTCGTTCTTGAAGAAGTCGTAGATGCCGTACGGGATCGCCTTGCCCTCGGCAAGGCTCAGGAAGTCGTAGATGTTGACCTCCTCCGGCTTCCCCTTCGGCTGCCAGGCTTGCCCGCCGTTCTTGAAGTTCCCGACCAGCTCCTTCTTTTTCGCGTCGACAGAGATCACCGGCTGATGCCGTGCCGCGAAGGCCATCGCCTGCTCGCTGATGTGGTTGAACTGCGCGTCCCGATCCGCATGAACGCCGCCCTCGCGCGTCTTCCGCGTCGCCTGCAATGAGTAACCCTGGGCACGCAGAAGTCGGCCCACCGTGTCCGCGCTGACGACATGGCCCATGGCGCACAGCGCCTCGGCCAAGTGGCCAGTGCTCTTCGAGGTCCAGCGAAGCGGTGACACAGGGTCTCCGCGGGTAGCGGGATCAACCAACGTGTCGAGTGCGGCGACGAGCCCCGGGTCCTTGGAGGTCAGTTTGGGGCGTCCCGCACCCGGCGCTCGTATTCGCCGAGGTTGAACTGGAGCGCCGGCTCCGTCCGCGGAGAGCTTCTTGGCCTCACGCACCTCGGCCGCGCCACGACGAACGGTTCCCGGAGCCAGTCCCGTGGCTCTCGCCACAGCGGCGACACCGCCGTAGCCAGCGGTCAGGGCCTCCGCGCCCGCCCACCGGCGACGGCTGCGCTCATCCAGTTCGGCTCGAACAGCCGCATATCGCTCACGTACGTCGGACACAGCCTTCGAAGTTACTCCCATTCCCGCCTCCCGCGCCACAGCGCGGTCCCGAGGAGGGAGCAACCCGCCAGACAGTCAACTAATTTCGCGCGATCTCCTAAGGCCTCGCGCCATCGAGCTCGCCGCACAAATCCCGCTCGACCCGCTGCCCGCTGCGGGCGCCCGCCCGTAGGGCCGGGAGTCCGTCCGCAAATCCGCTTCAATTCTGCGATCGTCTCGCGTACCGTCCCACGGCACATCGGCACCGCGCACTGCTCTAGCCGCCGTCTCCGGCGCTCGGGAGGTCTCGCGGCGGCCTGCGTCGAGTGGACGCACACGCTCGCGCGTCAGCACCTGACCGCCCGAGCTGGACGAGACCGAGGGGCCCACAATGCCCCCGCAAGAGTGGAGCCTCCGCATGCCCTCTCGCCCCAACTACGCACTCCGAACTCTCGCGATGGCCGCGCTGCTTGGCGCCTGCTCGAGCGGCGGCGGCGGTGCCTCCACCTCCGACGGCCAAGACGGGACCGACGGCGTCAGTGACACCACGGACGGAACCGACGGCGCCGACACCACTGACACCACCGACGGCAGCGACGGCACAGATATCCCCGACGTTGGGGTCATCCCTGACGTGCCGGATGTCTCCGGTGGCGACGACGCCGCGGTCCCCGATGTCGGCCCCACAGCAGACGTGCTCGACGTGGGCCCGGGCGCGGACGTGCCCGACACCAGCGCTCCGGAGGACGCGGGACCCGACGTGGTGCAGCCGCCGTTGCCGAAGGGGCTCGTCCTCGTCGCAGGCGCTCGCTCCTGCGAGGTGCTGGTCCACGACCCGAAGGGCCGTGTCACGGGGGTGGCCTTCGGCGACGGGACGCTCGGCAAGATGATCAGGGAGGGCGATCGCCTCGCGGTCACCTGCCTCCGGACCGGAGATACCGACCTCGGCTCCGACGCCATCCAGCTGTTGGCCAGCGGCGGCGACCTCAGCGGGGTCACGCTCTCCCGGGGCGCATGTTTCAACCGCGTCGGCGCGGCCCTGCCGAACAGCAGCCCGAGCCTCCCATGACCACGATGCGCCGTTCCCTGTTTCTCGTCCTCTTCGGGCTCGCCTGCACGCCAGAGACCAACGTGGTGAGGATCCCCGCGCCCGTGCCCGACGTGCCGGTGACCGACGAGGACGTGGCGGAGCCGGGTGACGACACCACTCCCGGCCCCTCGACGGACCTGAGCACGCCCGAGACCGACGTGGCCGAGGGCCCCGCCGAGGACACGGCGGCGCCGGTGGAAGACACCACCCCGCCCGATCCCGAGGACGTGACGGCCGACACCGCTCCCCCGGAGCCCGACGTCCCGGAACCGAAGCCGGACGTCACCGCCACGGACACCGCGGGCTCCGTGCCGGACGTGGCGCCGGACGTGGCGCCGGCGTGTCCGCCCGGCACCCTGTTCTGCCCGTGCGCCGATGGTCTCCTCTGCGACCTCGGGCTGCGCTGCAACGAGTCGGCGGGCCTCTGTGAACCCAAGCCCCAGCCGTGCCAGCCCGGGAGCACCGGGTGCGCGTGCAACGCCAAGGGCGCCTGCGCGCGCCTCGCCGACAGCTGCGTCGACGGCACCTGCCAGCCGCTCGGCTGCGCGCCGGGTTCGCTCAACTGCGCCTGCGGTTCGGGCTGTGAGGCGGGCCTCGCCTGCGTAGAAGGCGCTTGCCAGTCCGCCGTGGGCAGCCTCGGCGGCCCCTGCTACGACGGCGGTACGTGTGACCATGGCAACCGCTGCCAGGGAGGGGTGTGCGTCCCGTGCGCCCTTGGCTCGCTCGGCTGCGCCTGCCAGGACGGCGACTGCGGCTCGAAGCAGGTGTGCACCCAGAACCTCTGCGTGGCGGAGAACGATCCGGCGGCCGCCCCACCGACGGATCCGCGCTGCTTCACGCCGTGCACAGACGGCTACACCGACGACGACGGCGCTTTCCATCCCTGCCTCGAGGGCCTCGTGAGCGGCTGCATCGCCCCCAACGAGTGCGTCGCGGGCTCCTGTGTCACCCCCGGCGGCCTGCCCCCCGGCTGCCAGAATGACTCCGAGTGCGCCGAGTTCCAGCGCTGCATCCTCGGCACCTGTTACTCGGACTGCGAGTCCGACGCCGCGTGCGGCGCCGGTCAGATCTGCCACCAGAAGGCCTGTCGCGATGGCTGCGATCAGGTATCGGCCCCGTGCCCCAGCGGTTGGCACTGCGAGGTCTCGGAGACGCTCATCGGGGCGTGCAGACCCCTCACGGAGCCGGAGGGCGTGGTGACGTCCCCGATCGACGGCAGCCTCTCCGCCACGCCCGACCTCCTCACGTTGGACCCAGAGACGGGCGCAGCCCGGATCCGCGTGGCCAACGCCCACAGCCAGCCGGTCACCGTCACGGCGCGGAAGCTCCGCCACTCGGGCTGGCTCGCCAACGGCACCGGCAACGCGGCCGAATTAGATGCCCAGGGGACCTGCGCGCCCACCACCAGCTGTCCGCTCTGGTGGCTTCGTATAGGCCCCGTGGGGGCGGCCACGCAGCAGCAGGAGTTCACGTTCACCGTCCCGGCCAACGGCGTCTACGACCTGGAGCTCACCCACGCGGCCGCGTCCACCGCGGTGGGCTGGCAAGGAGACCTCGAGCTTCGTTCAACCCTGAACCCACTGCCGGTCGCGCTCCAGTACTCGCCTCGGCCGGACGGGCGGTGGACCGGGACGGCGTACTACTTCACGCAGTTCGGCGTAGACGATGACTTCGCCCAGTGGAAGGCCCTCCAGAACCCTGCACCCGGGTCCGTCGGCGGGGCGCTCACGAATACGAAAGACGACGTCACCCTCGTCACCAAGATCAACAACGCCTTCATCCAGCGCTGGTCCGCGTTCCGCCGCGGGAAGATCGGCTGGGACGAGTTCCAGGCCGTGCTCGCCTCCACCCGCGACGGCACCTGGCGTTTCCCGGCCACCACGGCCTCATGCGACGCGCCGGCCGGCGCTTGTTACCCGTACGACGCGGTGCCCGCCGGGGTGCAGCAGTACACGAACGACCAGCTGCTGCGGCCCATCCCGTCCGGCGTGGTCGAGCTCCCCATGGGCCTCGCCGTGTCAGTCGATCCGGGAGACCCGACGTCGCTGTCGGGCAGGATCGAGACGTCGGCCGCGCTTCACTACGCCGGCGATCCGGCCGTGTCGCTCAGCCTCGACCAGCCGTTCGGCGAGTGCTCCCGAGAGACCCCCCTCGCCTGCATCAACTTCCTCGACGCGTTCGACGCCACCGCAGAGGTCGGGGGGCGCTACCTCAGCGACTCGTCCGACTTCACCTGCGCCGGGATGACGGCGGATGCCGCTTACGTCGAGGTGCCGTGGCTGGTCCCCGGCTTCACCGCCGGCACCGAGCTCGACCCGGGCACGGGCGCCCGCACGCGCTTCGAGTGCCAGTCGCAAGCCTCGCCGTGGCCGGCCGGCAGCCCCGGCGCTGTCGCCGAGAACCTGAACCTGGCGCGCTCGAACCCCATCCCCGACGGGCGGGCCATCCGCCGGTCCGTGCGCCTGATCGACGGGGCCCTCATCAACCAGTCCGTACTCCTGGTGATCTTCGAGGAGCACTTCGAGTCCTTCCTTGGCGCCAGCGACACAGAGGGCTTCAGCGCGTATGGGCTCATGCTGCTCACGCGGGACGCGGCGCCCTTCGACCGCACCGACGCCAACACCGATGGGACGCCGGACCTCTTCGAGGGCCACTCCTACTCGGCGATCCCCGATCCGCCGTCCGCGGAGCTCAACGTCACCTGCTCGGAGGACGTCCTGGACGCTGTGCTCGGCGGCGCGGCGCTCACCGGGGGCAACGCCGCAACCCTGGTCCGGCGGCTCATCGATGGGAGCGACACCGGGGGCTCGAACCCCCCGATCAACCCCACCCTCGAGCAAGCACACTACTACTGCGAGGACACCGGCCTCTTCGACGACGGGGCCGCCGGCACCAGCACCCCGTGCCCCGAGGGCAGCCGAGTGGACTACTTCACCACCGTGCCCGGGCTCGTCACCATCGACCAGCACGCCTGTCAGCAGCTCACCGTCAAGGTCGTGGCGGCGGACGGCACCACCTCGCAGCGAGGCACATGCGGCGAGACGCTGAACGCCTGGCGCGGCGGCAAGCTCTCGGGCCCGTTCTCGCCCCCCTTGGTGCAGTACCGCCCGGCGTGGCGCTGCAAGGCCGCTTCCACCGGCGCCACCGTGTACTGCGACGCCAACCGCGCCAACCTCCTCGAGGGCAAAGACCTGTTGAGCGCCTCCCCGAACGCCTTCACCCCCATCCAGGGCACCGTAGACGACGCCTTCCGCTACAAGGTGAAGTTTCAGAACCGGCAGGGCGGGAATATCGGCTTTGCGCCCAGCACCTGCGTGCCCAACTCGGACCAGGTCCCCTACTGTTACGACCCGGCCGGCATCGAGATCGCGAGGGCGCGGATCGACTGCCTCGTGCACGTATGGAACAACCACTGGTTCTCTCTCGACTCCTTGAACCAGGCCCGGCTCAGGAACTTCCTCACGGAGAACTACTCCACGTCGCTCGAGTTCCGCGCAGGCGTCCCCGTGAGCCACGACGGCTTCGAGCGCCTCTACGCAGAGCTGCTCGTCATGCTGGGCGACGAGGCCTATACGCGGGCCCTCTCTTCGCGCTTCGACCTCGCGTCGTCGCAGGTGCTGCCCTTCGAGGGCGCGTCCCTCGAGCCCGGCGGTGTGAACTTGAGCGGCATCGCCGGCTTCGAGCTCTACAGCCTCTACCAGGCCACGCAGTACTACGAGGCGGCGCTGGACCGCTTCTACGCCCAGAGCCCCCTCATCTGGAGCTCGCTGGCTCAGCCCTCGAAGAACTTCGTGACCGCCGGCCTGGTCACGGCCTACTTCAGCCGCCTCATCGGCGCCTCAGCACACCAGAGCCGAGCGGCTTCGGAGATCGCCCGCAAGTATCAGGCGATCAACCGCGCCGACCTCGCCCGCAGGGTGGTGGAGCGCGCCTATTCACGGGGCTACCTCGAGTCGGTGGTGCTGAGCCGGCTCATCCAGCGAATCGTGGAGGTGTCGGCCCCGGAGGACCAGGCGCAGATCCAGGCTGACCTGGAGCGCGCGGCGCTGGCGTATCGGCAGGCGCTGCTCGACATGCGGAACGTCTACACGTCCATCAACGACAACGTGAGCACGTTCGGCCTCACGCCGGGATACATCCCCTTCCCCACGGTCGACGCGAAAGAGACCTCGGCGGCGAACGCGTTCGAGCAGATGATGATCCGCGTCAAGGCGAAGATGCAGACCGCCAAGGAGCGAGAGGACTTCGCTCTGGCCAGCGACCGGGCCTACGAGACCGACGCGGCCGAGTTCCAGACCGAGCTCGTCCGGATCCGCAACACCTACGAGGACCAGCTCGCGGAGCTGTGCGGCCTCTTCACCGGCCCGGCCGGGCAAGAGGTCCCCGCGATCCCGAAGTACGCCCACCTCCACCCGATCGGCAAAGCGTTGGGCGACCCTTGCGGCTGGCTGGGCAGCGGGCTCATCCACCAGACGGTGGGTGATCTCGAGGAGCTCACCATCAGTGCGAAGACCCAGCTCGCGCGCATCGACCGAGTCGTGGAGCAGGCCGCCATCGAGGAGCAGCTGCAGTCAGACCTCTGCGAGGCCCAGACCAATTTGGCCGAGTGGGTCTTCGACGAGGCCGGCAAGAACATCAGCGTCCGGGACCTCATCCGCCGCCTGGAGCTGCACCGCACGAAGACGAACGGGCAGTTCGCGGCGGCCAAGGACCTGATCAACGCGGGCACCCAGCTGGCCCAGGTCACGAACCCCGCAGCGGCGCTGGTGGTGAGTGGCGCGGGCCTCCTCGAGTACGGGGTCAACGAGACCCAGCTCTACTTCACGGTCAACACCCAGGAGTCCATCGACGAGCAGCAGGCCGCGCTCGAGCTCTCGGAAGCGCTGATCGTGAAGAACGAGAAGATCACCGAGGCCTGCACGGTGGGCCAGCTCAGCTCGGCGGCGCGGGTGAAGACGCTCCTGCTCGAGACGAAGGAGCTGGAGCTGGAGCTCACGCGCGTGGACCACCAGCTGCAATTGAAGCTGTCAGAGATCAACCGCCTGCGGCTCAAGGCGCGTCGCCTCATGGCGCTGCAAGACGAAGCGGAGCAGCTGGCGATCAACGTGGAGGCGGCCAAGAACGACCCGAACATCCGGATCTACCGGAACGACGCGGTGATCAACGCTGACGTTGCCTTCGACGCGGCGCTGCTCGAGCTCTACAAGGCCACGCTGGTGCTGGAGTACTACACCAGCCAGACCTTCGCCCAGAAGGGCGAGCTCTTCCTAGTGCGCATGGTGGCCAAGGGCGACTACAACCTCGAGAACTACCAGTCGGACCTCCAGGACGCGTTCTTCGAGTTCGAAGACAACTTCGGCCTCCCGGACCTCCGCGTCGCCGTGCTCTCGCTCAAGGAAGACATCTTCCGCATCCCCCGAGTGAACGGGGACGGCATCGCGCTCGACAGCAGCACTCGCACGAAGATGCTGCGGGCCCGCCTCGGCGACAACGCGCTGCTCGATCCGCAGGGATACCGCGTCATGCCGTTCCGCACGGATCTCGACGCGTTGTCTCCGCTTACCCAGAACCACAAGATCGCCTTCATCGAGGCCGACATCGTGCACACCAGCTCGGGGAGCGACGAGATGGCCCGCCTCTATCTGCGGCAGAGGGGCACTTCGGTCATCCGCACGATCGACGGTGGGAAGGCGTTCTATCAGTTCCCGGTGAAGACCGCGGTGCTGAACCCCATGCGAAACGGCGTGCGCTCGCCGTACCTCGATCCCGGCATCTACAGGAACACGCGGCTCAGAGAGCGGCCCTTCGCGAACACTGAGTGGGAGCTGGTGCTGAATCAGGTCGACGAGGCGGTCAACGCCGACATCGAGCTGAACAACCTCGACGACATCAAGCTGCACATCTACTACACGGACTTCACGGCGTACTGAGATGCACACCCACTCCATGCGGCGCTCACTGCTCCCTGCCTTCGGTTGTCTCCTCGCGCTGGCCTGCGATGCGGAGGTCGTCCGCGTGGCGATACCGCAGCCAGACACCGGCGCCGAGACGCCTCTCGACGCCGAGGGCGGCGGCGACGCCGATCCCCTGCCCAGCGACACGGCTCCGCCGCTCGACCTCCCGGGGGACACGGGTGGGGACGCCGCCCAACCTCCTGACGCAGCCTCGGCGGATGACGCCGCACAAGCCGATCTGGCCGATGAACCCGACGCGGAGCCCGTCGACATCGAGATACCGCCGGATGTGGTGGAGGTCCCCGACGTGGTGGTTCCGCCCGACGTCCCGGTCCCGCCCGACGTCCCGGTCCCGCCGGACGTGTGCACCGGGCAGTTCTGTAACTGCGTCGCTGGTGCGTACGACTGTCAGTGCAAGGCGGATGGCAAGTGCGACGTAGGGTTCGGCTGCCTCGAGGGCGTGTGCCAGATCTGCGGCACCGAGGGTTGCCTCTGCGAGCCGGACACCTGCGACAGCGGGTACGAGTGCGTCGACGACTTCTGCGCCCCGTGTCCCAACGGTCTCTGCAACTGTACCGCTGGGATGGTGGATTGCCCGTGTTTGGGCGGGGGATGCCTCGAGCCCGAGCTGCACTTCTGCGACGCCGCGACGCAGCTGTGCCGGTGGCCCCTCAGCTGCAGCGAGCTCGGCTGCCCGGAGCTCCAGGTGTGTGAGGAGTTCATCGTGGGCAAGCCCGGCGAGCTTGCGGCCGACGCTGTCTGTCTCGAGCAGTGCGTGGAGGGCGCCGAGTACGATCCGGGCATCGACGCCTGTGTCCCCATCACCGCCAGCTGCGCGGCGGGTGACACCGGCAGCATCCTCGCCCTGTGTGACCAGCTCAAGCGGACCTGCGTCGAGGACGCGTCGGGCGCAAAGTGCGGTGTTTGCCTGCCGTTCCACCATGACAACAACGGGCAGTACGCGGACTGCGCGAAGATCCCGACCTGCCAGGAGCTCAGCTGTGATCTGCCGCCGACCTACCGCAAGTGTAACGAAGGCAACGCCACCGAACCGGCGGTGTGCTCGGGCTGCATCGCCGGCTACGAGGACGATGGCAACGGCTGCGAGCCGTGGACCTACAGCTGCTTGCCCTTCTTAGGGGAGCTGTCGTTCATCGCAGACGACTGCTTCGTGGCCAACCGGGAGTGCCTCGAGCTTTCCGGGGACGCCATCTGCGGCGACTGCCCTCCGGGCACCCTGCCGGAGGACGCGGCGGACTGGAAGAGCCCGTGCACGGCCCCCACGCCCTGCTCTCAGACCACCTGCGCTCCGAACGAACACTGCCTCGAAGCCACCGACACGGAGAACGCCCAATGCGTGCCGGCCCCATGCCCGGACGGGGAGGCCCTGAACGACTTCGGTGTCTGCGTGAAGTGCACGATCTCGTGCGGCGACGTCGGTGAGACCGGGCGGACCTGGATCCGCACCCGGCACGGCAGCAACGCGTGCCTGTGTGAGACCGAGACGGGCTACTTCTACGATCTCAGCCTGGCGATCGTGGCGACGCCCTGCGACCTCGACGGCGATGGTTGGATCCGGGCCAGCGCCAAGGCGGCGATCACCAGCAGCGATCCCGCCATCAGGGACAACGCGCGCTGCGCCCTGCGCAAGATCGACCGGTTCGCGCTCGTCAACGAGGCGGGTCAGCGCCGCGAGGTGGTCTCGTGTGCGGCGCCCGAGGGCTGGGTGGTGGGCGCGGAGTGCCAGGGCCCCAGCGCCGAGCTCCCCCTCTACGAGCCGGACATCCTCGACATCGAGGACGAGGTCGAGGCCAGCAGCCAGGCCTTCCCTACCTACGGCAGCACGGGCCGATCGCTCACCGCGGCCGAGCTGAATCCGTTGACCAAGGCCTGCGTGACGCCCCAGGGCGATCACAACCAGAACCAGGTTGCGGACGTCAACGAGCACCAGGGCGTCGGCGACGCGTTCACCGCGTTCGCGTACTTCGTGGAGCTGCACACGGGCCAATACGAGCTGCCGACCTCCCCGGGTGGATACGGCGCGTTCCGGATCGAGGAGCGCCGCCGCTGGGATCCGGCCTTCCCCATGAAGTACGCCGCGGGCGCCGGTTCGTATTGGACCGGCTGCACCCGGAATCGGGACGAAGCGTACTCCGCAGACCCCGCGAAGCTCACGCCGGTGGGCTTCGACTACGCGCGCTTCAGCTGCGCGGGCACCGATCCCGGCGTGGGGACCTGTCCCTTCCCGCCGCCGCCGGTCCTCGGCAATCAGTCCACGCTCCCGCCTCACGGGCTCAACGTGGTCTCGCCGGTCACGGACGGGGTGTGGCGTGGGATGAACCACCACAGCCAGTTCAAGTGCGCGGTGGTCTCGCCCGCCCTGGAGCCAGGGGTGGCTCCGCAGAAGCTGCCGCCCAGCGCGTTCTCCACCGCTGCGGGGTCCGCGCCTGAGTATGTGCTGCAGCTGTGCCGCGCCGTTGGCACCCACGCACCCGGGAGCCTCCTCTATGGCACCTGGTCGCCCGAGATCGTCTGCGAGGCCGCCGCAAGTACGCCCACCGCCGGCACCGATGTCGGCTTCGCGGCAGTCAACTTCTCCACGGGGACGGCGTACACGCGCGGCTGCATCAACGAGTGGACGCCCACACCCAACGTCAGTGAGGCCAAGCCCTGGAAGTCGCTCTGCCCGGGATACGACGCCAACGACCCGATACAGGCAGTGAACCCGGTGGGCGGCGCTCAGACCGCGAACTTCGGCCTCATCGCCTGCTGCGACAAGTGCGCCACCAACAGCTACTGCGACTCGAGCGGCAATGGCTTCGCCTGCAAGAGCTGCGGCGCCGGTCCCGGCGGGGCGAAGGCGTGGTGCGACGCCAACCGCGCCACCGCCGACGGCCCCGACGCCGACTCGAACCCCGACTGCGGCCAGGCCTACAAGGACCCGTGCGGCAACGGGTGCACGATCTGCGGCAACGCCAACGCCGTGTGTTTCGCCGACACCGCCGACTGCGAGCTCGTGAAGGGGAGGACCTGTACCACCGGTGTGGCCATCGACCTCGCCGATGGTGTCTCGGCGCAGCCACAAACGAAGTGGCTGCCGCATTACGCCAACCTGTTGACCAACACGTGCGCAGGGGGCGCGTCACCCGAGGCCGAGGTCGTCTACCGGTTCGTGGCGTCAAGCGGCGGCACGCATCGTGTCACAGTCACCGACAAGACCGCGGGCGCCACCGGCGGGATCTCCTTCCACCTCGGGAGCTGTGGCAGCGGGTCGTGCGGCGGGCACAACAAGGGCACGGCAGGCACCCACACGGTGCTGGTCCAGCTAAACGCTGGGGCCACGCTCACCGTCTATGTACACGGGGGAGCCGGCGGCAAGGTGGGCGAGCACACCGCCAGGGTCGAGTCCGTGCCGGAGGGCGATCTGTGCGGGCCCCTGCTAGGCCTCTCGGGCAAACTCACGCAGGGCAAGGCCTACTATGACGACTTCTACCCGGCGCCCGGCACCACCTGCTATCTCGGGGGCGGCACCAACCTCCCTGTATTTACCTCCGCCTACCAGGCGGGCGGCGCCAGCGGCATCGACGCCGTGATGGGCTACAGCGTCGGTTTCCTCGCCACGAGCCCCGGCGCGCTGAAGTTCACCATGCCCAACGACAAGGCGGTGCTCATCGTCACCTCGCACACCAGTTGCAGCGACCTCGAGTCGTTCTGCAGTGGCTTCAAGGACTTCCAACAGGATCCCGGAGGTCGCCTGGTCACTCGAGCTCTGGACGGCGACCTGTTCCGTCTGATCATCGACGGCCTGCCTGCCGACTACGCCTCGAAGACCTTCAAGGTGGACGCGCAGTTGCTCCCGGAGGGAGACCACTGCATCGATCCCAAGACCGTGCCTCCGATCGGGACGCTGGCTGGTGGGCCCTTCCAGATCCAGGGCGATACAGGTTTACCCACACTGTCAGACGACCACCAGGTCAAAGTGAACACCAAGTGCGGGTCGGCGCTGACGCCCGTCGCGAAGACCGGTAACGGCCAGAAAGACTTCGTGTATGCGTTCAAGTTCGACGTGGCCGGCAACTACGCGGTCAAGATGCCCTCTGCTCCGTCGGGGACGGGCCCCCAGCTCGTCACGGTGGTGAGGGGCGGCGCGTCAACGGACTGTGACGGGATCGTCGACTTCAGCGCGGCCTCCGCTAACCGTTGTCTTGCTCACTACGACTTCGGCGCCAACCCGAGCGGCTCTTTCACGCTCGCCGCCGATGGCATCAACACCTATTTTTTCCTGATTGACGGTGGGAACACCGCGGGCGCCTTCACGCTCGAGATCTCGAAGGTGAACTGACGTGCAAAGAACTACGCTCCTCTGTCGCGCACCATGGGTGCTCCTCTCCACTCTGGCTCTCGGCTGTCCGGAGCCGGTCACCGAGTACGTCTATGAGGAGGCCGACACGACCAGCCCGGCAGAAGATACCGGCGCCGACGCCGACGACGACACGGGGGGCGGGTCGCCCGACGGCGCTGCCGAAGACACGGGGGGCGAGCCTGTCCCCGACGCCAGCGCTGCCGAAGACACGGGGGGCGAGCCTGTCCCCGACGCCAGCGCGGCCGAAGACACGGGGGGCGAGACAGTCCCCGACGCCAGCGAGGTGCCGGACACCACGGAGCCGCTCACAGACGCCGAGGACACCGCCGCGCCCGACGACATGGTCGCTCCCGCGGATAGCCAAGACGTCGCGTCGCCGGAAGACACCGGCGCGCCCCTCGAGGACGCCGAGCCCCCGGTGGAGGACGCTGGCGTCGCGGACGTGGAGCCGCCGGCGGAGGACGTGGAGCCGCCCTATGTGCCGTTCACCGTCGCCGGCACCGGCAGCGGCCAGTGCTCCGTTGCCCTCAGTGTGTGCTCGGGGTCCTGCGGGAGCGACCTCGTCTGCCTCTCGGACTGCGCGGCGCCGCTCGGACCGCTGCAGGCGCTGAAGTACAACAAGCTCATGACGTGCCTCAACACGTCGTGTGACCTGGCGGGCCCGGTGGAGGTCTGGGTGGAGTGTGCTTTCAACTCCTGCGCCGCTGCGTTCGAGGCGTGTAACGGCGGTGCCCCAACCCCGGTGACCAAGCTCTGCGGCGAGCTGCTCGTGTGCACCAGCGAGTGCCTCGATCAGGGCTGCGTGGACGCCTGCACGCTCCAGGGCACCGTGGCCGCCAACGCGGCTTTCAGCGAGTTCTGGGAGTGCTTACTGTCGAGCTGCCCCACCGGAGAACCGGAGTGTGTGGCCGCAGCGCAGGGTGCCGGGGGCGCCTGTGAGGATGTGCTGACCGCGTGTGTGAAACAGGGCGTGCCGGAGTGCGGGGCCTGCTACGCGGGCACCACGTGCGGCCCCTTGTCGCTGGGCTCCGGTATCTGCTTTGGAGAGATCTGCGGCGCGGTCAGTCCCGCGGGCACGTGCTGGGGAGACGACCTCGACAAGGTCGTCTTTTGCGATGACGACGGGCTCCTCCGGTCCCTCGACTGCGCCGACGCTCCGCTGACGGGACCGAAGGTCAACACTTGCAAGAAGGACGTCGACCCGGACACCGGGCTCTTGGTCGCGCGGTGCGTCTGCGCCCCCACCTGCAGCCCGGGAAGCTGCGGCGACGATGGCTGTGGCGGGTCGTGCGGCACCTGCGGGGACACAGAGCAGTGCGTCGGGGGCACCTGCGTCCCCGTCGCGGATCCTCTGTCTTGCGCGGGGCGTTGCGGAGACGTCGACCCGGAGCTCCCGTGCCAGTGCAACGACGGCTGTGTGGCCTTCGGGGACTGCTGCGAGGACCGCTGTGACGTCTGCGAGGAGCTGCCGTCGTGCAAGCCGGTGGTCGGGAGCTGCGCGGGTCGGTGTGGCGCCGCCTACGACCCCGCCCAGACCTGCCAGTGCAACAGCGCCTGCGTCGACTTCGGCAACTGCTGCGAGGATATCTGCGACGTCTGCGGCGAGAGCGCCCCGTGCAAGCCGATCGCGCCGAGCTGTGCCGGGCGCTGTGACGCGCCGTTCGACCCCAGCGCGCCGTGCCAGTGCAACGCGGAGTGCGCGAACTTTGGCAACTGCTGCGCGGATATCTGTCTTGAGTGCCTGGACTCGTCGCCTGCCGCCTGCCAGTTCTGCGCGCTGCCGGCCTTCCGTCCACTTTACTGCCCGTGCTCGAGCGGGAGCCAATGCGACGGAACGTGCCTGGACCAGCCCGCGGGACCGTCTCTCTGCACCTCGTCCTGCCAGTCCGACGCCGACTGCGGCTCCGGGACCTGCAAGGCCGACTTCCCTGGGCCCGGCCAAGCCTTCTGTGCCCCTTAAGCGATGGGCGCCTTTCAGCGAGGAAGACTCATGTTCACAGCCTCACAGCCCGGTGATACCGCTCGGCGCCGCCTCGTCGTGCTGGCGGCCATGCTCTGCGCCTCGGCGTCCAACGCACAGACCGGGGTCTCCGACGATCGGGTGAGCCTCCCATCGGGCCCCGGCTCGCTCGAGGGCCTCGGGGAGAACGTGGGTCTCTCGCTCAACATGGGCGCGATGACCACTTCGGTGCCGGTGGAGGTCCCCGACGGCTTCGACGGGCTCGTACCGTCGCTGGCGCTCACCTACTCGTCCGGCGGCGGCACCTCCGTGGTCGGCATGGGGTGGGAGCTCGACATGCCCACCGTGGAGCGCATGACGTACCGCGGCCTGCCGCGATACGACCTCGACGACGACTTCGCGGGCCTCGCTGGCCAACAGCTGGTGCGCGTGCCCGGCTCCAACCCGCCGGTCTATCGACACCGCTACGAGGGGTCGTTCATCCGCTACACCTGGAAGAGCGCGGGGTCCGGCGCCGAGGGGTACTGGGTCGCCGAGTACCCGAACGGGCACGTCGCCACTTTCGGGGCCAAGGCGGATGGCACGCTGGTCCCCAGCGCGCGCGTCAGCGGGCCGGCCGGGACCTACAAGTACCACCTCGTAGAGCAGACCGATCCCTTCGGGCATGCGCTCCGCTACGAGTACACGAAGTCGGGCGTCGTCTCCTTGATGCAACGGATCGGCTGGGTACACGGCCAGGACGGCGAGCCTCGTTACTCGGTCACCTGCGCCTACGAGGACGCCGCTGACGCCGGCGGGACCGCCCACCTCTCGGATGCGAAGCCGGGCTTCGAGGTGCGGCTCATGAAGCGGCTGAAGACCCTCTCGGTCTTCTCCGGCACCGACCGGATTCGGCGCTACGAGCTCACGTACCAGCCCTACGACGAGTCGGGCGGCTTCACGCGCCTCACCCGCGTCCGCTCGCTGGGCCACCAGGGGGGCGTCTACCCCGTCGTGTTCGACTTCTCGTACTCGCAGGCGCTGGGCGGGGTCTGCGCCGGCGCAGGGTGCCAGTCGCCCTTCCTGGTCGACCTCGGCGACACGAACGTCAACGTCAGCACCGGGCGCGCCACCCTCGTGGACCTGGACGGCAATGCCCTGCCCGACCTCGTGAGCACGCCGGTCGACGGCAACCACCAGATCCACCTGGGCGTCCCGTCGGAGACCGGCACCACCGCGTTCGCTCCGCCCACCACCTCGCAACACGGCACCTCAAGCTTTCGTCTGGGCACCGGCTGGGTGCAGACGCTGGACGTGAACGGCGACGGTCTCTCGGATCTGTTGGACGGGAAGAACGCGAGCTACTTGCCGAACACCGGCTCCGGCGACTGGGGCCCCGCGGTGCCGATCGCCGAAGGGACAGGCCCGGACTTCGCCGCCGACTTCGATCCGAGCGCCGAGGAGCAGCTGAAGACGCTCCGGTTCGTCGACTACGACAACGACAAGCGGATCGACGTCATCAAGTCCACGCTGGACAGCACCCAGATCTACCGGAATCTCGGCGCCCAGGGCTTCGAGCTGGACCAAGAGACCGAGGCCATCGGCGAGGGCTTCGCCGCGTCGAACCTGGACCTCATCGACATGAACGGCGATGGGCTCCTGGACCCCGTAGTGATGTCCCCGGGGATCGTCCGCTACCGCCTCAACCTCGGCTGGGGCAAGTGGGGCGCCTGGATCCTCGTCGAGAACGTGCCCACCACCGCCGCGACGCTGCCCGTGGCCGAGCTGGAAGACCTCAACGGGGACGCGCTGGCCGACCTCGTGATCGTCTCCGGCACCACCGTCCAAGTGGCGCTCAGCCGCAACGGCGAGCGCTTCATGCCGCTCAAGACCATCACCTCGGCCGACCTCGGCGGGGCCCAGATCCCCGAGCGTAAGGTCGACACCACGGTCCTCTTCGCAGACATGAACGGCAGCGGCTCCACAGACATCGTGTGGCTGGATGGCGACGGGAGGGTGCGGTACCTTGAGCTCTATCCGGTTCGTCCGAACCTCTTGAACCGCATCGAGAACGGGCTCGGCGCCGTGACCGAGGTGAAGTACGGCACGTCGGTGGCGCATCTGGCGCGGGACCTGGCCGCGGGGAAGAGCTGGTCGTACCCGCTGCCCCACCCGATGATCGTCGTCGATGAGCTGGTGAGATACGAGGCCCTCGCCCCCGATGTTCGGGAGGTGACCCGGCAGGCGTATCACGACGGGTTCTACTCGGGCGCCGAGAAGCAGTTCCGCGGCTACGAGCACGCCGAGGAGGTGCTGGTGGGCGACGAGCACCAGGAGGGCGGAGAGACTCGGGCCACCTTCGACGTGGGCGCAGCAGACGACTACCGGAAGGGCCTGCTCGTCGAGTCGACCGTGAGCTCGGGCGGACGCACGCTCTCCCGCACCGAGAACACATACTCCGATTGCCCCGTAGGCGGTGTGACCGGGGACCCGGAGCTGCCGATCCGGCATATCTGCCCCACAAAGTCTCGGGTCGAGGTCCAGGAGGGCCTCGAGGCCAGCCGCTGGATCGCCACCGAGTCAGAGACAACGTGGGACGGCTACGGGAACGCGACGAAGGTGGTGAATCGGGGCGTGGTCTCCATCGGCGGTGGCGCGTGTCCGCCTTGTTCGGCGGGGCTCGGGACGACTGAGTTCGGCGCGCCCTGCGGGCCCAGCTGTCTCGGTGACGAGACCACCACCGAGACCACCTACGTGCCCCCCGCGGGCTCCACGCAGAGCCGGTGGATCGTGCACGCCCCGGTGCGTGTCCGCAGCTACGGGGTGGCCGGCGGCGCAACTACCGAGAGCAACACCTATTACGACGGGGCGGACTTCGTCGGGCTGCCGGCCGGGCAGCTCAGCCAGGGCCTGGTGACCCGGGTGACCGTGAAGAGGAGCGCCGACTCCGCGGACGTGATCGCTGCCTCTCGGCTCCGTTACAACACAGACGGAATGGTGGCCGAGAGCCTCGATCCGCTGGGCGCGCCGAGCAGCACCGGGCACCGCCGCGTGTACGTGTATGACGACACCGGCTTGCGAGTGCGGCAGGTCGACGTGTACACGGGCGCCACCCAGCTCCGCCAAGAGCTCCAGTACGAGCCCCTCTTCGACAAGCCGGTCGAGGCCACGGCGTGGATGCGCGTGAAGGACGGCGTCGCGGTCACGCCGAGGCGCTCCACGTACTACACGTACGACGAGTTCGGACGCCTGGCCGAGGTGGTCCAGCCGGGTGACTCCCTCGAGTCCCCGTCGCAGGTCCACAGCTACGAGCTGGCGAGCCCGGTCTCGCGGGTGGTGACGAAGGCGCGCTCCGCCGTGGGCGGCGCGCTCGACCTCGAGTCCGTAACATGTCTCGACGGCAAGGGTCGCACCGTCCAATCGCGGACTCGCCTGGCTGCTGGCAAGTACCAGGTGACCGGACTCTCGATCTTCAACGTTCGAAACGCGCCGGTGCGGGTGTATCAACCCTTCACGGCGTCGACCGGAGCCTGCGAAGCGACCGTACCGGCCGGGACGCTGGCGGCAGACACCACCTACGACGCCGCGAATCGGCCGATCGAGACCCGAGAGCCCGATGAGGCGCTCTACGGCTCACGCTCCGTCTCGCGCATGAGCTACGAGCCCCTGGCGCAGCTCGCGTTTGACGAGGAAGACTCCGACCCCTCCAGCCCGCACCACGACACGCCCCAGACGATCCGGTCGAACGGCCTCGGCAAGGTGGTGGCGATCGAGCGCGAGCTCAGCCCCGGACAGGCGTCGAGCGTGCATCTGCGCTACGACCCGCTGGGCCGGCTCGTCAGGGTGTTGGACCCCGCAGGAAACGCGCGGGTGCAGACCTTCGACCTCCTCGGTCGGGTCCTCACCGCCGAGGGGCCGAACAGCAGCGGCACCAGCAGCACCGTGTACGATGACGCCGGGAACGTGGTCCGCGAGACGGACGACCGCGGCGTGGTCACCCTCACCACCTACGACGGCCTGAACCGGCCCGTGGCGCGGTGGGCGGAGTCGGACAAGCCCGGGACCCTCATCACTTGGACGTACGACCAGGCGCCGGCCGGGTGTGACACGGCGTTGTGCACCCACTTGCCTGGTGCGCTCTCCGCGGTGACGTACCCGCTGCCGGGTCTGAGCGGCGCTGGTCGTGAGTGGCACGGCTACGACGTCCGCGGGCGCTCCGCCTGGCGCATGAGGAGCCTCGGCGACTTCGACTACGAGCAGACCTTCACCTACGACAACGCGGACCGGATCGTGGAGACCGTGCAGCCGGACGGTACGGTGCTCGCCTCCAGCTACGACAACGCGTCACGGCTCACGGCGATCGACGGCTACGTCGCCAGCTTCACCTACGACGGTCGCGGGCTCCTCGCGGGCATGAACCTCGCGAATGGTGTGAAGGAGGAGCTCAGCTACGACGCCCGGATGCGCCTCAGCGAGGCGCGCACGGCGCGCGCCGGCGTGGTGCTCCAGGGCACCCAGTACACGCGCTCCCGCGTGGGCAACCTGCTCGGCGTCCAGGACCTCAGCGCGTCCGGCGGCGCGTCCAGCCAGCTCGAGTACGACGCCTGGTATCGCCTCACCGAGGTGACGCAGGCCGGAGAGTCGCTGAGCTTCGACTTCGACGCGCTCGACAACCTCTTGAAGAAGACCTCGAGCGTAGCCGGGAGCCCGGCGGACGTGGGCAGCTACACCTACGGGTCGCCCAACGCGGTGAAGACGGCTGGGTCCCTCAGCTTCGAGTACGACGAAGCGGGCCACGTCGTGAAGCGCGGCCCGCACACGTACGCGTGGGACGCCTTCGGTCGGATGGACCGCGCCGCGCTGGCTCAGGGAGGTGAGGAGCTCCTCCGCTCGGTGCACGGCGCGGGCGCTCAGCGGGTGGCCAAGGTCGAGCACGGCGACGAGACCACGCTCTATATCGCTCCGGACTTCGAGGTGCGCGACGGCGTCTCCGTCACGTACGTCCGCTCCGGCGGAGCGCGCCTGGCGCGCACGGAGACCACGGCGCTCCAGGCCCTGGTCTACAGCGACGTGGCCCCCGCGCTCTCCCCTGACGGTGAGATCCACGCGGCGGATGCCTGGATGAGCTGGGCCGCCGCGGAGGGGATCGTCACGACCAGCGTCGAGCCCTCGGCGCCTCGGGCGCTGCTCAGCGCGGCCGCGCGGCGGCTGCTCCTGGAGGAAGATGGCGAGACCACCACCTGGCTCCACCGGGACCACCTCGGCAGCGTCGCGCTGGCCACAGACGCGGTCGGCGACGTGACCGGCTCGCGGGCGTTCCATGCGACCGGCACCCTGCAGACGGACACCGGGTGGGTCGACCGATACGGCTTCACGGGGCAGGAGCACGACCAGTCCACTGGGCTGGTCAGCTTTGCCGCGCGCTGCCTCGATCCCGTGACGGGTCGCTGGATGTCGATCGATCCGCTGTTCGAGCGGCCCACGGAGACTCTCGTCTCGCGCCTCGGGGAGTCCACCACCGACTACGCGTACGTGGCAGGGAACTTCGCGAACGCCGTCGATCCCCTGGGCCTCGCAGGGAAACTGGTGAACGCCATGAAGTCGTTGGGCCGCCGCCTCGGCGGGCGCGGCGGTGGAGCCGGCGCCGCGGCCGGGAACGCGCGCTACGGCGATGCGAGCGCGACCTATGCGGCGGCTGCGGCCGGAAGCGCGGACTACGCGGCGAGCCCGGCCTATGCGGCCGCGGGGGGGAATTACGCCTCCGCACAGGCAACGGGCCAGTCGCGGGTGGCCGACGGCAACATCTACGGGAGGGCGGTGTTGTCCCCGAGCCGTGGCGGCCACATCTACGGGTCTCCAATCATGCCGATGTACGCGCGCACCGGTGGCGCCGTCGGCGGTAACTACGCGCGCACGCCCAACGCGTACGGGAGGACGCCCAACCTGTACGCCAGGACCCCGAGTCTCTACGCCAAGACCCCGAGCCTCTACGCCAAGACCCCGAGCCTCTACTCCAGGACGCCGGCCACCGGGCCGTCCTCCAACTACGCCAACGCCCCCGAAGGGCACACCGCGACGTACGCCAACGTACCCCAGTGGCACCCCGCCACCTACGCCAACGCGCCCTCGGGCCTCGGCCAGGTCGCCACCTACGTCAGCGTCCCCTCTGGGCTCAACACGCCCGCGAATTACGCCAACACGCCCGTGGGCCTGTCGACCCCGGCCAACTACGCGAACGCACCGGCGCCTACGGGGCCGTACGGGTCGTGGACGCCGGTCTCACTGCACTGAGGGTTTGGGGGCGAAGGACCGCCGCGGCAAGAAGCGTCCGCCTCGAATTCGCGCTGGGGCCGGGGCAGCAGAGCTCCCCGGCCCGGTTCACCTCCGCGCTCCCGCGCTCCGGTGAATTGTGGAGCCGCTGCGGCGCGCTGAAGTGCCCTACGGCACCAGGCGTTGATTGCCCGTGACCGCGCGGCTGTCGCCGTGGCCGGTGGGCTCGATGCTCTGGGTCACCACGAGCTCGAGCGCCTGGCCTACGGCGATGAGGGTGTCGTCGTGGTGCCGGCTGTACGGCACCTCGCCGCCGGCCCAGGGGTCGAACACGCGGGGTGAGCCCGACTTCGGGACCGCCACCACCTGATTGTGCTGCAGGCCCATGACGTTACGGCTGGTGAGCAGCTCGAACTTGTAGTCGCCGCCCTTGTAGTTCGACTGGAAGTACGAGAGCAGGGCCGGCGCCGCGTCGGCGCACCCCCACCACGTCCGCTCCGTGTCGCCCGTTACGGCGTCTCCCACTCGCTCTGCGCTGGCCACCAGGTTGTTGAGCCAGCTCAACGCGCCGCCATAGAAGGTCTTCGACCCGGTTGACGCCTCGAACGCCACGTAGAGCCGCGAGAGCTCGTCGCCCGCGTTGATCGTCTGAGACGGACCGACTGCCTCGACCTGTGACCTGGCGGTGGCTGCAGCGGCAGCCTTGGAGGCTGGCGGCTGCTGTTGCGCCTTCCCCTCCGCGTATCCTACCGCAGGCGACGAAGAGCGCGGCGCGGCGGCGTTGCTCGGGGACTTGGCGGGCGTCGCCGCGGGGGCTGGTCGTTTCTCCGTCTTGGTGGGCTCAGACATACGGTGTCTCAGCGCCCCATGCGCCCTTTGGGCAAGAACACCCGCGCCGCGCCGCCGCCGTAGTGCCGCGTCATCTGACGGCCCACGAAGTCGCTCGACTCACGCCCATCACCCAGCGCGATCGAGATGTGGCCGGACTCGCTGCTCCCCTTGGCCCACACCACGATCGCCCCCGCCGGGAGCCCCGACAGGTTGGACGCGCTGACCTCGGTGAACAGGTTCTTCTTCGCGGCCAGCTGGCTCGCGGCCATGTAGGCGTGCCCGCCCCACAGGAAGCCGCCGATCACCGCATCCACGGCGTCAGCGACGCGCGCGTAGCACCTTCCCCGTGCGATCGGATTGCCGCCCGAGATCGCGGCGGAGCGGTTGGCGAGCGCCCTCCCGATAGCAGGGTCATAGCCCTGGACGGCCGGCCCGGCCGAGGTGTTCGTGAGTGGGGCCTTCTGGGCCCCGGAGACGCCGACCTGCTTCCCCAGCGCGGTCATCAGGGCCTCGTCGAGCCCGATGGTTCTGGAGAAGGTGGCCGCTGCTGCCTGCCGATGCCGCGTCGCATCGCCGCCCGCGCCCGCTTCGACCGCGGCCTTCGCGGCCACCAGCGAGTTGACCACGGCGAGCGCCGACGTCGCCTGCTTCAGGCGGTCGCGTGTGGCATCCGACGACAGGTCATTACGCGCCGCCTCGACGATGCCCTCCAGGCTCCCCTTCGCTTCGGCCAGCAGACCCTGGTCGAGCAACGCCACTACGCCGTCGATCGTGCCCGCAGACGCCGTGGTCTCCGCCACCCCCTGGCCCGCCTCGGCGAGGGCTGGCCCCCGGGAGCGTGGCGATAACGCGGCTGCACCCTCGGAGTAGGACTGCGAGCGCAGGGAGGTCCGGCTCGAGGCGCTGGTAGGCGACGCGGCGGACTCGGTTGCGGGGTTGGCGTTCTGGGGGGAAGCGTACGCGGTGGGCATTCAGCCGGCCGAAGCAAACGCCGCGCCAAGCGCCGCGATCGGCGTGCGTGTCGCCTACCCGAGCCTCGTGACCCCTCGCGTGACGCCCAAGACGCGAACTGAGCGGTCCGGCTTCGCCTGGAGCGCGAGCAGCGGCTGTGGAGAAGGGGTGTTTTCTGGGCACTCCCGACCCCGGGCCGTGGGGTCGAACGACCTCCCAAGACCCCCCCCGCAGCGGGGCGGCGTCAGTTGGTCTTCATCAGGTTGCGGCGGGAGAAGACGCTCTCCGGGATGGTGGCGTCGAACTGGACGTTCGAGAGCGCGAAGGTGGTCTTGGAGCCCTTGCGCATGTGGTCCTCCATGCTGATTCGGAGCGGGTAGAAGCGCCCGCCGTACTCCGTCACGTCTCCGGCGGTCATGGTCTTGAGCAGGAGCCCCGTCTCGGCATACCGCTCCATCTTCATGGCCACGAAGGTCCGCTTCGAGATCCAGAGCTTGCGGCGGTAGTAGGAGATCGACTTGTCCTTCGCGGTGAGCTCCACCACGTAGCAGGTCTCGCCCGCCATCTGCTCCTCGCCCTTGAGCACCGCGTTGTAGTCCGCGAGGAGCGCGCGGGCCTCGAGCATGTCCTCGTACGAGAAGTCGGAGTCCATGATCGACTCGCGGAGCAGGTGGCCCGCGATGGTGACCACCTTCTCCGTCCGCGGCAGATACATATGCAGCGACTTCGCGAGCTTCAGGTACTTCACGCCCTTGTCCCGGGCTGGCGACTGGAACAGCGTGTAGCTGTCGTCCGTGTTTCGGCCCCAGATCTTCAGCGCGCGCACATCCGGGCTCTGTCCCGCCCGCTCCACGGTGAGCGAGGCGTCGGCTATCCGCGTCTTGAACGTCATGTTGTGGTCCATCTTCTTCACGATCTCGTCGGCCGTCTGGGCCGAGGCGACGCACGCCACGAAGGATGCGACGACGAGGATTGGCAGCTTCGGGTTCATATCTTCCTCATGGCTTCGACGGGTTGGATTCGGGAGGCGCGGAACGAGGGCCAGAAGGCCCCAAGGAGAGCCACGACGAAGCCGGTGCCGATTGCCCAGCCCACCGCGGCGGGTGAGAGGATGCCGTAGACCACGGGCTCGAACGCCATGGGGAGCCCCCGCATGTTGTCGGCGCCCAGCGTGATGCCGTGTTCTACCAGCGGCAGGCTGCCGAGCACGCCGCCAAGTCCACCGATGATGCAGCCCACCAGGCCGTAGAGCGTGGCCTCCGCCAGGAAGCCCCCGATCACGCGCCAGCGCGTGACGCCCAGCGCCATCAGGATGCCGATCTCGCGCTGCCGCTCCATCACCGTCATGAGCATGGTGTTGAGGAGGCCCACGGCGGCCACGAGGACGATCATCACCAGCATGAAGCCGAGGATGGTGTCGAAGAGCGTCACGATGGTGCGGAAGATCCCCACCTCGTTCCACGGCTTCACGGCGAGATGGGAGGCCACGCCCGACGCCTTCACGGCGTCGCGGAGGTCGCTCGAGTCTTTGTAGTTGTCTCCGAACACCTGGACCTGGGTGACGCTGTCGCCCAAATCGACCAGCTGCGACGCGAGGCCCAGCGGCAGGTAGGCCAGTCGGTTCTCGATCTTGCTGCCGGTGTCCATCACCCCAACAACGGTGACCTGGGCGTCGAAAATCCCCTCGCGGAAGCTGACGATCTCGAGCTTCCTCCCCACGTCCACGTTCAGGCGTCGCGCCAGCTCGGCGCCGATCACCACCTCCTTTGCGTCGTCGGCGCTGAAGAAGCTCCCCCTGATCACCTTGCGCTGTAGGCGGTTGCGGGCGCGCTCGAGGCTTGGCTCCACGCCCAGCGCTGGCGTCACCTCCACCACCTTGCGGCCGAAGATCTGGTCGTCGGTGAGCGTGGACTCGTCCACGACCTTGTCCTCGGGGACGATCGTGGACTCGTCCGTGTACTGGACCATGACGCTGAACTCGATGCGGCCGAGCACGCCGACCACGCCGGGGACGGCTGTGAGCTTCTCGCGGAGGGGCGTGAAGTCGTTGACGGTGAGGTCCAGCGGCGCGAAGCGCCACTCCTTGTCGTAGTCGGCGTGGCGCAGCTGCACGTGGCCCGTGAAGCGCGTGAACTCGGCCAGCGTGTGCTCGCCCAGGCCGTTGATGAACGTGTTACCCAGGACGACCAGCCCCACCGCGAACGCCACCGCCGCGGTGGTGAGCACGGAGCGGACCTTCT
Source organism: Pseudomonadota bacterium (assembly GCA_005776725.1). Classification (GTDB taxonomy): domain Bacteria; phylum Myxococcota_A; class UBA9042; genus SXOO01. The sequence goes on along the minus strand of SXOO01000016.1, from coordinate 16,681 downwards.
GCCGGGTGAGGTTTCGCGCGGCGTACCGTATGAGGAACATTGTCTACTCCTCCCGCAGCGCGGTGATGGGGTCGAGGCGTGACGACCGCCAGGCGGGGTACATCGCGGCCACGGTGGCCACGACGAGCCCGATCCCGAAGCCCGCGGCCATGGTGACGGGGGAGAAGTCGAAGTAGAGGAGCGGCGGCATCGGCATCCCGCCCTCCACCTCGTCCAGGCCCGCGAGGCGGATGGGGTGCCCCGAGAACCACCAGGACGCGAGACCGCCGATGGCGGCCCCGATCAGCGCGCCGGTGCCGCCCACGAAGATCGTCTCCAGGACGAAGAGCGACCGGACTCGGCCCCTCGGGAAGCCGACGGCCAACAGTGTCCCGATCTCCTTGGTGCGCTCGAAGCCGCTCATCAGGCAGGTGTTGACCACCGAGAGCGCGCCGATGAGGAGCACGATGAACACCACGAGATAGAAGTGCTGCTTGCGGACGTCGTTGAGGTCTCGGACGAACTGCGTGGCCTCTTGCCAGGTCTCCACGTGCAGCCCCTGGATCGCCGCCATGAGGCGTGTGTCGGCCAGCTCCGCCTGGGCGCCGTCCGGGAAACGCGCGAACACCTCGGTGGCGAAGCCCGGCTCCAGGTGGAGGAACTCGTTGGCCCAAGCGGCGTCCAGCAGGATCGTGAAGTTGTCGGTCATGCCCGAGCCCGACTCGATGAGGCCGGCGATGACCACACCGTCCATCGCGTTGATGGCGCCGGGCCGCGTCTTCGCCTTCAGCATGAGGCGGTCGCCCACCTTGAACTTGAAGGCGGCGGCGAGGTCCTTGCCGAGCCACGCGTAGGGCTGGGTCTTGTCCACCGGGGGCGTGAGCGTCCCAATGCGGAAGAACGCCGCATAAGCGGCGGGGTCCGCGATGACGGCGCGGCAGCTCAGGGAGCGGAGCCCGTTGCCGATCTGCACGGCCGCCTGGACCCGGGTGGTGGTGAGCGCCCCTGGGAGCTGGTCGACGATGAGCTTCTGCACGGCCGCCGCCTCGGCGAAGTCGATGTCGAGCGGGCGGTAGTCTTCGTCGGCCTGGTACTTCGCGGTCACGACTCGGAGATGGCCGTGTTCGGCGTCGATCTGCGTGCCCACCAGCGTCTTCTCGATGCCGTCCACGAAGCCCTTGGCGGCCACGAAGAGGCCGATCCCGAGGAGCAACGACACCACGGTGAACGCCGACCGCCGCTTGTTCCGGAGCCCGTTGCGCACTGCCAGCTTCAGGATGAAGGGGATCATGGCGTCCGCTCGTCGGACACGACTCTGCCGTCCACCAGACGGACCACCCGGCGCGCGTGTCGCATGAGGTGTTCGTCGTGCGTGGAGAACACGAACGTGGCCTGCTTCTCTTCGTTCATGCGCCGCATGAGGCCGATGATGTCCTCGCTGGTCTTGCGGTCGAGGTTGGCCGTGGGCTCGTCGGCCAGGATGATCGCCGGCCGCTTCACCAGGGCCCGGCCGATCTCCACGCGCTGTTGCTGCCCGCCCGACAGCTGGTTCGGGCGCCTGTCGCGCTGCTTCTCGAGGCCCAGCACGGCCAGCATCTCACCCACGCGGTCGCGCATCTCGGACGGGCTCACCCCGCCCAGGATCTGCAGCGAGAACTCGATGTTCTCGTACGCCGTGAACACCGGGATCAGGTTGAAGCTCTGGAAGATGAAGCCCACGCGCTCGTTGCGAACGCGGGAGAGCGCGTTGGCGTCGAGCTGTGAGGTGTCGCGGCCCTCCACGAACACCTTGCCTTGGTCGGGGCGGTCGAGGCAGCCGATGGTGTGCAGCACCGTGGACTTCCCGGAGCCCGACGGGCCCACCAGCGCCAGGTAGTCCCCGCGCCGGACGTCGAGGTCCACGTCCGAGATCGCGCGGACCTCGTTCTCACCCGGATTGTAGATGCGTGTGGCCTTCTCTAGGCGAACGACCACGTCAGCGTCGGACCGTGTCATCGGGGGCTCCGTGAGGGCTGTCGGCTCAGAAGTAGTACCGCGCCCAGAGGTAGACCGAGCCCTTGGGGACCAGGCGGAGACCGCGGAGCGTGTCGGGGGTGGGGATCAGGTTGCCGCCGAGGGCGATGGCCTCGGGCACCGCGAGGGAGTACTCGCTGTCGTCGTCGGCGCCCCACGAGAGGTTGCCGCCGAGCGTGAGCTCGAGTGAGCCGATCGGGAGCCAGGTGACCTGGGCCGACACGGTGCCCGACGGATCGCCAGCGTTCACCAGGGAGAGCAGCTGCGCCTCCCAGTACGCGTCGAAGGTCTGGCGCACGAGGAGCAGCGCGTAGATCTGGCCGAGGAGCGTAGACCGGCGGCCGCCGCCCACGGCTGACTGCAGGTACCCGCCGTCGGTCCCAGAGCCGTGCCAGATGCCCTCGGCGGCGAGGTAGAGCCCGTTCAGGACGTCGAACGAGTAGTCGAGCCCCGCCTCCACCTCGAACACGGGCGCCTCGCCCTCGTCGAGCCGCACCGACGTGCTGGTCTCGGCCCACAGGGACGGGCCGTCTTCGATGTCTCCCTTCACCTCCAGGCCGAACGCGAGCCGCTCCGGGTCCTCGTCGCGCCAGGTAACGGTGGCGGCTGTGCTCACGGTGCCGAAGTTCGCGTCCCAGCGCCCCACGGCGATCGGGTCGTCCGGGGTGTCTTCGTGGACGGCCACCGCCAACGTGACGTTCTGGGAGTCCGTGGGCGGGAACAGCAGCTTCACCGCCCAGAGGCCCTCGAGCTCGGCGCGCAGATCTTGCGGCGGGCGCTCGTTGTTGGGCGCCGTGGGGTTCAGGAGCAGGCCGTGGCCCCAGTTGAGCACCTGCTTGCCCAGCGTGAGGTCGAGTGCGTCGGCCGTGACGAAGAGCGTGAGCCGCTCCACGGAGACGAAGTCCTCCAGCGCGTCTTGCCGGCGCTCGTTGAAGTAGTGGTACGTGTGGGCGTCTGCCGTGAGCGACAGCGTGGCGCGCTCCCCGAAGTGCAGCTTGGCCGTGGGCCGCACGTGGTTCGTCATCCCGTAGACGTCCTCCGGGTTGAAGCCGATCGCCGTGAAGTCCACCACGGTGAGCGGGAGCGTCGTGAGGTCCGCAGACAGGCCGAAGACGAGGGTGCTGCGGTGCTCGAGATAACCCGAGACCTCGCCAGTGACGCCTTCCTGAGCGAGCACGGTGGCGCTGACGAGCGACAGGAGGACGTGGGTCATGGCTCGAACCCCAGCAGGACGAGGAGGTCGTGGTAGCTCTGTGAGACGGCGGCCTCGACGAAGTCGAAGCCCGGGTGGGACGCCACGGCCGCCCGGGCCACCATCGGGGCCGCGATGAGGGTGGCCATGATGATCGGGACCACGCCGAGGCCCACGCCCTTCGGGAGGGCCCCCTCGGCGATCGCCGCCTGCACCGCGCCCATCAGGACCAGCGGATGGCCGCTGCGGAACAGGTGCACCACGGGGGCGAGGTGTTCGGGCGCCGAGACCAGCTCGCGCATCCCCGCGCGCAGCATCTGCCGCTCGGCCGCCGAGGGGTGATGCAGACGCTCGAGGAGTGCCCGCAGTCGCTCGCGCGCAGAGCAGCCGGGGGAGGCGGCGGCCGCCTTGATGTCTGCCAGGAAGGTCGCGTAGGTGCCCTCGATGGCCGCGGTGAAGAGGTCGAGCTTCTTCGGGTAGTGGTAGGTCAGGTTGCCGGGCGAGATCCCCAGGGCGTTGGCCACGTCACGCATGGAGGTGCCGTCGAAGCCGCGCTCGGCGAATTGACGCAGCGCTTCTTGGCGGATTCTGCTTGTGAGGTCGTTGGGGGTCATCAAGTCCTAGTACGGCCGTACCACTAGGACGGTTGTACTACTCGCCGCGCGAGTGTCAACGTCCGCCCCGACAGGTCGGTGCGAATTCACCGGAGCGCGAGAGCGCGGAGGTGAACCGGGCCGGGGAGCTCTGCTGCCCCGGCCCCATTCACCGGAGCGCGAGAGTGCGGAGGTGAACCGGGCCGGGGAGCTCTGCCGCCCCGGCCCCAACATGAACAGTCATCCGCGTGAGGCGACCGGCAGCCCCCAGCGCCGTCGGGCAGCGAAGCCGGCCGCATTATTCCCACCGGACCCTCCACAGTTTTGAACGGTGTCTGCCCCACGCCCCGCCGCTAGGGTCGCTCCTGCGGCTGACCCACGCCTCGAAGACCGAGGTCCCTGCCGCGGAAGGACCCCCGATGAGACGTCGCTCCGCCGCCATTGCCGTCTTGCTGTCCACCTCTGCTGCCGCGCAGTCGGCGCCGATCCCGCTGTGGGACGCGGCGGGCACGCCGCTGGCCGCCCCGTGCCCCACGGGACAGTTCCCGATCGGCACGACGAACGCTCAAGGGCGACTTTGGAAAGATGACCTGCTGACCTGGATGCGCTCCGTGCCGCAGAACGCGCTGGTAATCCCGGGCGCGACGTCGCAGAGCAGCGGCTCGCTCGTGCCGGTGACCGACCGCGTCGAGGTGACCTGGAGCGGGGGTGGTGCGCCCGCGTACACCTATGGCGCGTGCACCGCGCACCCCACATGGAGTCAAACTCCGACTGCCGAGGACCAGTTCGAGGCCGTGCTCTTGCACGCGGCCGGGGAGGAGTGGGGGGCGCACGGCATGGCGCGCTTCAACACCCCGGCGTCGCAGTTCGACATGGCCCTGCTCGAGGACCCCACGAGCTGCCGCGTCCGCGTACCCGCGCTCCTGCACGACCCGGAGCTCACCTCGTGGGCGCGCCTCGACTACGCCGGCAACCCCTACTACGCGGACCCCGCGCTTCGCACGGCAACGCTGCTCCGCGGCGCGATCGCCGCAGCGATGAACCTCATGATCCTGGACTACCAGTGGTGGTTCGACGGCACCTCGGGCGGCGCCTATCCGTGCGCCGTGTCACTGTGTCCCGCGCAGGCAGCCCAGGCCGGTGTGGTCATCTCCCCTCGGACTGGGAACGTGGTCCCCTCGCTCAACGCGGTGATGGCCCCCTATGTGGATCACCGCGGCAACCCCAACGTGCAGGTGGTGCCGAACGAGGTGGTCCACGACTTCTCGGAGGTGGGCGGCCCGATCTCACACATCGCCTACACCTACATCCTGGCAAAGGCCGCCTTGCCGCTGGCCGTGCGCCGCGCGTTCGAGGAGGCGCTGCTCACGATGGCCGAGCGGATCTCCCAGCAGAGCACCGGGACGATCATGCCGAACCTCGGCCACCGGACGATCGTGGCGCTCTGGCTCATTCGTGACGCGCAGAGCTATTGGGCGGACCGCAACTACGCCGACTACCTCTATCGCCTGGTCGCCGACTCGTTCTACCAACCCGGGACCGTCTTGCCACAGGGCACGTTCAAGGACGTGACGGGCTTCGACACGGCCTACAACAACTACAACCTGCTCCATCTGGCGCGCCTCCTGGCGGTTGACCCCACGCCGTCGCAGGCGATGCTCGACGCCGCTAACAAGGGCTTCGACCTCTGGGCTCACCTGGTCTTCCCCGAGGAGATCGCCAACAACACCACGCGTTACTTCTCGCCCTCGGCCTACAACAGCCGGACTGCCGGCGGAGCCGCGAGCGGCGTGTTCGACCAGGGCGTCAACCTGCAGCGCTTCCTGCTCGGAGGGAAGGCGGGGCTCCCGTGGTCTTGGGCGGCGCTCCAGCACGGTCGACTGCCGCTCATCGTGGGTGGTCCCGTCGCGCCCCATATCGACCAGACCTGCAACTGGTACGACGACTTCCTTGGCACCTGGATCCCGCTGGGCTTCCGCGGCACCCACCACCTGCCCGCGTCCGCGTTGTCGAGCACGCCGCCGCTGTTCCCGGACCCGGAGCTGGGCGGGCTCTTGTCGCGCGCTTACAGCACCCCGAACTTCGCGTTCCTGTATCGCGGCCTGAACCTGTTCGACGCGTGGAAGGCCGGCGTTCAACCCGCTGGCGCCGACCTGCTCCCGTACGAGCTCAACACCCCCGGCTACTTCAAGAACTTCGCGGATGCCTTCTTCTACGCGAAGCCGCTCGCGGGCGGGCCCTCGGAGGCCGTCTCGCTGGTGCACGCGGGCCCAGTGGGCTACGCGACCTGGGGCGACGACCTGCCCGACGGCTGGGGCGGCGGGCAGCTCTCGGCGCTCTGGAGCCCCGACGGCGGGCCGTTCGTCCTGGCGCGGCGCCGCGGCCGCAACCTCGGGCCCAACGACAACGACAAGTGGGCCGAGTGGAAGGAGCTGCCGCTGCACGCAGTGTGGCTCCAATCGACGGGTGGCAGCCTCACGAGCTCGGCGCGGATCGTCACACCTACTGTGGCGAGCCGTACGGTGTACTCGAACGCCCCGGCGACCGCCGTGGTGAACCAGCTACTGGGGCAGACCAACGGGTGTACCCAGGGCAATGGCGGCAACGGCAATCAGGCGCCCAACATCCAGCACGTGACCGCCTGTGGCGTTTTTCCCGCGTCGATCCGCGGCGGGACCGTGCTCACCGGCGCACTGGACTACCGCCGGGACTTCATCTCGGGACCCGGGTTCGTCACCGTGCAGACGAAGCTGACCCCGACGACCGCCGACCCGCTGGCCCACGCGTTCGAGACCATCCCTCTGTACTACGGCCAGCCGCTCGACATCGGGCCCGGGTATCACGTGGCTGGGGACTACGGGATTCAGTTCGAGTCGGTCGTACCCGGGCAGACCACGTTCTCGCCGGTCATCGACCCCGCGACGGCGAACCTCTCGAGCGGCTACGGGCCGGTCGCGAACGTGAAGCGAGTCCACGTGACCCGCTACGGGAAGACCATGGTCATCGAGTTCGCGACGGTGCAGACGGTGAGCCTCTCCACCAACTTCCGGGTGGGCTACTACGACAGCTACAACCTCTTGATCGACCTCCTCCAAGGGCAGTCGAGCCTCGCGCCCACAACGCTTCGTTACAAATTCTCGCTCTGAGCGTTCGAGCGGGCGGCCGAGGGGCCTTTCTTGGCCCCGGCGTGGAACTCTCCCTGTGAAGTCGACGAGAAGCTCCCCTTTGCCCCCTCCGCACCCGACGTCCTCGTCGACAGCCCCCTTGCGCCCGAGCCCGTAGCCGAAGCATCGGCGCGGGCGGTGTCGCTGCCCGCCCCGGATTGCCGCCGCGCGGACGCAGGCGTACGGTGGGCGCCGCCCATGGATCCCGTCACCCTCGACCAGCTGCGCGTGTTCCTCAGCATCGTCGACGTCGGCAGCTTCTCCGGCGCGGCGCGTCGCCTCCAGCGCGCGCAGTCCGCCGTGAGCTACGCGATCTCGCACCTCGAGCGGTCGCTGGCGGTCCAGCTCTTCGACCGGAGTACGCGCACGCCCACGCTCACCGAGCAGGGCCGCGCTCTCTTGGCCGACGCGAGGCTCGTGACCGATCGGGTCGATCGCCTGGAAGAGCGCGCACGTGAGCTGTCCGGTCGCGCCGAGCCGCGAGTGAGCCTGGCGGTTGACGGCCTGTACCCGCTCGGACGCGTGCTCTGCGCGCTGGCGGGGCTCCGTCAGGCCTTTCCGGAGGTCCAGGTCACCCTGTTCACCGAGATGCTCGGGGGCGTCGTGGCGCACGTGAAGGACGGCGCGTGCCAGATCGGCGTCTCCGCGCCCGTGGTGGAGCAGGAGCCCGACCTGACCTGGCAGCCGCTCGACCGCGTGGAGCTGGTGTCGGTGGCCGCAGCGGGCCATCCCCTGGCCGCCTGGGTCGGCCCGATCCCCAGTGCGGAGCTACAGGCGCACACCCAGCTCGTGATCACCGACCGCTCGCACCTGACAGCGGGGCGGGACTTCGGCGTCCACTCAGGGATGCGGTGGCAGCTGGCGGACCTCGAGGCCAAGCACGCCTGCCTTCGCGCGGGTTTCGGGTGGGGCGGCATGCCGCTGCACCGCGTTCGCGAGGATCTCGAGCGGGGAACGCTGAAGAAGCTGGAGTTCGAGGGCGTGGAGTCCGTGACCAGCTTCGAGGCCCTCCTCGTGCACCGGAGCGGGTTCCGACCGGGCCCCGCTGCCACCTGGCTCATCGAGCGCCTCAAAGCCGACGGCTGCCACTGAGGTCGTCCCCCTGACGGGGGTGTTGCCGCGTCAGGGCGGGGGGGCCGGCGTGAAGTGGTCCTCGAACAGGAACGCCGACACCGCGCCGAACTGGATGGCGGCGCTGAGTCGTGTGCACTGCCCGTCCTCGTAGCCGAGGTCTGTGACCCCCGCCAAGACAGCCTGAACCGACTCGAGGATCGAGTCGTCGTTGTTGTTGGCCTTGGCCGCGATGCCGATGAGGTCGGAGAGGGGCACCTGGCCTGCCATCATGCCGCCGCTGATCACGCCGTCTGGGGTGATCGGCACGCGGAACTCGGCCTTCTCGAACGTGAGCTCGTACAACACGCCGAAGACCACGATCGGGATCCGGGTGTCCACGCCGCTGGCGACCATCACGCCGTCTTCTATCCGCACGTCGAACGCCTGCTCGGGCGACTCCGGGTGCAGGCTGTAGGTTTGCCCGGCGAGGAGGCGCCCGTCGGTGCCGAGGAGCGGCACGCCGGAGCCGAGGCGCAGGGTCATGGTGACCTCGGGGTCGTTGACGAGATCGTCGATGCCGTCGAGCTGGAACAGGATGAGGAGGCCGCCTTCGTCGATGGCGCGCTGCACCAGGGTCTCGAACGCGCCGAGGCCCACGAACTCGAAGAGCGGGATCACCGTGGACAGCTGATTGTCGATGCCCTCGACGCCCTCGGGGGAGATCTGGTCGAGCTTGCCGCAGGTGGTCTCGTCGGACTCGTCGCTGACCTTCCCGTCGAGGTCGAGGCCGAAGATGGTGCGGCCGTCGTCGCCGATCCGCGGGAAGATCATCCGGTCCACCACGACCAGCAGGCTCAGCGCCTCTTCGCCGCTGGCGAGGGGATCGGCCACGACGGGGGGCGGGCCGTCGCCGTCTGGCGAAGCGTCCTCTTCGGGCGCCACGTCGTCCGAGGGCGGGGCCTCGGTGTTGGACGAAGCGTCGGACTCGATGAGCACGACCTTCGCGAGGTCCGGGTCGTGGCAGGCGACGAGCAGTAGGCAGAGCAAAGTGCGCATTGCGAGCCCCTCACAGCGGGTGGCTGGGTCACGTCCCACGGTGATCACGCCTCGATCGCCGAGAGCCCGTCTTGGGTCTCGGCGTCCGCCCCACCGAATGACGCGAGGTCGAGTCCAACGCCGCGCGCGACGCTGAGGAGGACCTTGCTCGTGGTCTCGTTGGAGCCGGACCGGTAGTGGTGTCCCGTCTTGAGGGCGCCGCCCGCCGAGCCCACGAGCAGGATGGGGAAGTCGTCGGGCGAGTGCGTCTTGCCCAGCCCCACGTCGCTGGTGCCGAGCACCACCATGTGGTCCAGCAGCGTGCCCGTGCCCTCCTGGATCCCTGCCAGGGCATCGCAGAGCTGGGCCATGGCCTCGATGCACTGCACCGTGATCTTGTGGACCTCGGGCTGGTCTCCGGGCTCGTTGTGGGTAAGCTCGTGGTGGCCCTGCGGGGCGCCCGGGAACAACACGTTAGAGACCGGGTGCGTGAACCAGCTCGAGATCACGCGGGTCTGGTCGCACGCCAGCGCCAGCGCCAGGATCTCTGACACGGCGGCGTTCTTGGCGGCCAGCGGCGGGCGGCCCTCGACGTCCGGGAACTCCGTGGCGGGGCGCTGGGGCAGCGCGCACGCGGCCAGCTGCGGCGGGTCCTCTTCGAGCCGCGCGAGGCGCTTCTCCAGCGCGCGGACTCCCTCGAAGTGCTGCTGCAGGCGGAGCTGGTCGTTGGCGCCAACTCGGGTCTTCAGCGCGCTGAGCTGCTCGGACACCGCGTCGAGCACGGAGCGCTTCAGCCGCAACGTGGGGTCCACCTTCGGGGTGTCGCCGGGCAGCGTGAAGGAGCCCCCGAAGACCCGCTCGAAGAGCGCGAGCGGGCTGCGCTCGACCGGGTTCTGGGCGTTGGGACCGGTGTAGCTGAGCCCGTCGGAGTTGCAGCCGGCCTCCAGCGAAGGGAAGCGCGTCTCCTGCCCCGTGACGGCCGCGATAATCTGGTCGATGGTGGGACCTTCGACCGTGACGTTGGAGCCGATCTTCGCGACCGGGCGGCCGGTGAGGAAGCCTGCGCCGGTGGAGAAGTGCGGCTCGGTGTTGGGCAGGGTGACCCGCATCCCCGTGACCACCGCGAGCCGGCTCTTGTGGGCGGCAAGGGGGAGCAGCTCTTCGGAGAGCTCGTAGTCGGTCCCGGTCTTGGCGGGAACCCACCGCGTGGGGACCACGCCGTTGCCCCAGAAGAACAGCCCGAAGCGGCGTGGGAACCCGTCGCTCGTGTCTCCGGCGTACGCCGTGCCGTGGCTGTTCATGAACAGCTCGAGCGGCGGCAGGCCCAGAGTGACGAGCGCGCCTCCCAGCACGCCACGCAGCAGCGTGCGCCGCGAGAGCGCGGCGTGCCGGCCGGACCAGGGGGTGGGCGCAACGCCCTGGGGGCGTCGGAAGGTCTTCGGGTCGGGGGGCAGACGTGAGCTCATTGGGTGACCTCCGACAGCGGGGTGACCTCGCGGAAGCCGCGCGAGAGCGCTACGGCCCGGAAAAGGTGGAGGATCTTGAAGGTGTTGGCGCGGAAGTCCTCGTGGAGCGCGTGGAGGATCTGGGCCTCCTCGTTCTCCGGAGCGTGGCCGTTCGCATAGCTGTAGACGTGCTTCACGAAGCACGGCGTGAGCATGGGGTGGTTGGCGATGCGCGCCATGAGCTCCACCGCGTCCTCGAAGGGCTCACCGTCGAGCGTGCCGCTGGGGTCGATGGGGGCGTCGTTGTCCTTGGTGCGGAAGCGCCCAATCCCGTCGAAGTTCTCGAGCCCGAAGCCGATCGGGTCCAGCAGCCGGTGGCACGCGCCGCACTCTTCGACCTGCATGTGGACCACCAAGCGCTCCTTGAGCGTTCGAGCGTCCGGAGAGGGCTCGGGGATCGAGGTGTTGAGGTTGGCCGGCGGGGTGAGCGGCGCGCCGCACAGGACGCGCTCGCGGATGAACTTGCCGCGCAGCGTGGCCGACGAAGACGTGGGGTGCGAGTGCAGCGCCAGGATGCCCACATGGCCCAGGATCCCCCGCCGTGGGGTTGTCAGCGGCAGGTCCACGGCGCCCAGCTCGTCTCCCGAAGGTGCCGGGATGTCGTAGATCGCCGCCAGCCGTCGGTTGACGAAGGTGGTGCGGGTGGTGAACAGCGAGCGGAAGTCGGCGGCTTCCTCGAAGGCCCAGGTCTCCGCGAGCTTCAGCGTCTCTTCGCGGGCCAAGGCGCCGAGGTCGGAGCTGTAGTGCCGGAAGACGTTCGGGTCCTTCGAGAGCGCGTCCAGCTCGTAGAGTCCGAGCCACTCGGCGAAGAAGTTGCGGACCCCGTCTCGGGCACGGGCGTCGGCCAACAGCCGATCGACCTCGGTCGCGAGCACGGCGTCGTCCAGGAGGGCGCCGCTCTCCGCCGCCTCGAGCAGCGCTTTGTCGGGCGTGGAGTTCCAGAGGAAGTACGAGAGCCGCGCCGCCAGCTCGAACGGGGCGTAGGCTGACGTGGCGGCGTCGCCCTGTTCGGCCCGGTAGAGGAAGTGGGGCGACTGGAGGAGGAACGTGAGCGCGTACCGGAGACCGTCGTCCCAGGTGCCCAGGGCCTCTTGGGCGGCCTCGAAGGTGACCATGAGCGCGTCGAGCTCGGCCGTCTCCAGCGGCCGACGCCAGATCAGGCGGCCCGCGTAGGCCACGGCCTCGCGCGCACACGCGCCGTCTTGAGTGGCGCACGGGACCACGCGCTGCCGGGCCTCGTCCGAAGCCACCACCTGCTCCGCCAGAGCGAGGGCCGCGTCGAAGTACTGCTCCACGCCGCGGGCCGACAGCGTCGACACGGTGGCGCCCACCGCGATCAGGCCGTCGACCGCCCGGTCCGGCTCGAGCGCCGAGGGAGGGACGATGTGGGGCCCGAACAGGTCGCGCACCGAGTTGCGGTACTGGCGCGAGCTGAGGCGGAAGAGGCGCGGTCCGGCGGGCACGAACTCGGGCCCCGGCGCCTCCGGGACGTCACTCACGGCTTCGGGGACATCCGTTGTGGCTGCGGGGACATCAGGCGCGGCTGAGCCCGCGGTGTCTACCGGGTCTCTCGAGAACTCGAGCGGGCTGCAGGCGGCTAGGGCCAGGGAGACGAGGAGCTTCCGACGCATGGCACCTCCGGACGCAGCACCCTAGCACACGTTTCAGTCGGGATGGGAGGCCCGTTCGGTGGCCCGGCCCTGGCGTTCACGGCGGGTGCTTCTTTCGAAATAGCAGCTTGCAAGATGGAAATAGCGGAGTACTGTTCTGATGTCCAGATTGGACGGCGCCTCTTGGCGCCCCCCGAGACCTCACCCTAGGAGCCACGAGATGACCCGCACCTTCGCCCCCCTTGCCGCTGCTCTCCTCCTCGCTGTTCCGGCCTTCGCGGCCGACACCTACGCGATCGACACCTCGCACTCCAAGGCCAACTTCCGCGTGAAGCACTTCGGCGTGTCGTGGTTCTACGGGCAGTTCCACGAGCTGTCGGGGACCGTGACGTGGGACACCAAGGCTCCGGCCGCGTCGTCGATCGACCTCTCCATCAAGGCCGACAGCCTCTTCACCGCCGACAAGAAGCGGGATGACCACCTGAAGGCCCCGGACTTCTTCAACACGAAGGAGTTCCCCACCATCACCTTCAAGTCGAAGTCGGTCGCGCAGGCCGGCGGCAAGATGAAGGTCACCGGCGACGTCACGCTGCACGGTGTGACCAAGCCGATCACGGCCGACTTCGAGTTCGTCGGTGAGGGCAAGGACCCGTGGGGCGGCTACCGCGCTGGGTGGGAGGCCCGCATCACCATCAAGCGTTCGGAGTTCGGCATGAAGTTCATGGAGGGCGGGATCGGCGACGACATCAACGTCGTGATCTCGCTCGAGGGCATCAAGAAGTAGTCCCCCAACGCCTCGGGCCTGCGGGCTCGGGGCAGCCCCGGTGGAGGCCCCCATGCCAGAGTCCAGCAGTGTGCTCGTAACCGCCGGCCTCTTCGGCGTGGTGCTCCCTACCGCGGTCGCGGGTGGCGCCGCGCTCCTGGCGCGAGGCCGGGCTGTGAGGTCGTCCGCGAACGCCGCCGCTGGCGCAGGTGTTGCGCTGGGCGTGGGCATCGCGGCGCACCAGCTCGCCGGGCCGCTCACGCTGCCCCCGCCCGACTCCACGCAGTGGTTGGTTTTCGCCGTGATCGCCGGCGGGCTCCTGGGAGCGTTCCTCTCCCTACTCCTGCAAAGCCTCGCGGTGCGCTGGCCGGCCGGTGGGGACGGGTCCCCCGGGAACGGCGAAGGGCGCGCTTGGGGTGGCGTGGGCGTGGCGGCGCGCACCGTGGCCTTCGGCGCGCTCGCCTACGCGATCGTCAGTCGCCTCTTGGGGCCGCTGGCGGCTCGAGACGCGGCTACGGCGAACGCCGAGCTCTGGCGTCTGGTGGGGCTCGGCGCGCTTGCCCAGCTCGGCCTCGAAGCGCTCCTCACCGGCCCTCGCGACGACGCCCCGCGCCTCCGCTCGTTCCTCGCTCTCGCGGCTGCCGGCGTGTTGCTCGGCGGCGCGGCGGCCACGCTGGCCCTTGCCCGCAGCCTGCTCTTGGCCCAGCTCCTCGGCGCAGCGGCTGCGGCCGTGGGTGGGCTCGCGCTCGCGGGCCTCGCTGGCGTCCGCCCCGTGGCGATGCGCTCGGCGTCCATGGCGTTGGGTGCGGCGTATGTGGTGGCGATTGGCGCCGGCCAACACTACGCGAGCCTCCCGGCCTCCGTGGCCACGTTGCTCCTCCTCGTTCCCGCGTTGGCGGGCGCGGCGGCCTGGTTCACGCCCGCGGGGTGGGGGGCCGCCGCCTCGATCGGGGTCGCCGCGGCATCGGTGGGTGGCGCCGCGCGGATGACCCATACGGCGCTCGAGGTGGACGCGGAGCCTGCCGCCGCAACGCCTGGGGCCGTGGAGCTGGACTATGGATACGGCGGGTCGGCGCCGGCCACGGACACAGCCGCCGATCCGTACCTCGATCCGAAGCTCATGGAGGGCTGGAAGCCGCCGGACGCGCCGGCTCCCTGAGCGCTCTCAGGCCGCCGGTGCCTTGGGCGTGCCGCTGAACCAACAGCCGCGGCCCCACGGCTTCACCGGGTACCAACCGAACGTCCAGTCGTAGTCCTGCCCGAAGGGGGCCACCAGCGCGCGGAGCTCGGCCTCCTCGTGGATACGCAGGGTGCTGACGAAGCCGTCCCACACCGACACGGCGAAGCCGATCGGGGTGGCCCAGAAGAGCAGCGCCTTCTCGAGCCGCCGGGAGCCTCGGAGCGGCGCGCCGAGGAGCGCAGGGAGCCCGGCCGAAGCGAACGCGGGGAAGCTGGACGGCTCCCGCCCGAAGGCCTCGGCGATGAAGATGCTGTCTCCTGCCCGAACGGCGTCGGCCAGCACTCGCGCCACCAGCGGGGGCGGGAAGTGGTGGAGCACGTTGATGATCGTGCGCGCCTTGCCCGCGGCGAGCGCGTCGGGCACCGCAGTGGCGTCTACGGGATGCGCCTCGAAGGTGACCTGACCGGGGAACACGCCCGCGAGCTCGCGCCACGCCTCCACGCGCGGGTGCAGGTCTGTGAGCGTGACCTGCGGTCGGACACCGCGCTCGGCCAGGGCCCCCAGCAGCACCCGCATCGGGCCGCCGGCACCCGCGCCGAGGTCGAGCACCTCGGAGGTGCCGGAGCGCGCGAGGAATGCCGCGAACGGGGCGGCGAGGCCATCGAGGATGCGGCCGCGCTCCAGCGCGACGCTCAGCGTGTCGACGATGCCCTCGCGGAGGGCATCGGGCGCCCAGTGGGCGTCGTTGAACTCGAAGAGCTGGACTCGTGGCCACCGCATGCCCGGCATCTACCCCGTTTCGCGGTGGAGCGCACGCATTGGCAAGCGATGACCGCGCCCGTACCATCGACGGTCATGCGTTGGTTGCTGTTGAGCTGGGTCTTGGTGTGGGGGTGTGGCGACTCGGCCGCTGTGGTGAGCGCCGCACCGCTCGACACCCAGGCGCCAGCGGCAGACACCGCGTCACAGGACCTGGCGGCTGGGGCCGAGGTGGCCCAGATCGTCGACACGTGCACGGGCTGCACGGGAGGAGACGCGGCCAGCCCGGGTGAGTTCCTCGCGCCGTGTGGCTCCGGCGAAGACTGCTTCAGCGGCTTCTGCGTGCCCACCGACCGCAAGACCGGGGCCTCCGTCTGCACCAAGGAGTGCATCTCCGACTGCCCGGACGGTTGGGGGTGCAAGGCCACCTCGATCGGCGCGGACCTCGTGACGCTGTGCGTGCCGGACGTCGACTCGCTCTGCGCGAAGTGCACCTCCAGCGCCGAGTGCGGGGTCGACAACGCCTGCCTTGCCCTCGAGGGCGGTCGCTGCGGGGCGGCGTGCTCCGCCAGCGCCCCGTGCCCCGAGGGCTACGCGTGCGAGACGCTCGACGGGATCCCGAAGCCGCAGTGCGTGCCGAGCCACGGCTCGTGTATCTGCGCCGCGGACACAGACTACGAGAACGACGAGCTCAACTGCGGGAAGTGTGGAGTGGTCTGCGAGTACGCAAACGCCGTCCCCCTCTGCAAGGGAGCGAACTGCTTCATGCACAGCTGCGCCGACGGTTGGGTCGACCTGGACCTGAAGCCCGAGACCGGCTGCGAGTACGAGTGCACGCCGGACCCCTCGGTCCCCGTGGACTGGCCGGACGCAGGCGGCAAAGACTCGGACTGCGACGGGATCGACGGCGACATCGAGTTCGCGGTCTTCGTGGCCCCCGACGGCGTCGACGTGGGCAACGTGCTCGGGGACCTCGCGTTCCCGTTCAAGAGCGTGAAGAAGGGCCTCGAGTTCGCGGCATCCACCGAAGGCCGGCTCATGGTGCTGGTCTCCAAGGGCACCTACACGCAGCAGCTCAAGGTGGTGTCGGGCATCAACCTCTACGGCGGCTTCGACCGCGCCGACGCCTGGGCCCGGAACCCCGTGGTGAACGAGACGATCGTGCGTTGGGACGCCGTGGACAAGGGCGCGGTCCGCACGGTCATCGCCGACGGCGTGAACGACCCCACCACGCTCGACGGGATCACCTTCGAGGCCGCGTCCAACCCGGTGCCGAGCGGCTCCTCCATCGCGGTGCACGTTCTGCACGGCTCGGCCGGGCTCACGATCTCGAACTGTCGGCTCGTCGCGGGGAGCGGCGGCGTGGGCGTGGACGGGAAGAGCGGCGGTCCCGGCCAAGGCGGCAACGACGGCAGCAAGGGCGTCGAGGGCATCGACGACTCCTGCAAGCCCGACAAGCTCATCGAGGGCGGCGAAGGCGGGAAGAACCCGTGTGTGTCCGGCGAGGCCCACGGCGGCAAGGGCGGGTCCTCCGGGTGGGGCGGTGCCACGAGCTGCAGCTTCCTCGACACCGTCGGCTGCGTCTTCAGCGGCTGTGACGGACGCCGAGACGCCGGCACCGGCGCTTCAGGCCTGGGCGGGAGCGGCGGTGGCGGCGGCGCGGGCGGGCCGCCCGAAGCCGTTGGCGAGGTCGGGAAGCCCGGCGGGCTCGGCGCCCCTGGCGAGGAGGGGCTTCGCGGCACCCGGATCGGCAACGTCAACGCCGACAACATCTGGTACCCGACGGGCGCGGGCGACGGCAAGGTGGGCCTTCATGGCACGGGCGGCGGCGGCGG
>SXOO01000107.1 GCA_005776725.1 Pseudomonadota bacterium | reverse complement strand
CGAGGACCTGTTCTACCGGCTCAACGTGGTCCCGATTCGCATGCCCGGGCTCCGCGACCGCAAGTCCGACATCCCCGCGCTCTGCGAACACATCATCCTGAAGTTCAACGAGCGCCTTCGCCGGTCGGTGCGTGGGCTCTCGCGGGACGCGCTCGACGCGTTCCAGGTCTACGATTGGCCCGGCAACATCCGCGAGCTCGAGAACGTCCTCGAGCGGATGATCCTGTTCGCCACGGGCGAGACCCTGACCGGCGCGGACGTCCCGGCCGAGCTCCGCACAGGCACCGGAGATGTGGCCCGCGCCGAGCGACTCACCGAGCCCGAGCTCCCTGGAGCCCCCGCCGAGTCCAGAAGTGGGGCCTGGGGGGCTTCGCCAGAGCTCCCGCTACCAGACGCCGTCGGCCCCTTGAAGGAGCTCGTGCGCGAGACCACCACCAAGGTGGAGAAGCAGGTGATCATGGCTGCGCTCGCCAAGACCAACGGCAACGTCACGCGCGCCGCCGATCTCCTCGAGATCAGCCGGAAGAGCCTGCAGAACAAGATGAAGGAGTACGGGCTCCGCGACTCTAGCGAGCCTGACGACGAAGAGTAGCGCCGCGCGCTTTCATGCACGCGTCGCTCGGCCGGGCGGCGCCACGAGAGCGCCAGCGGGCTAGCCCGACGCTCGGGCAGCTCCGCGCCAGCGACGGGCCGAGCTCAGCGGCGCCGGCGGATCCCGAACGCAGCGACCAGCGCCAGCACCAGCCAAGCCACCGGCGGGACTTCCCGGCGGGGCCCGGCGGCCTTGCAGCCGCAGCCATCGTAGGCGTCGATCCCGGCGGTGGGCTTGGTGGTGGTCTGAGTGTCGGCGCTACCGGTCGTATCCTCCTCGCTGCTCGTGTCCTCGGTGACGGCCACATCGCCACCGCCGCTGTCGGGCGCCACGTCCTCGCCCGCGTCGTCGGGTGGCATTGACCACCCGCTGAGCAGGACCACATGGCTGGCCGGCTCGCACGCCGGATCGGCGATCGTCAGCGTGGCTTTCCGCTTCCCGGGCGAGTCCACGGGATCGAAGAGCAGCTCGACCTCGGTCGACGTACTTGCCGCGACCTTGACCTCCGCAGAACCCGCCAACGCGAACTCTGCGGCCGCTCCGCCTTCGATGCTGAGCGTCGCCGTGATCTCCGCGTCCGAGTCATTGGTCAACGTGACCTTCGCGGTCGAGGTGCTCGTCCACGGCGTATCGTCGAAGGCCACCTCGTCAACCGAGACGGTGAGGCAGCGCCCGCCGCGGCAGCGCAGCGGTAGCGTGAGGATGCCGTCCACCGCGTTCGCGTCACCGTCCGCTTCGACGATCAGCCCGGCTTCGAACGCTCCGGCCGTTGGCGGCGTACACCAGACCGGGAACTCCGTTGAGGCCCCCGGGAGCAGAGCGAGGCTGGTGAGCTCGGGGGCATCGCAGTCCGGGCCACCCTCGGGCTTCTTCAGTGAGAAGGCCGTGCCCGTGAGCGACGTCGGGACCGGCTCGTACCCCGCGACTTCGGCGCCCTCGTTGGTGACGGTTACGACGATGCACGCGCTGGCGCCGGGCCCGACGGTGCCGAGGTCGGCCGGGCTGGGCGCGAAGTAGACCTCGGGCGCGCTCGTGCCCTCGAGCGGGATTACATGAGAGGGGCTCGTGTGGCTGTCTGAGGTGAACTCCAGGTTACCGCGGTACGTGCCGGCCTCCAACGGCCCGAACGTCACAGCGACCGTCCGGCTGGAGCCGACGGCCCAGCTGGCCTCTTCTGGGGCGCCGCCGATGGAGAACACCTGGGCGGCGACCTCGGGCGCGAGCGTGGAGAAAGTGGTCTCGCCGGCGGCCCGGAACTGTCCGCCGGTGATGCGGAACCGCTGCTCCGCGCTCCCTGTCAGCGTCGCGGGGGCCCCGCCGGTGTTCGTCATCGTGACGAGTTCGGTGTCGAACGCCCCGACGGGCGTGCCGTGCCAGGTGAGCGTGGTGGGCGCGTGGTCCAACCGAGGTCCGGTCGCGCACCGCAGCGCGATGGGCGGAGCGTCTTCTCCGGGCACATCGAACTGAAGCGTGTCTTGATGGAGCCCCGGCTCGGTCGGCTTGCACGTCACCTTGAAGCTGTACGTGCCGCCGGCCGGAACGGGCCCCGGGGCGCCTTGGACCAGCGCGAAGTTCACGCCCGCGCCGAGCACGACGCTGTTGAGCGGCAGCGGGGCGCACCCGGTGTTTCGGATGGTGAACTCCTTGGTAAACGATGACCCCACCGCCAGCGCCGGGAAGTCGTAGCGGTTGAGCTCGGCCTCGCCGCCTGGCGACACCTCGAAGCCGCCAGCGGTCCCGAGGTGTATCGGACACTCGGTGACCGGGCCGTTCGCGCCGTTGTGCGTGATGCGGATCACTCCGTCGGAGCACCCGAGCGTGGGCTGAGCCCAGGCGAGCGTGACTTCGACATTGGTGTCGGGGCCCACCGGGAGCCCGTCGTCGCAAGCGCTCGTGCCCAAGGTGCACGTGAGCACGTCGAGCCCCGCGTCCACGGATTCGACCTGGAGGAACTGGTCGCCCGAGTTGTCCAGAGTCAGCGTCGCGGCCCCGGACGTCTGGTTCTTCTTCAGCTGAATCGTGGCCGGGCATCCCAGGACCGCGAGCGTGGGCACGCCCTTGGCCATCGGGTTGCCCTTGCTCGAGACCCATAGGGTGTCGCCGCCGCCTTGGTCGACGAAGACCAGCTGTCCCGCGTTGTCCCCAGCGGACGCGGCTGTGGTGGTGACCGCGAAGGCGTGACCAAGCGGGCCGCGGCGCCCCGCGCTTCCGTTGGGATACGCCCACAGCGGCTCGAAGAGCCCCGACCGCCCAACGCTCTCGAGCGCGAGGCCGACCGGCGTGAGTACGGTGACGTCGTCGCGAATCCTATCGAACAAGGCGAGGCCCGGAGAGTACGCCAGCAGCCCGGCCGCACCCGGCCGATGGAGCTCGTCGTCCTTGTCCAGGTTCAGAATCCCGGTCCCGCCGCCGAAGGCCGCGTCTCGCGCGCCGTTCGCTTTGACCACGAGGACCTGAGCGCGTCCCACGTCCAGCACTGCGTAGCTGTCGTTTGCCGGGCTCGCCAGGTCCATCAACCCGTCCGAGACCCCGCCGGGGAAGGCCGCCAGGAGCGAGATCCGCCCGCCGTCGCCGAACGATGAGTCCAGCCCACCCGTCTCCGTCATCGCGAGGAGCTCGGCCGCCTTTGCGTCGAGCACCACGATCGAGAGGGGATTGCCCGAGGCGCCCTGGCCTCGCGGCGCGATGTCCACCGGTCGCGTCACGGCGCCCACGGCTGCGTCTACATCGAGGACGCCGCCGCTAGGGTGGGAGCGGGCGATGCCGCCGTCGTGCGTCATCAGCACGATCTGGCCTGCCCCTGGCGCCAACACGCCCAGCAGCCCCGTGGCCGATGACAACGACCGCACCCTCACACCGAAGTCTCCGCGCAGCGCGCCGGGGATCCCAGCGTCGGAAGCGAGCGCCGCGAGATCGACTTCGCCGTCAGACCCCCAAGCGCTCAGGCGGACGGCCTTGCCTGCGCTGCCCGGGTGCACGAAGAGCAGTCGCTGCTCGCTCAGCGAAGCGGCCACGAGACCGCCAGTACAGAGCTCGCTCAACCCACCGTCCAGGACGTCTACAGATGTGAAGGCCGGCTCGCCTGGCGTGAGCAGGTCCGCGGTACCGTCGAAGCCGTCCGGGGGCGAATATCCGAGGCCGGCCACGATCGGCAGGACGGGCGCCTCCGTGTCGTTCGAGTCGAACGCGATCGACGCGCCACCGACGCGCTTTCCTGCGCCGAGCGTCCCGTCGAACGTGACCACGAGGGTCCGCGTCTCGCCGGCGGCGAGGACCGTGCTGACCGTCCCGCTGTTCGTCTTCCACTTCCACTCGAAGCCGTCCGCGCTCCCGCCGGCGAAACCGAGCGAATCGATCACCAGCGGCGCCGACCCGACGTTCTCTACGACAACGTCCTGACTGGACGTCTGACGACACAGGTTGAGGCTGTGCGGTTCGAGCGCGAGGCGTGCGCCGCTGCTGCCCTCGAGCGCCACCTCGATCCCGTCGCTGGCCGGGTCGTCGGTCGAGATCGTCAGAACGTCGCGGTACGAGCCTGCAGCCTTCGGGGCAAAGCCGACCGGCACGGCTACGCTCTCGCCCGCGGCGATCGCGAAGTTGGGTGTAGCAGGGCTCGCGCTGAATCCCGCCTTGGCCTCAGCCCCTCCGATGAACAGCCCCTTTACAGTCACTGCTGCGGACCCGGTATTCGTGAACGTCAAGGTCTGAGCCACCGGAGCGCTGCTGGCTCCGAACGCCACACGCCGCGGAGAGACATCCAGCAACGGCGGCGTATTACAGACCAAGCCCAGCCGAATCGTGCCCGCGCTGGAGACGATCGTGAGGTCCCCGACGTAGACGCCGCGCTGCTTCGGCGCGCACGCGACTTGGAGGCTCGAGGTTGCCTGACCCGCCGGTACGGTGAGGGGAAGCGCCTCGAGGCCGCCGAGCACGAAGGCCTCTCTAGCTCCGTCGAGCGAGTAGCCGAGGAGGTGCACGTCCGCCGCGGGGCCCGCGGCGAGGCGAATCGAACGAGCTTCGGCCGAGCCGACGGGGACGCTCCGGAACGTCAAATGCCGGCTCGGTGGGTCGACGAGAATGAGGCGCGCCCCAGACGAACCCCGCAGCGCAATCTGCTGGTTGCCCGCCTCCACGCCGGCGCTTGTGGACACGGTATAGGCCCCATCGAAGCTGCCTGCCGCGATCGGCGCGAACGTGACGGTGAGCACGCGGGTCTCGCCCGGCGCCAGCGTCTTGGCCCCCAGGCTCGAGACTGCGAAGGCGTCGCTCACCCCCGTGAGCACTGCCGAGATCGCTGCCGGCACGGACGCGCTGGTGTTCCGAATGGTCACGGTCCGGGAAGCCTGCTGACCGGCCGCCACGTCCCCGAAGTCGAGGTGAGTCGGAGCCACGACCAGATGCGCGCCAGCTCGGCCGCTCAGAGTGACCTCGAGCAGCCCGCCATCGTACGGAATCGTGAGCGTGTCCTCGAACTCGCCGATCGACTGGGGCGTGAAGCGGATCGCCACGGGTCGCGTGGCCCCAACGGGCACTGACGAGGTGTCCACGGGGACAATGGTGAACGCGCCGACCTGCTTCAGCGCTGGCGCCCCAAGCTGAATCGCCTGCGATCCCGTGTTCTGGACGAGGGCCGCGCGCTCGGCGCTCTCGCCCACGGCGACCAGCCCGAAGTCGAGTGCGGCGGATGCCACGGCCGCTGCGATACCGGCACGCCCGCCGAGGGACACCACGACCGGCCCGCCTCCGGCGCGCTCTACCACCAGCTCACCAGCCGCAGGACCGAGCCCCGCAGGCGTGAACGAGACGAAGGTGGGCACCGAGTCACCGGCTCGCAGAGTGCCGGCGAACGGCGTGGCGGCGAACGGTCCGCCCGCGGTCGAGGCGACACTCGTGATGGTGACGTCGCCGCCAACGGCGCTGAGCACTACGGCACGAGTGACGGTGCTGCCGACGGCGGCCCCGCCGAAGTCGACGGCCAGGGGGTCTGCGACCAGCGCGGCGCCACCGACGCAGCGAACCGGGACGACCAGGCCGGGCGTGCCAGTCGCGGTGGTCACGATCGTGAGTGAAGCGGTGACGACACCGGGCGCCGTAGGGGCGCACCCGACCTCGACGGCCACCGGGGTGAGCGCATCGCTGGGGAGCGCGGGAGCTGACGCGATGCTCACGGCGGCGCTCCCTGTGAGCGTCGCGGCGACCACCTGGCCCGTGCCGCTGACGTAGACCGTACGATACGCCTTGGATCCGACCGGAACCGACGTGAAGTCGATTGTCGAGGGGGCCGCGGTCAACGCCGCCCCCGCCGTGACGGAGACGGGCACCGCCACCGGGCCGGCGCCGGTGTGGGCGATCTCGACCTGGGCGCTTGTGACGCCATCGGTCCCCGGGGTGGCGAGGACCGTGAACTCGAGGGCCTTCGCGCCGGGCTCGAGCGTGTGGATTCCGGTGGCCCCGACCAGCGTAAACGCGGGGTGGTTGCTGGTGACCGATGTCACAGTCAACGCTTGGCTGCCGCCGTTCCGCAGCCTGAGCGTGCCGCAATGTTGGGTCTCGCCCGGTGCACCGCCTTCGCAGGCGATCGCCGAGGGGATGACGTCCAGCGTAGCCGAGTTCCTACCGCGTAGGGCGGTTACGAGCGCGGCGCTCCCGTCCGTGGGTGCCAGCGTGAGCGAGCCATCGAAGGTGCCGGCCGAGGGCGGCGAGAAGCGCAGCGTGATGGCCTGGGCAGCCGTGTTGGGCTTGAAGATCAACGAGGCAAACGGCGACGCCACCGAGAAGCCGGGCCCCTGGACCTGCGGCGTCGCGATTGTGACCGCTTCGGCGCCCGCGTTGCGGACGAAGAAGGTCCGCTCGGACGGCGCGGCGGTTGACGCCGCTCCGAAGTCCACGACGGCGGCGGCCGGCTCGATGACGAGGTCGGGACCGGTGCTCCCGAACAGGTCGACCATGTGGGGCGTGGCGTCGAAGCCGGCGTCGTTCGTGGTGATGCGGAGGGATCCCACAAAGACTCCGATGGTCGCCGGGGCGAAGACCGCTCCAAGGTCACGGGTCTCGCCGGGCGGGACCACGAGCTGGGAGCCACCGCCGGCAAGGCGGAAGGCGGGCGGGTCGAACAACGCCGTGACCACCAGGTCGACCTTTCCCTTGTTGTCTATGGCGATGGGGCGCGGGGCGCTCACGGTTCCTACGGGCACTACGCCGAAGTCGAGGCTTGCGGGGAGGTCAACGACCACGGCCTTGGGCGTGGCGACGAAGGGCTCGCCGGACTCGGTACCTACGAGGATGGCGCGGCGCTCGTAGTCGAGCACTGCGAAGCCGGATCCCACTGAGGCGACCGAGTTGATGGGCGAGACCTCGCCGAACGTCGTGGCCAAGACCACCTTGCCGTCCGCTCCGAAGCTGGGATCTAGGCCGAGCAGCGGCGTGAGGTGCCGGGTGACGGTGCCGTTCGTGGGGTCGTGGTAGAGAAACTTCGCGCCGCCTGTTGGCGCGAACGACCCCGAGTAGCTCGCCACCACGTTCTTGGCCGGCTCAGCGGACTGCGCGCCCGCTACGCTCAGCGAGAAGATCGCCTTGGTCGTGGGGTCCGGCACCACCACGGCGACGTCGCTCAGTCCCACGGAGTCGCCGACGCCGGTCGCCAGGAATTGCCAGACCCCCGGGTTCCCATTGGGGAAGGGGTTGCCGTAGGACGTGTCCACGGCTCCGAGGCGGTTGGTGAAGACCAACGTGTGTGTGCTGAGCTCCGAGATGACGAACGCGCCGCCCGCTTTTGGTACCTGTCCGAAGGCGAGGCCGACCGTGGCGCCGGCGCTGTTGAACGGGAAGCCCGTGGGGGCGGAGAGCAGGCCGCCGGCGCCGATGTACCCATGCGGCGAGCCGTCCGGTCGAATCGTCACGATGCGCCGCCCGGGGCGGTCGAGGAGGGCGAACCCGCCGTCAACCAGCTCGGCCAGGCCGTCCAACGTGGACGTGACTTGCGGGAACGCGGCGCGAAGGTCGATGACGCCTCCCGAGCCGAAGGTGGGATCCGGCTGGCCGCCGGCCGTGGTCACCAGGATGTGATCGCCGTTGGCCGTAGTGACCGCGAACCCCCCCGTGCTGAGATGGACGAACGCCCGCGGTTCGATGGACCCGGTGAAACCGCCCCCATCGGACGCCATGAGCTCGAGTGACCCGTCGAACCCGGCAGGGAACCGGGTGCCGTTGCCCGCGATGGCGTGCAAGACGATCGGTGGCTCGGCATCAGCGTCGTGCGTGATGATCACGAGCGCCGCTCTTGTGGACGGAGCGGTTGAGGGCAGGCCGGTGGCGCGCAACGTCAGGGTGGTGGACGCCTGAGGGGGGAGGACACTCACGAACGTGCTGGTGTCCAGCTTGAACCCGCCGCCGCTCACCAGCTCCGGGGGGTCGAGAGTCAGGGGAGTGTGGCCGGAGTTCGTTACGGTGAGGGTCCGGAGGACGCTGGAGCCCTCAGCGACTGCGCCGAAGTTGAACCCGGACGGGACCGTGGTGACCCTGGCGGTTGTGGTGGCTGTGACCGGGATCTTGCGAACGCCTTGGTTGGGCTCGTTCGACAGGATCGAGAGCTCGCCCTTGAACGAGCCCGGCTCTTGAGTGTCGAGCTTCACCTGGAATGTGTAGCTCTGGCCCGGTGGGAGCACCTTCGCCGGGACTACGCCCGGGCTGAGAGCGAGGCTCCCGTTCGGCGTGGCCAGCTGCACTCCAGTGACGTTGACGTCCTGCGAGCCCGTGCTGGTGAGCGTGACGCTGCGCGTATGGACGCCGGTCGGGACGCCCACGAAGTCCACGCTGGTGGGCGTGATGTGCAGACGTGGGCCCGAGTGGCCGACGAGCGTCACGGTCATCGTGGCGCAGCTATTGCCCGTGAGGCGCAAGAGGCCCTTCGAGGCGCCGCTCTGTTTCGGGGAGAAGGTGACGTCGTAGGTGACGGACTCGTACGGGGCCAGGTAGACCGGGGGCTCCGTGGGCTTGATCGGCAGGTCGGTGAAGGTGCCACCAGGCGTGCTGATCGGCGAGACGCTCGAGTCGGTGAGCACCAGAGTGGCGCCTCCCAGGTTCGTGATCTTGAGCGGCCGGCTGCGACTGCCTTGCGAGACCGCGCCGAAGTCGAGCGTGATCGGCGATAGGTCGACGAGCGCGCACGCCTCCCAATACGTGCCGAGCGCGTTGATCACGAAGCCGCGTCTCTCGAGGACGTCGTGGCAGGTGAAGCCGCCGGCCGGAAGCGGCGCGCACTCCACGTTGCTGACGGCGAGCCCATAGCTCTGGAGCGAGACGTGGCCCGCCTTGGCGGGCTGACCCGGGGCGGCGAGCGTGAAGGACGGGACAGGTGTGAACACGACCGGCGCGCCCACCACGTCGTTCGGCTCGGGCGCATACCACTCCAGCGTGCCCTCCTCGTCGTCGACCAGCTGGAACCCGCCGTCCGCAGAGGCGAAGAGGGTCCACGGGGCCGTGCCGATGGCGGGCGCCGGGGGGATGAGCGTGCCGATCGGCGAGCGCACCGTGATCGTGCCGGTGCGGTCGTAGTCCACGAACTCCCTTCGCGTGAAGTGCTCGTTGTAGATCCGGACGCCGTTCGGATGGGCCCACAGGTAGCCGGGGTTCGCGATCAGGGTGCCACCGGCCGGCGCATAGAGGTCCAGCACGCCGGGCTTGCCGCCGCCGGCCGTGGCCTTGACGTTGCCACCCCAGCTCTCGTCGAGTTTTCCCGCCGTGGAATCGAGGAAGACGACGGTCGGCGACGTAGAGACGCCCAAGAAGGCCAGTGTGCGGCCGTCGGTGCTCGCGAACCGATCCGCGTAGATGTTCGGGGGCAGATCCACCTGGCGAGCCGTGGTCTTCGGCTTGGCCCCTGGCTCGAACGCACCGGGCTGCAGGAGGTGGACGGTGGTGGTGGTGCTGTTGCTGCTGCTGAGCTCCAGCAACGCCACCCCACCCGTGGCCAACGGCTCGATGTGGCACGACCACAGCGCGTCGGCCTTGAGCGCCACGAGGCCGAGCAGTCGCGCCGGCTGCGCCTTCGCGAGGTTGGGGCTGGCGCCGGTGGCGGCGAACACCCTGACGAGGTCGTCGTCGTTGTCGACCTGGGCGAAGCCGATCCCGGGCAGCTCGATCATGGGGCAGCCGCTCTTCTGGGACCCGGGGATCGAGCCCGTAGCGCCGACGACCCCATCGAAGTCCGGCGGGGGGCGGACGCTGAACGCGAACGTAAACGGTGTCTTGGAGACGAGGTCCGCGGCCTCGACCGTGACGGTCACCACCTCTTTCGAGCTCCCGAGCGGCGGCACATATCGCACGATGGCCCGCCCGTCCGTCTTGGTGGCGCCGGCCGGCCGGAACACCTGGAGCCCCAGGGGGGCCTCCAGCGTGCGCCAGCTGAGGCCGGCCGTGGGCAACGAGGTGGTGTCGTCGCCAACGAGCTCGAAAACGCACTCCGCGGTCTCTGTGCAGACCGTGGGGAGCAGAGTCCCGCTGACGACGGGCGGGACGTTCGGCACGCCAACCACGGTGTAGCTGTCTTCGGCGTCGTTGTTCGCCTCGTCCAGCTCCGTGAGGATCCCCTCGCAGTCGATCTGTGCATAGGCCGTGAACGTGCCCCCTGGCGAGCCCTGCTGCTCGGCGGAGGCGACCACATTGGCTCCGACGGCGACGCTCAGGGTGACGACCGAGTCCGGCGGAGTGCTGCCGTCCGGCGCGCTGTAGTACCAGAAGCACACTTCGGCGGAGGCGACGTCCTCACCTCCGGTGTTCTTGACCACGAGCTCGTATGTGACCGTGTCCCCAACACTCGACACTGTCAGCTCACCCGCCTCCAGGTCCGGCGGGCCCACGACAGTGACCTCGCCCTTGTGGAAGTTGTCGGCGCGGTCGATCTCGCCGATCGTGTCCAGGCGGTCGGCATAGACGAACACGGTCTGTGCTCCGATATCGGCCTCGCCCCAGCCATTGTAGCTGCCGCAGTCCAGCTCGATCTCACCGCCTGCCAGGATGCCGGTGGCCACCGTGCAGCCGATCGTGCTCTGCGCTGCATCCTCTGGGAGCAGCTCATCGTCCGGATAGATGTCGATGTCGAAGGGCGCCGCGTCTTCGGTGCCCTCATTCACGAGCTTCACCTTGAAGGCAACCGCGAAGGCCTCGCCGCTGGGGTCCTCCACTCCGGTGAGCTCGACCACTCGGATATCTGGCACCGAGGGTGGCGGCGGGTCTACGGTGTAGACAACAGAGGAGAGATTGTCGCCGAAGTCGGTCTCGTCCGGTTCGTAGTAAAGTCCCGCGGCGATCTCCGGGTTCACGAGGCACCACGCGGTGAATGTGCCCGGGCCGACGCCGATATCGCTCGCGACGAAGGAGGTGTCGGTGGCCCCGGGCTGTAGCAGCAGCAGCTGCCAGTCCATCGTGGGGTTGTCGGCGATGGTGGGTGCCCCATCCAGGTCTGCCCACACGAGCACCATCTGCTGCCCGGGGCTCGCGGACGCCGCCGAGCTCCCCTCGTTCTTCACCGTTACGGCGAGCGTGACCGTGCCTTGCTGCGGGTTCGGAGTGGCCTCGACGGTGCAGCGGAGGTCCGGTGTGGCGTGGGCGTGCGAGGCGATGCCGACACACGCGAGGGCTGTGATCAGTGCGCCGCGCGTGGTCGAGGGGAGGCGAGGTGTTCGTGAGAGCATGTGGCCTCGATGCTACCTTGGCCCCCGAGGTCGGGCAACCGGGTGGCCTTGTGACCTAGGGCGTTGAATCTGTTCGGTGTTTGTCGCGGCGGAGCGCACGCGGGCGCGCCAGACCAGGACGAGCGCGAGGACTGCTATGGCCGGCCACCCCCCGCTGCCTGCGACGGGTCGGCCTCCCAGCTGTGCCGTACACGCTCCCGACGGCGCGGGCGCCTTGGCGCCTTGCCCGGCCTCGAGCGCACCTCCACGCTGCGCGAGGGCATGCGGGGCGAGGCTCGCAGAGATCACCACCGAGTCGGGAGTGCTCTCCACGATGAGCGGACCACCCATCGAGCGGAGCGCCGGGGGCAGCTGAAGGAGCGTGAGCTCGTGCGTCAGCTGCGCCACGAGCTCGTGGAGGAAGCTCGCCGCAGCGACCGGCGCACCGCTCAGCCCCGGGAGGCCCCCATCGAGCCCGATCGAGCCGTCGGGTCGGGCGACCACGTTCAGCGCCGAGAGGGTGAAGTCGCCCTGAAACCGGGCCACGGCCACGGACACGCCCTCGGCGGAGGCGAAGATCTCGAGGAGGACATCGGTGGTGCTCAGCGAGGCCTGCGATCCGTCTCCCTCAGGCAGGGCGAGGCTCCAGGGGGCGCTCACCAGCAGCCGGCCGTGGATGGGCACGTCGTCCGCGAGCTCCTTCGGGACCACGTCTCGCCAGAGCGCGGCGGGCCCCATCGGCGTGAGCGCCGCGCCGCACCAGGCGGCCGTCCGTGCGCTGGCACGGAGCAGCGCGTTGAGCCCGTCCCGGCGCAGCGCCACCGACCACGCGCGCTCCGCCGAGTCGAGCACGGGCGTGTAGGCGGCCGCTGGAGTCACTGGGGGCCACTCGGGCGGGAGCCCCGTGGCGCAGGGAGAGGGAGTGACTGCGATCGCGAGCGTCAGGGGCAACGCGGTGACCCCCATACCGAACACCGCGGGAGGCGCGTCATCCGGTCCGGGGGACGAGGTGAGCCGTACGTCGAGTCGGGAACCGTCCGGATGCGCCGTAACGCTCGCGCCGGTGAGGTCGCCGCCGATCGCCGCCAGCACCCACGCTGCCAGGCGCACGTCCCCGACCAGGCGCTTCACGAGCGCGTCGCGCAGCGCGGCGCTCGGCTCGGGAGGGCTGACAGGCGCCGAGCCGCATCCCGAGAGCGTCGCCGCAGCCGTGTCCGCGACCTGGCTCGCAGGCGCCCGGCAGACGGCCTTTATTCGGCCAGCGAGATCGCGGCTGAGGTCGAACGCCACCGTCACGGTCGCGGTCTGGACGGGGACCTGCAACGCACACTCCTCGGTGAGGCCGATGAGCGGCGCCGACAGCTCGGAGATGAGCACGTCTACCGCGACCCGCGGCTCCGGGGCCTCCGGGGGCAACGCGACGTGGAGCCCTGTGACGCGGAAGCTGACGTGCGCTCCCGGGGAGAGCACGAAGTCATCCCCGTTCTCGCTCCGGAAGACCGTGGGCGCGAGCGGCGCGTCTAGGGGCCCGAGCTCTCGCGCCGCGCCTTGGGTGGCCTGACCCGCCAGGACGTCCCGCGCTCCCTCGCCCAGATACACCGTCACGGCGCCCGGGTACTCGCGGTCCGGGGAGGCGCCTGTCACGGCGGCGAGATCGGTCCACGACGCGGACGCGCAGCCCGCAATGCAGGCGAGGGTCAGCGCGCGACGCACGTCATGCCCTCACAGTCCCAGAAACGCAGCGAGCCATTTGCGCGCACCGAAGCGAGTCGGGTTCGGTCCCCCGGGAGGGCCACCACCGCCAGAGTTGCTGGGGCCCCGAGCTCGAACGGACCCACCGTCGCGATGCGCCACGTCCCGAACGCGTCGACTGACGCGAGACGCACCTCGGCCCGCGACGCGTCGAGGTAGGCCACGCGCGGCGCGTCGTCCTCGTACGCCAGCGCGCTCAGCTGGCCCACATGGCGAGCGAACGCGCGCCCATCGGCGCTGCCGTCGTCGATCACGAGGCTCAGCGGCTCGCCCTGCTCACTGGTCACGAACCGCAGGAGGCCCCGCCCCCGGTCGTGGTAGGCGATGCCCAGCCGGCCACTCTCCTGGTCGACCGAGAGCGACCCCCACTCGCCGACGTCCCCCGTGTCGCGCTCGCCCTCGCCGTCGATGACGCGGAGGTCGAGCGCGGTGTGGGCGCACGTCGCCAGCATCAGGTTGCCCCGAGCCCGGTCGTGGTAGGCCACGACCACGGCCTCGGAAGGCGAGATCGCGAGGTCGACCGTGCCGCCGAAGTGGTCGCTGGGCCGGCCGATAGCGGCCATATCGTCTCCACGCACCTCGCGGACCGTGTCGCCGTCCGGGGCGCGACAGCCGCCGCTCGCCCAGCTGGCCACAGTGAATCCCGCGCCTCCGGGTAGCGACCAGGCCGCGTGGACGCCCCCGGCCGCGTCGACTGCCACGCTCCCGTGCGTGTAGGGGATGCCGTTCGCGGGTCGCACCTCGTCGTGCGACCAGGCACCGTTGGCCCGGCGCGCCAACCGAACCGCGCCGTCGGCCGCCCCGTACAAGACCGTGGGCTCGCCACCGGGTCCCACGGCCAGCGCGGGTGAGAGACCCCTCGCGTTGGGGCCGCCGGCGTCGACTCGTATCGGTGACCAGCTGCCGTCGCTCCTGACCTCGCCCACGAGCAGCGCGCCGAAGTCGCGGTCGAACGCTGCGAGCCAGGTGACGTTGCCCGCCTGGGCGAGGGAGAGGCCAGCGCCGAGGCGGCCGTGGAGCGGCTGCGCTCCGGCGTCCGGCCCCGAGCACGTCGCGCAGACCGGCGCCGCCGCCTCGCCGCAGGCGCTCAGGCCGAGCGCGGTGATCGCTGAGGTGATCGTGAGGGCGAGGCGCACCCGACCCACTCTACTGACGCCCATCGCCCCCCGCAAAACCCTCACGGGATCCACCACTGCACGGCGCGGCGCCGGAAGAGTCCACTGGTGAGCTCGTCGAGCCGCGCCGTGGCCTCCGCAACGTCCGCCCACCACACCGCGCGCTTCTGCCGGTCGGTGGACGAAAGGAACAGCAGCTGTCGCCGCCTGCGCTCGAAGTAGAGCGCGATCACGCCGTCGCGCTCGAGGCGCGCGCGCCGCTCGGCGTCTCTCCGCAGCGCCAGGAGCCGCGGCGCGTGGCGGTGCACCACCAGCTCGGTCAAGTCCCACTGCGCGTGGACCTCCCAGACCAGGCGGTCGCCGTCCTTGGCCTTGTCGCTCCACCCGTCGTCGGTGGCGCTGGCCTCGAGCGACAACGAGTCATCTCGCCGCACTCGGACCGCGAGGCGCTTCGGGAGCGCGTTGGCCCAGCGGCTGCGCGACTCTGCGTCCTCTAGGGCCCCCAGCGACGGCGGCGCCAGCGACGCCAGCACCTCGTCGATCGTCGGCTCCGCGTCCAAGGACGTCGCCGGGCCCACCACAAGCGCGAATGCGACCCAGGCGGAGGTCATAGGCCCCACTCCAGGGTGCAGAAGAACGAGGTGTGCCCGCTCGAGTCGCCACGGACGTGGAGGCCGATGTGGGGCAAGAGGAAGACCCAGAGGACGAGGAGGGTGCGCATGTCGCAGAGCGGTTCACGCGGCATGCCGCCCGCCTCACCCAGCGATCTCAGCCAGTTAGGGCCGCCGGTGCGTCCCAAAGTGAGACGCACCGTTCCATTGTGGGACGGTTCGTGGTATCGCGCCCGAGCCGGTGACGCCCGCCACGGACGGCTCCCGGCCGAACCCAAGACGCCAAGAGACGCGAGCATGTCTGGTCACAACAAGTGGAGCACAATCAAGCACCGCAAGGCCGCCGTCGACGCCAAGCGGGGCAAGATTTTCACCAAGATCATCAAAGAGATCACGGTCGCAGCCCGCATGGGCGGCGCCGACGCCAGCGCCAACCCGCGCCTCCGCGCCGCAATAATGGCTGCGCGCGGCGCCAACATGCCGAAGGACACCTTGGACCGCGCCATCAAGAAGGGCAGCGGTGAGCTCGGCGACGTCGACTACCTCGAGCTCAGCTACGAGGGCTATTGACCGGGCGGCGTCGCCTTCTTCGTGGAGACGCTCACGGACAACCGCAACCGCACCATCGGCGACGTGCGCCACGCCTTCACGAAGTGCGGCGGCAACGTCGGGACCGACGGTAGCGTGGCGTGGATGTTCGAACGCAAGGGCGAGATCACCCTGGACTTCGAGGGCAAGGCGTTCGACGAGGACGAGGTCATGATGACCGCGATCGACGCCGGGGCCGAGGACGTGGAGCGCGACGGCGAGCGCTTCTTCATCACCACCGCCCTCACGGACCTCTACCCCGTCCGCGAGAAGCTCGAGGCCGCTGGCTACACCGTCGAGGAGGCGAAGCTGGCGCGGGTGCCGTCCACCATGATCGCCGTGGACGCCGCCACCACCCCACAGGTGGTGCGCCTCATCGAGCTGCTCGAGGACAACGACGACGTCCAGCACGTCTTCCACAACGCCGACCTCGACCAGGGTGCCCTGGAGTCGATGTGACCGTGGTCCTCGGCCTCGACCCCGGCACCGTCACCACGGGCTGGGGCGTGGTCATGCGCGACGGATCGCGCCTTCGCCATGTGGACAACGGCCTCATCGTGGGTCGCTCCGGCGCTCCGCTGGAGGACCGCCTCGCCCGCATCTTCGAGGGCATCGAGGCCGTGATCGCCACCCACAAGCCCATCGTGGTCGCGGTCGAGGCCGTGTTCTCCCACAAGAACGCCCAGTCGGCGTTGGTGTTGGGACACGCCCGTGGGGTGGCTCTCCTGGCTGCGGCACGTCGGGGACTCCCGGTCGCGTCGTACGCGCCCGCGCTCGTGAAGAAGAGCGTGTCGGGTCACGGCCGCGCCGAGAAGTTCCAGATTCAGATGATGGTCAAGGCGATGCTCGGACTGCCCGAGCCGCCCGCCGAGGACGCGGCCGACGCGCTGGCTCTCTGCATTTGTCACTGCCACCACCAGAACGGGGTGTCCCTCGATGATCGCGCTCTTACGCGGCCTCGTCGCTAGCCGCGGTGACGACTACGCCGTCCTCGACGTCGGCGGCGTCGGGTATCTCGTGCACGTGTCCACGACCACTGCGGCGCGCCTCGCTCCGGCGCAGGAGGTCCAGCTCCATATCCACACGGCCGTGCGAGAGGACGCGATCCAGCTCTTCGGCTTCTCCACCACCATCGAACGAGACGTGTTCCTGAAGCTCAACACCGTCACCGGGATCGGTCCGAAGCTCGGGATGGCGGTGCTCTCGGGCGCGTCGATCGAAGAGCTGATCGGCGCGGTCGCAGACGGGAACGTGAAGCGCCTCACCCAGATCCCCGGGGTGGGGAAGAAGACCGCCGAGCGAATGCTCGTCGAGCTTCAGGAGACCTTCCGCGCGCTGCGCCCGACCGTCCCGACGATCCCGGGGAAGCCTCCCCCCGACGCCTCGCTGGGAGACGTCCGCTCGGCGCTCGGGAACCTCGGGTTCAAGCAGGCGCAGGTGGACCGAGCCCTCGAGCTGGTCGCCGAGATGCCGAATCGCCCCAAAGACTTCGACGGCCTTCTCCGCGAGGCCCTGCGCCGCATGGCAGGATGAGCTCGATGGTGGGGACCCACCCTCCACGACCCGGGAACAAGTTCGCGAGCGCGAGCTTCTGGTTGAGGTGCCATGGACCACAGTGAACGCGCGCTCAGCCCCTCGGCCAAGGACGACGACCAGAGCCTCGACTTGTCGCTCCGGCCGCGGGACTTCACAGGCTACGTGGGCCAGGAGCGGGTGATCTCGAACCTCAAGGTGTTCGTCGCGGCCGCGCGCAAACGCGGGACAGCGCTCGATCACGTGCTGTTCGCGGGGCCGCCCGGGCTGGGCAAGACCACCCTTGCGAACATCATCGCGCAGGAGCTGGGCGCTGATCTCCAGGTCACCAGCGGTCCCGCGATCGACAAGAAGGGCGATCTCGCCGGCATCCTCACCAACCTCAAGGCGAGGGACGTGCTCT
>SXOO01000106.1 GCA_005776725.1 Pseudomonadota bacterium | reverse complement strand
GTGCTCCTGAAGGCTGTGGCCCTCGCCCGGGATGTAGGAGGGGACCTCCATGCCGTTGGTGAGGCGCACACGCGCGATCTTGCGGAGCGCGGAGTTCGGCTTCTTGGGCGTGGTCGTGTACACGCGGGTACAAACGCCACGGCGCTGCGGACACCCCATCAGGGCCGGAGCGTCGCTCTTGTCACGGCGGACTTCTCGGCCGTGGCGGATAAGCTGGTTGATCGTCGGCATAGCTGGCCGTTCACCCCTGCCCTCGCGCCCCCGGTTGCCGGCGCGAGGCTTGCTTTGTTTTCGTCGTGCGGTGGCGCCTTGGCGCCTTCTCGTGGGCCTTCACCCGGGGACGAGGTTTTCTCGACCGGATGCGGTTCCCAAGAGACAAGTCCCCCACGGAGGACGGGCGGAGTATAGGTAGGGCGATCTGGCTGTCAACGAGAATCTGTGGGGCCGTGCGGCGTCTTTCCGCCGGACTTTTCCACAAGTCGGATCGGGCCGATGGTGGCGCTGCGATCGACGGCCTTGACCATGTCGTACACGGTGAGAGCGGCGATCGAGACCGCCGTGAGCGCCTCCATCTCGACCCCGGTTGGGCCGGTACAGCGCGCCTCGGCGCGAAGAAGAACTCCACCGTCGTGCACCGTGGCGTCCACATCGAGGTGGGTGAGCGCCAGGGGGTGGCAGAGCGGGATCAGCTCGGCTGTGCGCGTGCCGCCCATGATCCCGGCGAGGCGAGACACGGCGAGCACGTCGCCCTTCTTTAGCGCGGCAGCGCGGATGAGCTCGACGGTGGCGGGTGCGAGCCCTACCTCACCAGTGGCAACCGCCCTCCGTGAGGTCGCCGGCTTGTCGCCCACGTCGACCATGCGGGCCGCGCCCTCGCGGTCCAGGTGTGAGAGCTCGCTCACTGGCAGTTGGGGACGATGTTGTGCTGGATCTCCGCCGCCTTGGCCTCCGGCGACAGGGTCACAACGTCCAAACAGCCGTCGTCATTGAAGTCGACGAACTCGTAGGCGACCGTCCCGGGCGCGACGGGGATCGGGCAGGGAAGCGCCGTGTACCGATTCGGGGCATCCGCGGCCGGGAGCCCGGTATTCAAGAAGGCGTGCAGGGCGCTAGCGCCGAGGACCACGAGGTCCGTGAGCCCGTCCGAGTTGACGTCGGTGACCTGAGGCTTCGAGATGCCGGGTACGGAAGTTGCGGCAACCACCGGCGCCGCCCAGTCGATCGAGTCGTAAGCGCCCGCGGTTGCCCCGGCCTTCGGGCCGCCGTAGGCCACCGTCACCGCGCCGTCGCCGCGGGCGCCGATGAGATCGACGTAACGGTCCCCGTCGAGGTCCGCCATGGCGGCGCCTCGAATGTCGGTGCCGAGCTCGCGGAAGCCGATCCTCACGAAGTTGCAGTCGAGACCTGCGCGCCCCTCGAACAGCACCACGCCGAGGTCCGTGACCACGACGAAGTCATCCTCGCCATCCACCTCTTTCAGCGTCGCTGGCGGCTGGGCCCCGTGCTTCTTCCCGACGCGGCCCGAGAACACGTCGACGGTGACTTTGCCGATCTCGAAGTAGCCGCCCTTCACGACGAGGGGGCTGGAGACGCTCTTGATGGGGCCCTCGTCGGACAGGTTGCCGTTGCCCATCTTGTAGACCTGGACCATGTCGTGCCGGACGATCGAACCCTCGTACTCCGCCTGTCGTTCGCCGAGCACCACGAGGTCCGTGGATGCATCGTTGTTCTTGTCGCAGGAGAGAGCAGCAAGCGCCTTGGGTCGGCTCGCGACGCCCCTCTGAAGTCCCAGCATCTTCCAGAAGCCGGGCAGCGGCGGGATCGGGGGGGCCTCGGCCGCGCACTCGACGATTGGCGTGTTGTCGAGGCCGGGTGAGTACTCCTTCTGGACGAAGCGCGTGCCCTGCCCCTGAGCGTTCAGGAGAAAGTCCAGTGGATTCAGCGGATTACCTTCTGGACAAGACGCGTCCACGTAGGCGGTGTCCGTGGCGATGATGAGGTCCTGGGCCAAGGCGAAGTCGAAGTTCCCCGCGACGACGGCGCGGGGCTCGCCCTTGGGACCCCAGTAAGGGGCCGCGCAGGGGGGATCCGCGGGGATCTGGGGGTTGCAGTAGGCCGTTTGAGGGTTGAGCTCGTTCACGGGCTGCGGTGTGGTTGGGAAGAAGGGCGCGCTGGATGCGTGGTAGGGAAGGACCGGAATGCGCCGCTCGATCGCCTCGGACGCATCGCACTCCGAGCCCGTCTCCGCGCTGCTGCAGACGAGGACCAGGTCTTCCCGCGCGTCCCCGTTGAAGTCGCGAACGACCATCTGGACAGGCTCGAGCCGATTGCCCGGCGTGCCTAGGGCGACGCTGGATGCCACGCTCGTGCTAATCGCCCACGGCTCGACGCAGTCAGTGGGTGCGACGCCCCCGCTGCAGCTGAGGCGGTTGGATTGGGCCACGATGGGCGTGGTGACGTGGATCGGTCCCGAGAAGGTGCCGCGCGGTCCGAACCGTGGATCGGTGGGCGGGAGGTCCGGGTTGGAGGCGAGCAGGACCTCAACGAGTCCGTCGTGACCCAGGACGACGAGATCTTTGAAGGTGTCTCCGTCGAGGTGAGCCAGGACGATCTGGACGGGAGACATCCCGAGCCCCACGACCTTGGGCGGGTCGTAGTTGATGAGCGTGCCGTTGGAGCCTTCGTCCACCAGGTCCCGGGTCATGAAGGTCCAGAGCGTTCCGGTGTCGCCGTTCGCCACCAGGATGTCAGGGGGTGCGGGCGGCATTCCGCTGACCTGGGCGACGCCGCCGATGTCTTCATACACGACGGAGGTCGGGGTGCCCTCCACGCAGATCGCGCGATGCAGGGTGACCGGGATGGCGCCGCCGGTGCTCTTGAACTCGCTGCCCCCGGTGCCCATGATTTGCCAGAGCTGCCCGGCCTCGGGGAGGACCAGCATCAGGTCGTACTTCGGGTCGTTGTCGAAGCTGTTCTGGCCGGCGATGATCTGCGTCACCGCCGCAGGCAGCTCCACCTCTCCCCAAGCGAAGGCCTGCGAGACGGCGCCGCGCCCGTTGTGCCTGTGAATGGTGACCGCGCGGGTGGGCCCGTCCCGGCTGGCGATGATGTCCACGCCGCTGGAGCTGTCCTCGAGGAGGTCGCTGGCGCCGAGCGCGATGATGCTACCGATGCCTGGGAAATAGACCGGCGTGTTGAAGCATCGCGAAGGAGGCGGGGGCACGATCGCGCCGTCCGGCAGCTGCGTCGGTGGGCGGTAGTCACAGGCGTCCATGGTCACCACGTCCCCCGCAGGGCTCTCCCACTCGACGGTCTCGAGCACGGCGGCCACCACCATGGCCAGGGCGTGATCGTCGTCCTTGTGGCCCAGGACGAGGTCAAAGCGGTTGTCGAACTTGACCGACTCCGGCAACGCCGGATCCACCGCGATGTCCTCGAAGAGCGCGGCGGTGGGCAAGGCCGGGAGGGCGTGCTGGTCGACCAATCCCCACCCGGGTGCGCACTGGAGCTCCGGAATCCCGCCTGCGATCGGGTCGGGTGTGGGGAGCGTGCAGACCCCGCCGGAGGGGTGCTCTGCGGGTACCTGGACGAACGCCTGCAGGAGGGCGCCCTCCTCCTGCTCGGCAACGACCACGAGGTCGACGAGGCCATCTGTATTGGGATTCAGCTGCGTCGCGAACGCGAAGGCGATGGGCGCGGGTCCCAGTTCGAGGGGCTCCCACTCCCCGAGCTGACCAGTGCCATCGCCCCGGTAATAACCCAACGCGCCTGCCCCAGTGAGGCCGAGGACGTCGGAGATGCTGTCGCCGTCAATATCGGTGACCGACACCCGCTGGATGGGGCCGGGCGCAGGCGGTGGGCGTAGCGGTCCCAGAAAGCTCGTCTTCTTGACGACGTTGGGGCTGACGGTGTTCAGGGCGCAGCTCGCGACGAGAGGGCAACCCGAGAAGTCGTCAGTCTTCGGACGCAGCTCACCGGAGGTAAAGACGCGCGTGCAGACATTGCCCTTGCGGTCACGGGACTCGATGGTGAGCTCGTGGGCGCCCGTTTCCCAGCCGGAGACGTCGAACGTGTGCTCGAACTCCGCGTCCGTGGCGCCCTCCGTCGATGGGACGAAACGCTGCAGCTCTTCACCGGCTTCCGTGGTGATCCGGACCCAGTCGATGCCGCTCGGGTCGTAGACCGCGAGCTTGAACGGGAGCTTGGCTACGTACGGCTCGAAGCCCACCTCACCCGCGAGCGCGGGGGCGAACCGGAGGACTGCGGGGCACTCTCGATCGATCTGGTACTGAAGCTGCGCTGAGCAAGTGGGAGCCGGCGTGCCATCGGGGTGCCCCTCGGGCACCGACACCTCTGCTGCAAACTGGATACAAACCGTCGGGCTGGGGTGCTCGAACAGCGGGGACGTGCCGGTGTAGGGCGGGATCTCGAGCGACGGCGCGACCCAGCCGAAGCTCCCGTCATCGGTGAAGTCAGCCGCTTCAATGTCTGGCAGCTTCTTCACCTCCGCCGGGTCCGCCGGAGGCTTGTCGCACGTGTTGGCCCAGTAGAACGCCGTGCCCTTGATGATCGTGTTCTGTGCCACCTTCGGCGTGACCTTGGCGGCCAACGCGTAGTCACTTCCGACCAGCGCTCCGGCGGCGGGCGCGCCCGGCGTGATGGTGCACCCCCCAAGCGGAGGGAGCACCGGGTCGACGATGTCGGGGATTGGCGGAATATCGAGCTCAGTCGT
Source organism: Pseudomonadota bacterium (assembly GCA_005776725.1). GTDB lineage: Bacteria > Myxococcota_A > UBA9042 > SXOO01. Next base: position 7,464 of record SXOO01000106.1, on the reverse strand, counting down.
CTCCGCGGCGTCGGCCACGTCGGCTGCAGCTGGCGAGCTTTCGTCCTCGGGGCCACAAGCGAGGACCACGAGCCCCACGCTCACGCGGACCAGCAGCCCAGCGCCTGGCCCGGAAGCCGGTTTCCTCCGGGCCGGTGTCCCGAAAGTTACTCGTTTCGTCATGCCTCTACCTCGTCCCGACGGGCAGCGAGCCCGCAGTTCCCCGCCAACCGTTCAGTATTCGGGCGAGTACTCGGCGGGTCAAGGAGTTGGCCCATTGCGCCTCTCGAGGCCTCCACCCCCCGGAAGACCCTGCCGCTGAGCGGCCACTTAAGCACGCCGGCCGACGTGACGTTCAGCACGACATGCGCCGACCCTCCCCCACACTGCTCCTCTTCGTTTTGGTTCCGGCATGTGGCGATGGCCCCACGCTAGACGCCCCCACCGCGGGCACCCCGGCCTCGCCGGCGGGCTTCGAGGGCGGCTATCAGGTAGAGCCCGTCGCCTTTGCCGAGCGTCCACCGCTGCCCGTGCTGCCTTGTCATACGGGCGAGGACTGCGCCTCTGGATACTGCATCGCCGCCGAGGGCGGGCGATTCTGCACCGAGGTGTGCGTCACCGAGTGCAGCGCCGGCTGGTCGTGTGTGGGGGCGGAGCAGGGGATCGGCGGCGACCTGGTCTTCTTGTGCCTCCCCGACCCAGCACCGCTTTGCGGCGAGTGCAGCCAGGACTCGGACTGTGGGGGCGTCAGCCGGTGCGCCCAGACAGCAGAGGGGCGCATCTGCGCGCTGGGCTGTGACGGCGAGTGCCCCTCGGGCTACCAGTGCAGCGGCGAGCCGGGGCACGAGGCTTGTATCCCAGTAGAGGGCGGAGCCTGCTGCGGCCGCGGCAACGTCGGCGCGGTCGCGTCCTGCGGCGAGGCACCTTGCGCAGGCGAGCGCCAGTGCCTTGGAGCGGCCGGGTGGAGCGGGTGCGACGACTCGGTCGCCGTCGAGCTCTGTAACGGTGTCGATGACGACTGCGACACCCTCGTCGACGAGGGGATCGCCGGCTGCGTCGATGGAGTCGCCGGGGGTGAGGTGGATGCACCAGCTGATGCTGACGGCGACGAGGTCCCCGACGCGGCGGACGTATGCCCCGGGGTCTCAGACCCAGATCAGCTGAACTCCGACGGAGACGACCTCGGCGACCTCTGCGATCCGTGCCCCTTCAGCCGCGATGACACGCTCGGCCCCGAAGGAGAATGCGTGTCTCCGTGCGATCTCGGCAGCGCCGCCGCTTGCGCCGACACGGACGGTGACGGGATCAAGGACGGCGTGGACCGGTGCCCGGGAACTCCCGACCCGGCTCAGGCGGATTCTGACGGCGATGGCGCCGGCGACGCCTGCGACGACGATGACGGCGACGGCGTCCTGGACATCGTGGACGTGTGCCCGTACGCCGCGGACCCGGCTCAGAGCGACCTGGACCACGATGGCCACGGAGATGCGTGCGACGACATCGACGGCGACGACGTTCTGGACGCCGTGGACGGCTGTCCGTGGACCCCCGATCCGTTGCAGCTCGACGTGAACGGCGACGGACAGGGTGACGCCTGCGACGACGTAGACGGCGACGGCGTGTTGGACGCCGCTGACACCTGCGTGTGGACCGCGAACGCGACGCAGAGCGACCTGGACGGAGACGGCAAGGGTGACGCGTGCGGCGACGGCGACGGCGATGGCCACAACGACGCGGCGGACAACTGCCCCACCCAGGCGAACCCGACCCAGAGCGACTGGGACGGTGATCTCTTGGGTGATGTCTGTGACGACACCGACGGCGACGGGCTCATCGACGCGGTGGATTCGTGCCCCGGCGGATCCGGCGGCACCGCGGACTCGGACGGGGACGGGAAAGGAGATGTCTGCGACGACTCCGACGGCGACGGCTACGTGGACGCGTACGACGGCTGCCCGTGGGTCGCGGATCCTGGCCAGTGGGACGGAGACGGGGACGGCACCGGGGACGCGTGCGACGACTCCGACGGAGACGGCGTCCCAGACGCGAACGACAAGTGCCCGTTGGTGTCGGACGCCGCGCAAGCGGACCTGGACGGCGACGGCGTCGGCGACGCCTGCGACGACAGCGACGGAGACGGGCGCTCGGACGCCAAGGACGCCTGCCCCCTGGTGCCCGAGGCCAAGGACGTGGACAAGGATGGCGACGGCCGCGGTGACGCCTGTGACGACTCGGATGGCGACGGGCGCATGGACGCGTCGGACAACTGCTGGCTGCACCCCAACGCGGCGCAGGCGGACGCGGATGGCGACGGCGCGGGCGACGCGTGCGACGACTCGGACGGGGATGGCCGCATCGACGCGGTGGACAACTGCCCGTGGCTGCAGAACGCGTCCCAGGATGATCAGGACGGCGATGGGCAGGGCGACGCCTGCGACGACTCGGACGGAGACGGCGTCCCAGACGCGTCCGACAACTGCGCAAAGATGGCGGACCCGGGTCAGGTGGACTCGGATCAGGACGGCCTCGGGGACGTCTGCGACGACTCGGACACCGACGGCATCGTGGATGCCAAGGACAACTGCGACATGTCGTTCAACCCGCTGCAGCAGGACGGCGACAAGGACGGGGTGGGCGACGCGTGCGACGACTCGGACGCCGACGGGGTGACCGACGCCAAGGACAACTGCCGGCTCATCCCGAACGACCAGAGCGACAAGGACGGCGACGGCGTCGGAGACGGGTGCGACAACTGCCCGAGCGCGTCGAACAAGCTCCAGACGGACAAGGACAGCGACGGCAAGGGAGACGCATGCGACGTGTAGACTCGCGGCGATCGAGGCACTACGTTCCCCTCCCCGGAGGGATACGTGGCGGTCGTCGAGAGCTGGATTCGTGACGTCGAGTTGGTCACCGCAGCTGAGCTCGCCCAGCTCGCGCCTCGCGGCTCCCTCGAGGCCGCCCAGGCGCTGCTGAAGTCCAAGGTCACAGATCTCGCCCCGTCCGGCGAAGGCGTCCGCGCGCGCGTGAAGTCGGGCGGCACATACACCGCCACGGTCGTGGGAACGCACCTGCCCAGCGTCACCTGGAGCTGCCAGTGTTTCATGGTCTCCCAGCGCTCCCCGTGCGTGCATGTGCTCGCGGTGGTCGCCATGGTGGACATGGCCCGCGCCGCGTGGGGTCGGCTGCCCAGACGCCCCTCGGCGGCCCCGTTACGCACAACCGGCCGCGTCGAGGTGGGCGCGCTGAACAACGAGATGGGCCGCGTCGCGTTCACGGCCTGGGCCGAGGAGCAGGGGATCGCCCCCGTATTGGCGGAGCGCGTGTCGGGCCACGCCGAGGCGATCCACAAAGCAACTGCCGCGTGGGTGGTGAGCGACGGTCCGCTGTGGGCGCTGGCGCTCGACGCGGAGCCCGCCGGCGCCGAGCCGACGCTCCGGTATCTCCTGGGGCTCGCGGAGCGCCGACGAGCGATCACGCCACCTCCCCGGAGCCCCCCGGAGGACCCGGGACTCCGCGCCGTGTGGGATCGCGTCGTGTCTGCGCAGGCACGCACGCCCACCGAGCTCATCGCGCCGCCGCTGCCGGCGGGGCCCGTCGTAGTGGGCGCCCACGCCACCGAGTGCCGGGCGACCGTGGTCTGGCCGGAGGGCCGTTGCCGCCTGTCGGGCCAGACTCCCCGGGTCGCGCTGACCCTCGAGGCAAGCACGGCGTCCTGTCTCTGCGGACGCGACTCGGGCCGTTGCGGTGTGGCGAGGCTGGCGTGCGATGTGCTGCTCGACGCGATCTCGGCGGGGAGCCCGGAGGCGGAGCAGCTGTCCCGGCAGCTGGCCACGCCCCGCTGGCGGCGCGTGCTGGACGCGGCTGCGAAGCCCGACACAGGCGAACGCCGCCTCGCGGTGGACGTGACCGTAGCCGGCGAAGGCGTTGACGCCACGGTCACCGAGGCGCGCGTCGTGTTCGCCGCCCCAAAGCGACGGGGCGAGGGCTGGGCGGTGACCCGCGCGGCTCGCGCCGAAGTGGACGCGATCGTGCTGCTGCCCGGAGAACGCGCGGCGGCAGCGCTGCTCTCGGGCGCGGGAGACGAGCCGTCTGCAACCATCTCCGCGATCGCGCTCCTGGCCAATCAGGGGCTGGTCCTCCACGAAGGCCAGCTCTGGCGCGTAACCCGAACGCGGCTCTCCCTGAAGCTGGCGGCGTCCGAGAGTCGACTCGTGGCGGCGCTGATGACACCCGAGGGGCCGGGGCCAAGCCTCGAGGCGTGGCTCTCGAGCCCGGTAGTTGGCAGCTATATAATGGCGGATGCCGAACGACGGCTCCTCACCGTCTCGGAAGCCAGCGCAGCGCTCGTGGCCGCGGGCCGCCTGCTCCTCGCCATGGGGGAGGTCCCGACCGACGCAATAGAGCCGCTGTTGCGCCACCTTGGGGAGCTGGGCGCGCTGGCCGACACCGATGTGGACTCGAGCCTCGTAGCCGCGCGCATCGAGGCCGAGCCCGAAGCGGTGGTCCGCTTCCAGCTGCTCGAGGGGGGCCTGGAGGTGAAGCTGGGCTTCCACCACCACGCCGACTACCCGGTGTTCGCTCCGGACGAGGGTCCGCTGGAGCTGTTCGTCCGCGGGCCGGATGGCCCGGCGCGTGTCTGGAGGACACCGCGGGATGAAGCTCGCCGAGCGGAAGAAATTCGCGAAGCGCTGGGCCTCACGTCGCTGCCGGGCTGGGCTTGGCGCCTCCCGATGGACGAGGGGCTGGACGTGGTCCGGCGCTCCGAGGGACTCCCGGCCCGCATCGAGTGGTCGGGCCGCCCGGCGAAGGTGGCTGCGATAGACGCCCCGGCCGTGACCGTTCGGGCGGAGGGTCGCGGGCGCTGGTTCCGGATCGGCGGCCAAGCGCGGGTGGGCGAGGAGCTCGTGCCGCTGGACCTCTTGCTCCGCGCCCTCTCCGAGCGCCGGCGCTACGTTGAGGTGAGCCCGGGGACCTGGGTGACGCTGGCCGAGCGGCTCCGAGCGCCGCTGCAGGCGCTCTCGGCAATGACCCAGAAGGACGGGCTCCCCGACCTGGCGGCGCCGCTGGTCCACGAGCTCACCAGCGCGGGCGCTTCCGCGGACGGCGTGGGTGCGCTCACCCAGCGTCTCGCGGCCTTCGAAGCGGCGCAGACGTGGGAGGCCCCGCTGCCCCCGGAGCTTCGCGCCACGCTCCGCCCATACCAGCTCGCAGGCTTCCGATGGCTGGCGCGGCTCGCGGAGTGGGCCGGCGGCGCGTGCCTCTGTGACGACATGGGGCTCGGCAAGACGCTACAGGCGCTCGCCCTCCTCCTGCATCGGGCCCCGCGCGGTCCCGCCCTGGTCGTGGCGCCGATGTCCCTCGGCTTCAACTGGCAACGCGAGGCGGCAGCCTTCGCGCCCACGCTGGAGGTCGTGGCCGTCCGCAGCCGAGCGGACCTCGCACGCCTCGCCCCCGCCACGGGGCAGCTGATCGTGGCCAGCTACGACCTCGTCGCGCAAAACCCCGAGTACTTCGCCACCCCCTGGGCCACCCTGGTCCTCGACGAGGCGCAGGCGGTGAAGAACGCGGGCACCCAGCGGGCGAGAGCGATCCACTCGCTCTCGTCCGACTTCCGGGTCGCGCTCACCGGGACGCCCGTCGAGAACCGGCTGGAGGAGCTCTGGAGCATCTTCGCGGCCACTGTCCCGGGCCTCTTCGGGAGCCTGGACGGCTTCCGCGAGCGCTTCACCACTGCCGGCGCCGACCGGACCGGACTCGCGGGCGCGATCCGCCCCTTCCTTCTTCGCCGGCTCAAGCGGGACGTCGCCAGCGACCTACCCACGCGCACAGACGTGCGCCACGACGTGGAGCTCACGGAGGCCGAGCGCACGCGCTACGAGCTCCTGCGACATGCGGCGCTTCAGGCTCTGGAGCGGTCGAAGGACTCCGAGGAGCCGTCGCACCGCATCCAGGTCCTCGCGGCCCTCACGCGGCTCCGCCAAGCCGCGTGCCACCCTCGCCTCATCGACCCGACCTCGACGGAGCGCTCCGCGAAGCTGGACGCGCTGATGGAGCTGGTCCACGAGCTCAAAGCGGAGGGCCACCGAGCGCTAATCTTCAGCCAGTTCGCACGCCACCTCGCGCTCGTCGCTGAGGCCCTCGACGCGGCCGGCATCACCTGGCGCCTCATCGACGGCGCCACCTCCGCGTCGAGCCGCCGCAAGGAGGTGGACGCGTTCCAGGCGGGACACGGGGACGTGTTCCTCATCTCGCTCAAGGCCGGCGGGACGGGCCTCAACCTCCCCGCGGCAGACTACGTGATCCACCTCGACCCGTGGTGGAACCCCGCCATCGAGGACCAGGGGACCGATCGCGCGCACCGTATCGGCCAGACCCGGCCAGTGACCGTGTACCGGCTCGTGGCGCGCAGCACCGTCGAGGACGCCATCGTCGGCTTGCACGCGGAGAAACGTGCCCTGGTGAGCGAGCTGCTCGCCGACACCGGGGGTGCCAGCCCGCTGACAACCCACGAGCTGCTGGAGCTGCTTCGCGCGGCCAGTGGCTGAACCCAGCTGCGGGCCTTCGAGTCGGTGGGGCTCGCCTGGACGCGCAGGAAGGGCGCGGACTGCGCGGACTGCGCGGACTGCGCGGACTGGCCGCGGCTTGACGCCCGCACCTGCGGGTCCCTACCCTTCGTCGCAATGCGCGCCCCTCAACGCCCGAGCGTCCGTCCCGCCCCATCGGCTGACCCGCTAGCTCTGCTCGCGCGGGCCCTGCGGCGCGCCGCGACTCAGGACGAGGTGCTGGATCTGCTCGCCGCCGAGCTCCCCCGCCTCCTGCCGGTGGCGGACCGTGTGTCGCTCGCCCTCCTCGATCCGGCGGACAGGGACTTCCTGCGCTTCTACCGGCTCGTACCGCGGCTGGCTGGCGCAGGCGGGGAGTTACCACGCGTGCGAGTGCACGACACGGTCGTGGGGCGCGTGGTCCGCGACGGCGAAGCCCGCGCGGTCGCGGATGTCCGGGCCGACCGCGAGATCACCTTCGGGCATGCGGCGCACGACGGTATCCGCTCCACGCTGTCGGTCCCCGTGAAGCTGGGTGGTCAGATCGCCGGGGTCTTCAACACCGGCTCGAGGACGCCCGGCGCCTGCCACTCCGAGCAGCTCGCCGGGCTCGCCGGCGTGGCGCGAGTAGTGGGCACGGCGCTGTCGGCGCCGCTGCCGGCGGATGGGCTCGTGGCCGAGAGCCCCGCGTTCGGTGAGGCCTTGGCGAGGGCACGCCGGGCAGCAGCCACAGACGCGGCGGTATTGCTCACGGGCGAGACCGGTGTGGGCAAGACGGCCCTCGCGCGGGCGATTCACACTTGGAGCCCTCGAGCGCACGACCCTTTCGTCGCGGTTCATCTCGCGGACCTGCAGCCGTCGCTCATCGACTCCGAGCTGTTCGGCCACGAACGCGGCGCCGTCACTGGCGCGCTCGAACGGCGGCCGGGCCGCATCGAGC
>SXOO01000105.1 GCA_005776725.1 Pseudomonadota bacterium | reverse complement strand
TGTGCCGCGGGCGGTCGACGTAGCGCTCGAGGTAGACGGTGTCGGAGCCGAAGGCCCGCGCTGCCCGCGAGCGACAGCGCCCGATGGCCTTCAGCAGCTTCTCGGGGGAGGCGGCCACCTCCAGCCCGATCCCGCCTCCTCCCGCGGAGGCCTTGATGAGCACGGGATAACCGACGGCCTCGGCGACGCTGGGCGCGTCTTCGTCGCTGACGGCGCCGTCAGAGCCCGGCACGGTGGGTAGGCCGCATCGCCGCGCCACCTCGCGCGCCGCGACCTTGTCGCCCATCGCGGCGATGGCGGACGGCGGGGGCCCGATGAACACGAGCCCAGCGTCGCGAACGAGCTGAGCGAAGCCCGCGTTCTCGCTGAGCAGGCCGTAGCCCGGGTGGATCGCCTGCGCACCGCTGGTGCGCGCCGCCTCGAGGAGCGCCGGCGCGTTCAGGTACGACTCGGCGACGGGCGGCGGGCCCAGCCGCACGGCGGCGGACGCGGCGCGGACATGCGGTGCGTCGGCGTCGGCGTCCGAGTACACGGCGACCGTATGCACACCGAGCGCGCGGTAGTGGCTGACGAGGCGGTGGGCGATCTCGCCCCGATTGGCGATGAGGACTCGGTCCAGCATGGGGCGCGGACGCTACCACCCGCTCCAGCCGTGCGCCAGGGTGAGGGAGCCTCCGAGAGGCGCCTCGGCAGCCGGAGGACGCAGCCCGCCACCAGCGAGCTGGGCCCTGTCGCCGAGCGCTCCCGATGAGCCGGGGCTGGACAGCAAGAGCCACGGGCCGGACACTCCGCGGGCCAAGAAGGGTGCGGAGAGCGCGGTGCGTGGAGTCCTGGTCCTCATCGGTGCGCTGGGTTGCACCACCACCGCGGCGGTCCCGACCGTCGATTCGTCGGCGCCGTCGGACAGCAGCAGTCCCGCCGACACGCCGCCGTCTCCAGACGTGCCTGCGCCTCAGGCCGACGCCGCGGACACGCCCGCAGTCCCCGACACCGCGGTGTTGCCGGGCTGCTCCGTAGCGGCAGAGGCCTGGCCGGGCGGCGCACAGCTCGTGAGCTTCACCCAAGACGCGCAGGAGCCCCAGAGCGCCGCCTGGCCGTCCAACGTCGCGTTGGTGGTGGCGCCACTCGCCGACGGCGACAGCAGCCGCGAGGCCGCGCTCGAGACGCTGAACGCCCTCCCCGCGGACAGCCGCGTCGCACTCTGGCGCGTCGGCGCGGAGGCCGAGCTGCTCGCGGACCTCGGTGATCCTCGCGAGCGCGTGCTACAGCGGCTGCTCGAAGCGCCGCTGCCGGCGGCGGACAGCGCGACGCTCGAGGCCCTCGACGCGAGGGGCGACGCGCGCCTCCCGGTGAGCGTCGTGGTCATCCGCGGTGGAGAGACGCCCACGGTGCCCACGCTCGTCCGCGAGGCCTGGTGCGCGGGCGACCCACTCTCGCTCGAGACCTGCCGCCTCGAGGCCCCGCCGGTGCTTCCGGGCAACTGTGACGCGAGCGCGATCGCCGCCGACGACTGGGCGTACCCGGAGCGCCTGGACTTCGAGTTCACCGCAGAGCAGCGCGCGATTCACGACGCGGCAGCGGCGGCCAAGTCTGATGAAGACTTCGAGGTCACCGTGCGCGTGGAGCCGTACGGGGCGGTCACCGGCGTGGCGCACCTGCGCGGCCAGTCGTCGCTCGACTGCGCGCGGAAGAGCTACACGGTGAACCTGGACCGCGAGGTCCGCTTGATGCCCGGCGCTGTCTCGGATCGCTTCTACCTCATCTCGTTGTGCCTCGACTCCGGGTACTTCCGGCTCGAGCTCTCCAACCGCCTGATGTCTCAGCTGGGCCTCTACCCGCTCGACCGCAGGTTCGTGCGCTTCTCGCTCGACGGAGAGGAGCGCGGGGTCTACCTCCTCGTAGAGCACGTGGAGCACACGCTCCGCGACGAGAACGTGGGCGTCCAAACGGTGATCCGCCGCCGCTTCGACCCCGAAGACTTCCCGGTGGAGATCGACTACGTGGCCCCCCCGCTCACCGAGGACGACGCGCGCGCACGCTACGACGCCCTGGCCGGGGCGATCGCGGGCGACACCGCTACGCTGGACGCGCGCCTCGATGCGCTCATGGACGTGGATCAGTACCTGCGCTGGCTGGCTTTCCAGAGCCTGTTTCAGAACGGCGACTACGTCGACGAGGCCTTCTTCTGGGCCACGGGCTCCGATTGGCGCTTTCGGGTGCTCGGCTGGGACTCAGACGACCTGTTCTCCAGCTGCCACCACGGCGGCAAGTGGGCGCTGCAGGACCCCGCCGGCCTGCTCTTCTGCGCGGAGGGGAAGCTGGACGCGGCGGTCATGGCTTCCCCGGCGCTCTATGCGCGCTTCGTGAACCAGCTCGAGCAGCTGATCGAAGCCCTCCCCCCGGAGGCGATCACGGGCCACGTGGCCTCGGTGCGCGATGCGCTCTGGGAGGCGCTGGACGATGACGCCGCCGCCGCGGCGATGGTCGAGCTGCCGGATGCGCCACTGAGCCTCGACGCGGCGCGCGCGGTGATCACGAAGCGCATGACCGACCTCGAGGCGGCCTACGCGGCGCGGCGGGACCTGCTGACCCAGCGGATTGCAGCATGGCGCCAGCTCTAGGAGGCTCCAGGCGGCGAGCGCGCTTCGTGTGCCTCCTGTGGGCGACACTCGTGCTCGGCTGCGAGTCCGCGGTGCAGCCCCTTGGAGACGACGCAGAGGGCGGCGAGCCGTTCGACGCCGACCCTTCAGATCTGGAGATCACCCAGGCCGACCCACCCGACCCCGAGCTGCGGGAGGTGAGACCGGACATCGAGGTGCCGCCTCCAGCCGTGCCGCCGCTCGGGATCCCCACGATCCACACCGTGGAAGTAGAGCTCTCAGCCGACGACTGGGCGCTCATTCACCAGGACCCGCTGGCCGAGGTGGAGGTCCCCGCACAGATCGCGGTGGACGGCGTCGGGGCTCCGGGGGAGTTCGAGCTGCACGGCGGCTTCGCACGGACCGTGGCCAAGAAGAGCTACCGAGTTCGGCTCAGTGACGCGACGCCGCTGGCGCTCTTCGGTGAGGCGGAGTGGCACCAGCGCTTCGTGCTGCAGGCGGCGTGGATCGACCCGACGTGGCTCCGGAACCCGCTGACCTTCGGCCTCGTCACGGCGCTCGGTGGTCTGGCGCCCAGAGTCAGCTTTGCGGAGCTGTTCGTGCGCGGCGAGTACGAGGGGCTCTACCAAATCATCGAGCGCGTCGATGAGCACTACCTCGACAGCCGCGGCCTCAGCCGGCACGCCCAGCTGTACAAGGCCGACACGAACTCGGCGAACTGGAAGGCAAAGGTCGACCCGATGAGCGGGTTCAATCTAGTGCTGGGGGATGCCGAGCGCACGGCGGATCTCGCCGCTCTCTTCAACGCGACCACCTACACGCCGGCGACCCTGACATCCTTCCAGGAGAACCTCGAGCCGCTGCTCGACCTCGAGGACTTCGCCCGATGGCAGCGCGTGATGGTGCTCGCGGGAAACCGCGACAGCTACACGAAGAACTACTACCTCTACCACGCGGGGGGTGCGCCGTTCCGCTTGGTCGCGTGGGACTGCGACGCAACGTGGGGAGTAAGCTGGGACGGCGAACCCAGCCCTCCGGACAGCCTCGAGTGGCACGGCTACGACGCGTTCTCACCCCGCCTGTTCAGCATCCCGGAGTACCGAGAGCGCCATGTCCAGGCCTCAGGCGACCTCCTGGCGGGCGTCGGACGCGTGAGCCGCTTGGGGCAGTCTGTCCGGGCGGCGGCCAGGCATCTCGAAGCCGCCGCCGCGCGCGACGCCGTACGCTGGCCGGGTCGGATCCCCCTGGCGGAGGCGGTGGCTACGCTCAGCCAAGCGATCGAACAGCGCGCCGCGGCGCTGGGCGAGGTCTTGGAGGGGCTCGCCGGGGACTGATTCTTTCCCGATGTTTCCAGACCCTTGCGCCTCGCCGCCAGCGGCCCAGTATTGCCGCGGACACACGCCACCACCGAAACGAGGACCGCTTGCCACGCCACCTGCTCACAGAGTCTGAGATCCACCCTGCCGTCCGCGACGTCATCGCCAACAACAATCGCGACCTCGTCGACGAGATCCGCGCCGCGGTCGCGTCGAACGACGTGGTCGTGGTTGGGATGGCCATGAACCCCGTGCCTACAAAAGCTCGCAAGGCGCTCACCGAGGCCGGGATCCCGTTCAAGTACCTCGAGTACGGGAGCTACCTGTCGCTCTGGCGGCGACGCAACGCGATCAAGATGTGGACGGGGTGGCCCACCTTTCCCCAGATCTTCGTGAAGGGCACCTTCATCGGCGGCCACACCGACATGGTGAAGCTGATGAATTCCGGCGAGCTTCAGCGCATGCTCGGTCGATGACGCTCGCCCGGGATCGAATGCCCGGGTCCATGCGTTAGAGCGGGTCGCCGCGACGCCCGCGGTCTCCTGGAGCCTTCGAATGCGCTCGTTTCGACCGGTCCTCGCCGTCGCCTTGCTGGTGTCCGCAGCCCTATGGTTCCTGCGCTCGCCCGACGTCGAGGCACGCCCCGAGGAGCCCGCTGCGCACCGACGGACCGCCCCGCCGGCCGCCGAGGCCCCGTTGCTCTCAGGCCGGGTCGAGCGCGAGCTTCGGGGAGCGCGGGTAGGCGTCGCCCGCGCGCTCGTGGTCGTCGCGTGCGATGGACGCGAGGTCCGCGCCCTCACGGCCCGCGACGGCTCCTTTTCTTTCAAGCGCGCCGCGCTCCAGCGCAGCGGACCCAGCACCGGCGCAGTGCGCCACTGCGAGGTCCGAGCCAGCGCCGTGGGTCTCGTGTCCGGGACGCCCGGCGGCGAGGTCGTGGCGCGAGTCGAGCTCGGGGAGCCGGCGGAGGTGCGCCTTCGCCTCTTCACCACTGCGCCGGTCACCGGCCGAGTGCTACGGCGCGGCGCCGGAGTCGAGGGAGCGCGGCTAAGCCTGCTGGTCCAAGAGACCCCGGCCTCGGCGGTGCCATTTGGCGTCGAGGTGGACGTGTTCACGGACGCTGAGGGCAACTTCACGATCCCGTGGGTCGGCCCAGGAACCGTGCGCGTCCTGGCCGACCACGATCCCTTCGGTACCGCCGAGAGCGCCGAGCTCGTACTGGAAGAGGGCATGGCGGGAGAGCCTATCGAGGTTGACCTCACGGCGATGGGGGCCGTGGTCGGCGTGGTTCGCGACACAACGGGCGCCACGCTCGCCAACGCCGAGGTCCGGGTCATCGATCTCGAGTCGGACGAGCTGCGCACGGTCACCACGGACGCTAGCGGTGCCTTCCGAGTGGACGCGGTCCCAGCGGGCTCCTTGCACATCTGCGCGTCCGAGTGGCGCCATGAGCCCGCCGAGTGCGTGGAGGTGGAGCTGGCGGCGGACGTGGAGCACGCCGTGGAGGCCGTACTGGTCCCGCGCTCGGGCGTGGCGGGTCGCGTCGTCGGGCCCTCCGGCGAGCCCGTCGGCGGGGCGACGGTCATGGTGGTGGGACAGGGTGACGCCGCGTCACCCGAGGCGCTGCAGGCCGACGCCTCCGGCCGCTTCTTCCTGCCGGACCGCGTGGGTAACTTCGAGGTGTTCGCCTACCACAGCGACTTCCTGCCCTCGAGCCCGTCCACGCTCACAGCACCTCTGGATCACGAGGTCGTGCTTCGGCTACGCGCCGGGGGCCGAGTGGCGGGCCGCGTGCTCGACGGCGGCAACGTGCCCCCGAAGCGCGTGACGCTCTTCGTCACGACGCTGCGGGGCGACCACTCGGTCGGGATGCGGGAGGTGTCGCTCGCCGCGGACGGGACCTTCGAGCTGGGCGGATTCGACTCCGGCCTCTACCGGATGAGCGTCTCGAACCCCGACTCGCCCAATAGTCGACCCGTGGAGGTCCGGCGCTTCGCGGTGACGGTCGGGCGGCTCACCCAGCTCGGGACGCTGCGGTTCGAGCCCGAGGGCACGCTGACCGGCGTGGTCCTGGGCGACGGTTCACCACTGGCCGGGGCCCAGGTCCGAGTGGCGGGGGGCGTCTCCACGCTCACCGACGACAACGGGCGCTTCACGCTCGACGGCGTCGCGTCGGGCGCCACGCTGTACGTCGAGGCGATGGGGTACAAGCGGCGCCTGTTCTCGCGGATGTCGCTGAGCCGGGGTCAGACGCGCGACCTGGGCCGGATCCCGCTGAAAGCGCTGGATGGCCAGGGCTCGGCGGAATACAGCGGGATCGGATCGCAGGTGAGCCCCGGCCCCGACGGCGGCGTCATGCTCACCAACGTCTTCCCCGGATCTCCGGCGGAGCGGGCCGGCATCACGCCGGGCTCGGTAGTGATCGCAGTGGACGGGCTGGACATCACCGACCTGTCGGTGGAGCGGGCCATCGAACACATGCTGGGCCCAGCCGGCTCCAGCGTGACCCTGATGGTGATCCCCGCCGAGGGAGGCCCTGCGCGTCCCGTGCGGGTGGTACGCGCCGATGTGGTCGCTCCCTGATCGGGCACCGCATGCGACCGTCGCGGGACACCCGCTCGGCGGAAGCTGCTAGGCGAACGTGGAGCGTCAGCGAGGCGACAGGAGGCGGGCCCGCACGGCCATGAGCCGACCCGGCGCGCTGTGCAGGCCCCGTACGAGCGGCTCCAGGTGCTCCGGCAACGGCCCGTCGTCGCGGGTGCTGTCGATGCCCAACAACACGTCGAAGGCGAGGGCCATGCGGCCTCCATCCCACCGCGGAGGGGCAAGCGCCGCCGCGAGCGGCTCGAGCTCGCCCGCGATCGCGAGCACCGCAGCGGCCTGCGATCTCGCGGGGCCAGGCAGCGCCTTCTTGAGCACGCTCTGCGCGATGGCGGTGGCCTCCGCGAGGCGGTCTTCCCCAAGAAGGGCGAGTGCACGCTCGACCCGCCGCGACGCGCCGTGGTCCAGTCGCTCAGCCGCAGCCTCGATGCGCGTGGGGTGCGACAGGATCACCTCTGCGGCCGCGGCCTTCTCGGAGTCGGGGCCCTCGAGCCATCCGAGGAGCGTCGCCGTGTCGATGGTCTTTGCCAGCTCGGCGTCCTGAGTCCGTCGGACCAGCGCCGCCAGGGCAGAGGCGGTCTGACCATCCCAGTCCGACGACGCGACCTCACGAACGGCGAGCCTCAAGAGGGGGAGCGCCCCCACGACGTCGTCGAGGCCGCCTGTGGCATGCAGCACCACGCACGGGTCCGGAGTGGCGATCGCCAGCTGAAGCAGCGACGCGGCGTCGATGGGCTCAGCCTTCGGGGTGGGTGATTCCAGCCGCAAGGGATCGGCGAGGACAGCCGCGACCAGCGCACCTGCGGCGCCGCCGAGGCTGGCCGCCGCTTCGAGATCGCCGTCCATGAGCGCCTTGTGCTCGGCGCCCAACACAACGCGGACACCGGCGTCGGCCCACGGGGGCGCCGAAGTGAGGCCCAACCGGTGCCCTTGCCGCAGCGCCCAGAGCTCAGCGGCCTGGGCCCAGTGCTCACGCGCCACGGCGGCATGCTCTCGCTTGGCGAGCGGGGAGGTCTCGGACACGAAGCGAGCGGCGGCCTGGGGCCGGTCGAGCAGGAACAAGCGCCGCGCCACGTGGTCCGCGGCGCGGGAGCCCGGTTCGGCGCCGGACACCTCGAACACCCTTGCGGCGGT
This sequence comes from Pseudomonadota bacterium, assembly GCA_005776725.1. Lineage (GTDB taxonomy): Bacteria > Myxococcota_A > UBA9042 > SXOO01. Next base: position 13,082 of record SXOO01000105.1, on the reverse strand, counting down.
GCTCGCGTTGCCGCGCCGATAGAGGGCCTCTCCAGCGTGGACCAGGGTCACGGGGTCCTCGGTGACGAGATCCGTTCGACGCCCGAGGCGGACCGCGCGCCGTGTGAGCTCGGCGCTGTCGGGCCGTGCCGTGGCGCCCTCCTCGGCCAAGGCCGCCGCCCGCGCCGCGTCACCCTCGAGCACCGCGGCATCGATGGCGCGCGTCATGCCGAGGACCCAGGCGGCAGAGCTGGGGCTCAGAGCGGAGGGCGGTCGGAGACGTGGCGACGCTTCGCCCTCCGACTCGGAGCGGACCAGCTCGACCAATGCGCGCCAACCCGACAGGTCGAGGCCAGCATTCGAGGCCGCCAACGCGACGCGCTGCCCCAGCTGAAGCACGGCCGGCTCGAGCTCGTCCCATGCCGCGCCACCAGCGAGTCGCCCGGCGATCTCTAGCCAAGCGTCGAGGATCTCGGAGCTGGGGCGATCCGCGTCAGGCGCCACCCCTTCGACGGCGATCGGGCCGAGGCCGGCCTTGCGTCGCCCGGGAAGCACGGTGCCAGCGGCCACCGTGAGCGCCCCGATGGTGTCGGCCGCGGCGCAGACAGCTTGGGAGAGCGGCCACAGGGCCGGGGACTCGCCCCCCGCCTCGGCGTGCAGGGCGTCGAGGAGCGCGCTGGACGCCCGCTCGGCCGGCCCGGGGAACGGCACGGCGCGGTAGAGTCCGTGCAGGCGCTGCCGCGCTTTTCGCGGCGCCAACGCTTGCACGCACAACAAGAGGCCCGGGTCGGTGGTGGGTAGGGTGGCGGCGTCGACGGGCGAGCCGCGGTCGGCGATTCGGCGTACCGCATCGAGCAACGCCTCATCACCGCGAGACGCGTCTACGCAGCGCTTGATCACGCGCTTCAGCTGGACGGCGCTGGGCCCGTGCGACAACACGTCCCGGAGCGCCTCGGCCGCGCTGAGGCTGCCGCTCAGGCGACTACGGGGCTTTTTTTTTTCCACGACCACAGGCCGTCCAAGGAGCTCGCGGGGGAGGTCCGCCTCGCGATACCGCCAGAGCGGCAGCTCGACCTCGAGGGACTCCCCGCGGCGCCGAATCGCGAGGAGATCCTCGCCGAGCACCCCGCCCACCTCGAAGAGGGCGCGGGCAAGCTCGCCGGCGGTGGCCCGGGTCTCGAGCCGCAGCGACCAGACCGCGACTGCGGCGGGCAGGTCAGAGGCGCGCCGCGCGACACACGGCACCCCGTCGAGCCGCAGCAGCACCGGCGTGACCAGCTCTCGGGCCGAGGGCCCCTCGAGCGTGACCTCGAGGTCGTCTCCGCGCACGCGCAATGCACCCACCGCCTCGGCGGACACGCCGTGCTCCGCGAGCGCCATGCGGAGCGCCCCGGCTCGCGGCCGTGCGGCGCCTTGAATCACCACTTGGTCGTTACTCATGGGCCGCCTCGGGTGCCGCACCAGCCGGCGCCGGGGTGATCACGACCAGCTCGGACGCGCCGTCGTAGCGGAGCTTGTCTCCCGGTCCCTTCACCACCAACAGCGACACCACGGCGCCCTTGAGCGCCGCGGCGTTGGTGCCCTCGGGCAGGAACTTCGCTTTGATCCCGACGCGCACGGGGAACACATCACCGTCGGAGCCATCGGGCGGGAGGACCCGGCCGAAGACCAGCTGCGTGCGCCGCGCGAAGTGGTCGAGGCGCACGCGAGCCGGCGCTTCGGTGCCGATGTTGAACGCCGCCTCGAGCTCGGGCGAGGGCGGCTCCACGGCCTCTTCAGGCTCCGTCTCTTCCTGGTGCCGCGGCGCCTTCTCTTCCTGGTGCCGCTGCGCCTTGGCCGGCGCTGGGGCATCGTGCTGGGCCTCCGACTCCGGCGGGCGCGCCATCACCGTGGCCTTGCCATCCACCCAGTACACGCGCACGCGGTCCGACTTGTGGTCGTCTTCGCCGCGCACCGCCACCGCCAGCTCGGTGCCCTTCGTGAGGCTGGACACGGACACGCCCTCGGGCAGGTCCTGGTCGCGGACCATGACCCGCAGATACCAGTGCGGGTAGAACGCCGGGGCCCGGCCGCCGGGGAGCTCGGCCAACACGAACTTGTCGCTGCCGTGGAGCACACGGGCGCGAATCGGCTTCCGCGACCCCACGCCCAGCCGCTTCTCGACCTCGAGCATCGCGTCGCGGCGCGAGGCCTCGAAGTCGGCGCTCTGGACCACAGACTCGCGGAGCGCGCGGGCCTCGAGCGCCAGGGGCCCCCCATCGGCCGCCACAGCCCGCAGGAGCGGCTCGGCCTCCGCGAAGCGGATGCCAGCACCCATGTGGATCTTGGCCAGCGACAGGCGCAGCGTGGCGCTGCCGGCGCTCTCGAGCGCACGATGGCCCAGATCGAGAGCGCGCTCCGGCTCGCCGGCGTCGGCCAGCGTCTGCACCACAGCCACGACCACCTCCGGCGATCGGGAGAGCGACTTCACCCTCAGCAACGCCTCGTGTCCGAGCCGGGCTGCCAGCGCGGGGCCGTGTGCGTCACAGACCGAGCGGAGCAGCAGCAGCGCTGTCTCGGGTGCCAAGCCCTTCGCGGCGTCGGGGCTGACGCCGTCGAGCACCCACGCCTCGACCTCGCTCGGGAGCCCGGAGCTCTCGCCCGCGTTCAGCCGGGCGAACCAGCTGCGCGACAAGAACACGCGGGAGTCCAACGTAGCCTGTCCGGCGCGCACGAGCTCGACGTGGTGCTCGACGAGGACGGCGGCGTCACCGGTGTGCTCGAGCGCCTCTTGCCGCGCCGAGCGGGCCTCGGTGCTGTCAGGCCGACGTTGCTCGAGCGAGTGCCACACGGCCGCCAGGCGGCGGGCCGCGTCTCCATTGAGCAGCTTCCGGCGGGCAAGCCCGCGCTGTAGCGCGGCCAGTAACCCGATCGCGTCGCGGCCCCCGGTGAGTAGGGGCCCCGAGGCCACCGCCTCGGCCAGCGAGAGGGCGTCGTTCAGCTCCCGGCCACCGAAGCGCCCCTCGCGCTCCGCGGCCCGCGCCGCGGCCGCGTCGAGGCGCAGGAGATCCCGCGCCGGGGAGGACCCGAAGGTTCGCTCCGCGTCGTCGAGGAGAGGACCAACGCGGTCGAGCGCCGAGCGCAGCCCGGCGCGCGCCTGGCCCACCAGCAGCTCGAGCCGTGCCTCGGCCAGCGTCTCGCGCTCGGGCTCCCGCGCCAGGATGGCGTCGAGCCGCGCGAGCACCGCTTCGGTGGCCCGCGACTCGCCACGCCCTCGGCCGGAGGCGCCGACCAGCGCGCGCGCTACGGCCCCCGTGAGCCGATCGCCAGCGTGTGGCCGCTCCAGCGCTGCCAGGAGTCGCGTGGCCCCATCGTCCTCTAGCGCCGTGGCGCTCAGCGCGAGCGCGTGAGCGACCACGAGGTCATCGGGGTCTGAGCTGAGGGCGCCGGAGAGGAACGCGGTGGCCGCGGTGGCCAGAGGCTCTCCAAGACCGGCGCTCTGCGGATCGCCCTCGAGCGCAGTGGCGAGGACCGAGAGGTTGTGCGCGAGGTAGACGTCGGGCTCGACACCCCGCTCCGATGCAGCCAGCTCGGCCGCCAGCTCTCCGGCCAGCTCCCGCAGGTCGCTCCCGATCGCCCGAGTCCGTGTGAGTTCGACGAGGCGCTGGCGAAGTTCGGAGCGCTCTTTGGTGCTGAGCATTGGGGTCTTTCCTGGCGGTTGGGGCGGAGCCGGGCGGTTCAGGCCTCGGCGGGGGGCTCGGCTTCGGGGGGGGCAACGTACTTGCCAACGAGGACGCGGGCCGCCCGCAACACCTCGCTGCCGGCGCGATAGCCGGGCATGAAGACAGCGGTGACCGTGCCGTCGAGGTTCGCAGCGGCGACGGATGCCAGGCTGAGCGCCTCATGGAGGTTGGGATCGAAGTGATCGCCCACTTCGCCGTAACGGGCGAGACCGAAGTCGCCGAGCGACTTCAGGAACAGCTCGCGCACGGCTTGGACGCCAGAGAACAGCGTCTCGTGGGACCCACCCTGACGGGCGGCGTCAACGACACGATCGAAGTTGTCGGCGACGTCGAAGAGGTTCTTGGCCATGGCCAGCCGGGCTCGCTCGAGCTCCTGCTCCTGGTGCCGGCGCATGCGATCCTTGACCCGCTCGTACTCGGCCGCTGACTCCGCGTGCGCTTGGCGGATGAGCGCCACCTGCTTCTCGCTGATGCGCAGTCGCTCCTCCAACTCGGTCAGACGCTCCAGCGTCTCGGACGGCGTGGGCTCCGACGAGCCGCTCGGGCCCGTCTCAGGCTCAGGACGGTCTTCGTTTGGGTTCACGTACAAGCTCCTCGAGTTGTCGATAGTCGCCAGGACCACTGATGCGTAGTCCGGCGCGCCCAGTGGGCGGCGCAAAATAGGCCCTCGGGGCCTGGGAGGCAAGGCGCACCTCGTTTGACACCCTGTCGCACTGGCGTCTACGCTTCGATTGGGTCGTGGAGCGGGAAGCGCGGAAACGAACCCGGGCGTGGATGCTTACAAGCGCCCGGCCCAACGCGAGATCCGACGCGAAATCGCGCAAGTCTCCCGGAGGGTTGACGAACCACGGGGCTCGGTTGCGCGTTGTGAAGCAACCGGCTCCAGGAAGCCGTAGTTTGGAGGCGACATGGGCGAACCGACTGGGCTCCGTTCCACTCTCGACAACCTGCGAGAGCTCAACTTCGATGAGATCCCGTCCGCCAAGCCGCCGAGCGGCGCGCGTGCGAGGCCCGCTGCCACGGGTGACTCACTGCTCACGTCCCTCCTGAACGAGACCAGCGAAGAGGCCAACCGAGAGCTCAAGGAGCTGCAAGACAAGCTCCGCGAGCGGCGTCACGCCGAAGAAGAGGCCAAACGCAAAGACGACGACACGCGCCGGCGCCACCTCGACACGCTCCGCGAGCAAGAGCGCGGGCGGCGTGAAGACCGCCTGCGCGACGTCGAGGGCGGCCCGCCCGTCTCGAAGGCCCAGCCCGTCCAGACGTTCGTGGCCCCGCCAATCGCGCCAGCCAAGCGCAGTATCGGCAGCTGGTTGGTCGCGGGGGTCGCGCTCGTGGCTGCGGGCGCCGCCGGGACCGGCTGGTACCTCACACAGAAGAACGCGGCTGAGCAGGCCAAACAGCGCGAGGCAGAAGCCCGCGCCGTCCCACCAGCCAACCAGAAGCCGGTCGAGCTCACGGCTCCGGCAGCCGTCGCCGCAGCACCCGCTCCCGTGATCATCGTCAAGCGGCCGCCGGTCGAGGCGCGTGCGCTCGAGAGCGAGCAGGGCGAGTCAATGCGGCGTGATTACGAGTTCAACCACACGCTGGCGGAGGTGGACCCGAAGGCGCCGGCAAAGGTCAAGACCGGACGCACTGGCGGCAAACCCGCGGAGCCCACCACCAACTCCAGCGGCGGTCCAAAGATCAAGATCAAGGCCCTCAACCTGGGCGGGGACAAGTAGGGCGCAGCCACTCCGTCTGGGTCCCTGTCCAAAGGAAGGGGTGCATGGCCGGGTGGCGCGCCACGGGCGAACCACCCGGACCATGCTGGACAGGACAGGAGGAGAGACCACGACGACCCAGCCGTGTTGCAGCGGGTCTTCGTTCGGGGTTGCGGAGTCGGCTCAGTGGGCGCAGTGCGAGGCCACGCACACCTCGAAGGCCCGGCCGATCTCCGCGCGACACGCCATCTGGTCGTCCGGGCGCTCGCGCACACAATCGAGATACACTGCGAGGTCATGGGCTTGGCAGGCCACGTCACACGCGCCGGCCTCGTCCACCGTCTCGGCCGCCGTCACGGCTACCTCGGGCCGAGGCGCGCGCATGGCGGTGAGCACCACGCGGGTCACGCGCCGGGGGCCGGCCTTGCCACACTCGGCTGCGAAGCACGTACCGAACACGTCGTTCGCCTCCGCGAGGCACTGGTCGGCGTCGCTGGAGCAGCCGCTCACGATCGAGTTCGCCTCGTTGGTGCACCCCACCGTGCAGGCGTCGTCCTGGCTCGGGGCCGCGTCGTTGCAGGCGGTCTGCACGCAGGCCGTGACCTGATCATGAACGCTGGCCCGGCAGGCGGTTAGCTGATGCCGGGAGTAGGCGTCCGAGGCGCACGCGCCGAACATGCCCTGACTCGAGGCCACGCACTGGGCAGCGCACAGGTCGACCTGCTCCGTCGGCATGTCCTTAGAGACCGGCGGGGCGTGCTCCACGAACTCGTACAGCACGACGGGGGCGGCCTCGTCGAGCGGCTTCGAAGAGTGCGCGAAGTGGGTCTGGCTGTCCTGAGCGCAGGCTACGGCGGTCGTGGCGAGCGCGACGTTACGGAAGGCGATGAACGGGTTACGCATGGTCTCTCTCTCCTCGGCGGCAGCGCCGCACGGGAGGAGTGAAGAGCAGGGGGCGTGCCACGCCGCGAGCCGTCTCAACTCACTGATATCACAGGGGTAGCATCGGCGCTCCGAGTGGGTCCGCGGCGACCCACCGGGTCAAGGGCACCGCCCGGCCTCACTCCGCCGCTGGCGGCGCTGGGTGCTTGACCTGGTACTCGGTGAGGACGGCGTCCGCGGCGATCAGGAGGCGCCGGAGCCACGGCTGCAGGTGGCTGAGGCGCAGGGTTGGATCCGCTTTGGGCACGAGGTGCCGCACCTCGTCCGAGCAGAGCTCCCGAGAGCCGGGCTTGGAAGGCGTTGCCGACAGCACCTCCAACATGCTCGTGTAGATGTCGAGCACGTCGGCGGACGAACGGCCTTTGAGCAACTCCATTGCGGCCGCGTCCGTGAGCGCCACGAGCTCGTCCTGCGACGGCCAGTTCTCGAGCGACCCGAACTGGATGTTCGCGTGGAGGCTGGCGGGCGCGTAGGTGACGTACAGGTCCTTCGTGGGACGCCAGTTCTTCGCCTCGAATACGAAAGACCGCGTCGCCGGGTCCCACTTCATGCCGGGAAGGGACGCGCCGAGACAGAGCGGCGCCACGGGCTCGGCGACACGCACGCGGATCGCGATCTTGCCGATCTTGCCGCCCTTCCAGTTCGCGCCGGTGCGCAGGATGTAGCGCACGGGGGTGTAGGCGAAGGCCACGAGGCTGGCGCCCGTGCCGTAGCGGTGCTCGATGGTGCGAGTCTGGCCGGCCGCGAACGCGACGTCCGTGAGGTACACCGCGTCGTAACCGAACTTCGTGGCTGCGGCCTTCGCGGCGTCGGTCCCGCGGCGAGCCGGAAGGAAGACGCTGTATTCGGCCTTCGCGCCGTCCAGCGTCACGGTGTAGTCGGTGAGGGGGCTCTCCTGGGGCGCATCCGGTTCGCCCTCGTAGGGGCCCTGGACCGGGAAACCGACCGTGAGCGTCGCCGCCTCGCCGGTGTTTGTGAAGGTGTATCGCGCGGTCACCTGAGCCGACTGGCTTGTCACGTCGATCTCGAGCACCTCGTCCACCAGGGCTACCGCCCGATTGGCCTCGGGGACGCACTCCACGGCGTCACCAGACGTCTTGGAGGCGACAGCGCTGAGCGCGCCGGAGCAGCCGCCATAGCTCGAGTCGTTGGCTCGGGAAGGAGAGGAGAGGAGGAGGGCGAAGACGAGGACGCTGGGTGCAAGTGTGCGCATGGGGCCGCAACGGCTACCACGGTCGCCGGAATTCCGCACTTTTCACGGCTTGTGGGGCTCAGCGAGCCGTCGCGCTCAGGCCGCGCAGGCGTCGCCGATCCCGTCGAAGTTACCGTCCTGCTGGCCCGGGTTGAACGCGGCCGGGCAGTTGTCGATGAGGTCTGGCACGCCGTCCTCGTCTTGATCCGACTGGCAGGCGTCTCCCACGCCGTTGAAGTCGGCGTCCGACTGGCCCGGGTTGGGGAGGAAGTAACAGTTGTCCAGGCCGTCGACCACGCCGTCGCCGTCGATATCGTTCTCGCAGGCGTCGCCATCTCCGTCCCCGTCCGTGTCGAGCTGCCCCGGGTCCTTCACGAGGAGGCAAACATCCGAGACATCGGGTACGTCGTCTCCGTCCAGGTCGCCCTCGCACGCGTCGCCCTGACCGTCGAAGGTGCCGTCCACCTGCGACGGGTTGGACACGAGGAAGCAGTTGTCGCAGTAGTCGCCAACGCCGTCGCCGTCCGCATCTCCCTGGTAGGGGTTGTGCAGGTAGACGCAGTTATCCGACTTGTCGTTGGTGCCGTCCCCGTCCCAGTCGCTGCACGCGTCCCCGTTGCCGTCCGTGTTCCAGTCGGCCTGCCCCGGGTTGTGGACGCCGGGGCAGTTGTCTTTCTGGTCCGAGACGCCGTCACCGTCGAAATCCGACTCGCAGGCGTCGCCAACGCCGTCACCATCCGCGTCGGCCTGATCGGGGTTCTTCAAACCCGGGCAGTTGTCCACCTTGTCCTTCACGCCATCCCCGTCGAAGTCGTTCTCGCAGGCGTCGCCGTCGCCGTCGCCGTCGGTGTCGGTCTGCGACGGGTTCGGCACGAACAGGCAGTTGTCGTTGAAGTTGGGTACCCCATCGTCGTCGTAGTCGCCCTCGCACGCGTCACCCAGACCCTGGAAGTTGGAGTTCTTCTGGTCCGGATTGGGTACCAACGGGCAGTTGTCGCAGGCGTCGCCCACGCCATCGCCGTCGCTGTCTTGCTGACCCGGGTTCGACCAGCCCGGGCAGAGGTCGAGGGCGTCGCCCACACCGTCAGCATCCGAGTCAGAGCACGCGTCCCCGATGCCGTTGTAGTTGAAGTCTCCCTGGGCTGGGTTGTAGGTCTTCGGGCAGTTGTCGATCGCGTCCTCTATGCCGTCGAGGTCGGAGTCGACCTCGCAGGCATCGCCCAGACCGTCGGCGTCGATGTCGGACTGCTCGGCGTTGGGCAGGTAGGCGCAGTTGTCGGCGGCGTCGGGCACGCCGTCTCCATCGAGGTCGTTCTCGCAGGCGTCGCCATGGCCATCGCCATCCGAGTCGACCTGGTCCGAGTTCACAACGGCGACGCAGTTGTCCACCGTGTTCAAGACCCCGTCGCCGTCGAAGTCAGTCTCGCAGTCTGGCCCCTGCTCCGGATTGGCCACGAGCCAGCACGAGTCGCAGGCGTCACCCACGCCGTCGCCGTCTGCGTCACCCTGGGCGGGGTTGTGAACGGTGGGGCAGTTGTCAGCGACGTTCGGGCTGCCGTCGCCATCGGCGTCGTCGACGCTCACATCGTAGACCGTGGTGCCCCCTGCGTCCTCACTGGGGGCGAGACCGGCGTCCGCGTTGAGCGACGCTCCGGTGTCGTCCGGCGGTGCGATGTCCACACCGATCCGCGGCGGGACGTCGGCGGTGGGCAGCACATCTCCGATATTGTCAGGGGGCGTCACATCCGGACCCGGATCGCCTGGTCCCGCCGAGTCGCAATCGAGACAAGTCTCGAGCGTATCTCCCGCTACGGCGGCCGCGTCCGGGACGACGGACCCAGGGGCGCTGTCTGTGCAGCCCCACAGGGTCAGGACAGAAACGGTCGCGACCAATCCGCGCATCACAGCCTCCAGCGCCAATGCAGTTGCGTGCTTCGAAGGTAGCTACGCACCTCCGGTGTGTCGAGCGCGGCACGGGCGCCAGGCGTCCGATCAAACAACCGACCCGGAGCGAGTTGCGGCGAGTCGGGCAACTTGATAGGCCAGTGCGATGCGCGTGTTCCCCTTCGAAGAGCTCGACCCCACTTTGCCTCTGCTGCCACTGTCCGCTCGGCGGGCCTTGGACGTCGTCGGTCGCAAGCTCTCGCTCTCCGCCTGGATCACCCTGCCCCTCTCCGCCAGGCAGGCCCTGGCGACCGCGGGTAGCGGTGATGCAGTCGACGCCGACGCGGTGCGGGCGCTTCTAGAGGGTGTCGAGACATCGCCAGCCGAGGTCGTGTGCGTGGCCCAGCCTGCGGCAGCCGAGGCCTGGCCCATCGCGGCGCGATGGGATGGGCTGGACGCCTTGGCGCAATACGCGCTCCATAAACTGTCGACGCGGCGCCCCGAGCGCTACGAGGCCGCCCTCAACGCCCTGGTCGGGCGGCGCCTCGCCCGCATGGCCCCAACCGCCAGCCTCGACGACGTGGTGGGAGCCGTGCGGCACCCCCGCGCAGGCGGCATCGCGTCATTCTTGGGGGTGGTCCGCGACCACGCCCCCGGGCGGCACGCGGTAACGCGCCTCGACTACGAGGCCTACGGCGCGATGGCCGACCGCCAGCTGGTGGCGATCTGCGACGGCGTCGAGCGCGAGTGGCCTGGCTCGCGAACCGCTGTGATTCACCGAGTGGGCGAGCTGTCTGTTGGCGATGTCGCGGTCGTATGCGCGGCATCGGCGCCGCATCGCGCTCAGGCTTTCGAGGCGTGCCGCGCGCTCATCGACCGGGTGAAGGCAGACGTCCCTATCTGGAAGCGCGAGCTCGGGCCCGACGGCGCCGAGTGGGTGGGCTGGGAGCGGGCGTCATGACGCTCACTGTGCTGTACTTTGCGGGCGCGAGAGACGCGAGCGGGCGGGCCTCGGAGTCGATCCACGTGGAGGCACGCACGGTCGGTGAGGTGCTCGACGCACTCTGCGCGCGGTATCCCGTTCTCGCCGCTCGCCGAGGCGCACTACGGCTCGCGCGCAACGAGGTCTTCGCGCACCTCAGCGAGCCCGTCGGCGAAGGTGACGTCATCGCCGTGATCCCCCCTGTCGCGGGCGGTTGAGCGCGCGTGAAGCACCCCGCCCGCCCCCTCGAGACCCACGACGCGCCGCTGCTCGCCGAGCTCAGTGCGCTCGCGCCTCGGCTCCTAGGGCACCCCCTCGACCTCACCACCTGGCCGGCCACGCCGTCCGGGCGCGAGGTCCACGCCTGGTGCGACGGCCAGAGCGTGCTCCGCCTGGTTCCGAATTCGCGAGTCCGAGCGCGACACTCGGCCGATGTGACGCTGGTCGCGCAGGCTGACGGCGTCGCACTGCTGGAGGCCGCCGTAGACTTCGCAGACCGTTGGACGCCACTCGACCGACTGGAGCTGGCGCTCCCGGCCGAACACCCGGCGGTGGACCGCGCGCACGCGCTCGGCTTCATCACCGAGATTCGGCGCCGCGACCGCGGGGGCGACGGCCGGGACCAGTTGGTGCTCGGACGCCTGCGCCCTGGCTTCGTCCCGAGGGCCCTGCCGCCTCCCCCCGTTTGGCCCGCACGCACGCAACGCAACCTGCCGCCGTGGCAGTGGCGCCCGATCACCGAGCCGGACAGCGAGGCCATCCAGGCACTCTCCCTGGAGCCGACCGGCCTCTTCGGTACTCTGCAGTCACCGAGCTCGAGCGCAGACTTCTACACCCAACGACTACAGCGAACGGCCCCGGAAGACCTAATGGGCCTCATGGTCGTGGGCGACGCGCTGCTGGGTATCGGCGGACTGCACCCCACCGAGTACGGCGACGTCCGCATCCTGGGCATGGCGATTTCGGCAGACTGGCAGGGCTGCGGCGTTGGGCGAGTGCTACTGGGCCACCTCCTCACCCTGGCGCGCGGTCTCGCCCTCCGACGGATCGAGCTGTCGGTCTACGAAGACAACACGCGCGCCCAGGGGCTCTATACGGCCTTCGGCTTCACGGCGTCGGGCACCCGGCGCTTCGACGCGGTGCGCGACGGCGGACATGCCAGCTCCAGGGAGTTCGCGCTCTTGCTCTAGGAGGTTGGATCGGACCAGCGACCTCGGAGCGTGAGCTCACGGAAGAGTGTTGAGATCGTACTCGTGGCCTTCGGAGCCACCGATGACGGGCATCTTCGGGCCAAGCGAGTTGAGGTGGGCCATCATCGTGTCGAGCCGGTCGTCGTCGTGCGACGGGTCATGGTGGAACGTGACCAGCCGACGGGCATCACAGAGCGTAGCGAACTCGAGCGCGTGACGGATGGTGCTGTGACCCCAGCCAATCCGCGACGGGTACTCGAGATCGTCGTATTGCGCGTCGTGGATCAGCAGGTCCGAGCCCTGGGCGAGTAGATGCCCGGAAGTCCACCCGCGCTTCAACATCGAACCTCCCACGCCGAGGGCAGGTTCGTGGTCAGGGAGATAGGTGAGCACCTTGCCGTCCGCCTCGATGCGGTAGCCCAGCGTGGCTCCGGGATGGCAGACCACGTCGGTTCGGATGTTGAAAGGTCCGATTTGGACCGGGTCTCTCAGCAACTCATGGATGTGGAGCTTGCAGGGGAGGTCTCTGAGCCGCACTGGGAACAGCGGCGGTGACAGATAACGGCGGAGTCGGTCCGCGAGCCCGTGGGTGGTGGACGAAGGCCCCCAAATGTGCACTTCGAGGCCAGGGACATACATTGGCGCGAAGAAGCCCAACCCCTGAACGTGGTCCATGTGCAGGTGAGTCAAGAGCAGGTCGACCCGCTTGCCGCTGAGCATCTTGCCGCCCAGGGGGCGAATGCCAGAGCCGGCGTCCAGAGCAAGCATGGTTCCGTCGTCCGCGATCACTTGAACGGACGAAGTGTTTCCGCCGTAGCGGGCCGTGGAGTGGCCAGCGGCGGGCAAGGAGCCACGCGTGCCCCAGAGGACGACCTTCACGGTCTTGCCTCTGACAGCACTTCCACGAAGAATGCAATAGCGCCGAGGAAGCGGTCGCGCTGCCCGTTGAGCGGGATGCACGTGACAGTGATATTTCGATGGCCGCCATCGAGCCCGGTTATCCAGATGACGCGATGCGTGGGGCGTCGCCCGACCATGCACTGATAAAGCGGGAGCTCTTCCAGGGGCAGCGGGGCCCCTGCTTCGTCGGTTGGGATGAAGATCGAGCCCCACTCCTGAGGTGACATCTCTCCGGTCTCGTCGAAGCGAAGACCCAGGATCGGCTCGGCGGACTCATTGAAGTAGAGGAGTGTCCCGTCTGCGTCCACGACGAAGACTGGCATGGTGAGGTAGCTCGCCAGCTGCCGTGCGAGGATCGTCTCGATCTCTAGTTGCGCCATGAAGATCCACCTCGGCGTGGTTACTTCCAGTCTCTTACACCTTCGTGACGGTGCATGCAACCGCGCGGCCCGGCCGCGGCCCACGGTCAAAAAGACCGTCGAGTGCGGCGACGTCCCTCGTTTGGCGCTCCAAGAACGCAAACTGCGTCGGGTCACTCAGAGCTTGCCACCATTTCCCGAGTGCCCCCTGTTGACACGCGTGATTAGC
>SXOO01000104.1 GCA_005776725.1 Pseudomonadota bacterium | reverse complement strand
GGGGCGCTCGCCGGAGCGCGGGTGCAAGCGGTGGCGGCGATGAGGCCCAAGGCCTCGCGCCGGGTGACCTCGGTCATGTGAACTCCTCGCGTACTGCACGAGCGCCGGCCGCTGCGGGGTTGGAGGACGCTGGGAGCCCCACGCGCGCGCGGCAAAGATCCCAGAACTGGGCGCCCAGCGCCCGATCGTCCACCGCCGGGTTGTGCGCGGCCACACGGCTACCCGCGAGGTAGGCCCCTGTGAGGTCCGCCGGGGCGTCGAGCGCGAGGAACACCGAGGTGGCTGCTCCGTTCGTGAGCGAGTCGTAGCCGTCCATCTGGAAGCCCTCGCGGAGGAGCTTCGTGGTGATGACGCCCGGGTGCAGTGAGTTGACCGAGACGCCGGGGGTGCGGCGCGCGAGCTCGGCGGCGTAGACCGCGTTCGCCAACTTCGAGGCGGCGTATGCTCCATAGCCGTCGAACGGGCGGTCCCGCCAGTCGAGGTCGCCCAAGACGAGCCGCCCGCGCAAGTGCGCGACTGAGCTCACCACCACGACGCGCCGGACGGCGAGGCCGAGGAGCTCGTCCACGAGCAGCACGTGAGCATCGTGATTGACGGCGAGGCTGGACTCTCTGCCGTCCGGTGTGGTGACGCGCTCCTTGGCGAATAGCCCGGCGTTGAGCACCAAGACATGGATCGGCGCGCCCCGGTCTCGCAAGGCGGCGCACATGGCGCGGACGGCTTCCAGGTCGGTGAGGTCCGCCACGTGCCCAGCGGCGCCGCCGCCGAGCTCGGCCGCGACGGCCGCGACCTTCGCCGCGCTGCGTCCGTGCACATCGACAGTGGCCCCGCGACGCGCGAGCTGTCGCGCCGTCTCGAGGCCGATGCCGTCCGTGCCGCCGGTGATGAGGATTCTTCCCACGCCTTCCTCCATCCCAGCTGTGCGCCGGCAGTCGAAGTCTGCCCAGTTTAGGCGCCCGGCCGGTTCCGCCAAGGGCCACAGGACCCCACCCGGCGGACGCCGCTCATGGGACAGGTCACCGGCCGGCCTTCAGCTCGGGAAGAGGCTGAGGAGCCAGGCCTCGGCGGTCACGGCGACTGGCACCCGCTTGCAGGTTGCGCCAGTCCCCTTCGCGGCAGGAACCGCTTCGCCCTCGAGCTGCCACGCGCCGTCCGGCAGAAGCTCGAAGCGGCTCCAACCGAGCCCCTCCGGCGGGATGACCAGAATGCCGCCGTCGGGGTGGCTCAGAGTGGCTTGGTGGTGTCCAAGCACGGAGAGCTGCCCCGGCGCGACGGTCTCCCACCCCTGCGGAAAGCCGACGATGGCGCGGGCGAAGAAGGGCACCGCGTGAAACGGCAACAGGGTCGCGGACGCGTCCGTCGAGACATCCAGCACCTCCAGGGTCACAGGTCCCGCGGTGCACTCGAGCCGCTCCACCCGCTCAGCGGCGGCGCTGACGTCGGCCGGAACCTGCGCCCCGCCCAGCTCCACGGCGTCGAACCGAGGCGCACGGGACAACGGCCGGACCTGCTTCAGCACGATCCGAGTCGCGGCGCCGGCCGGGGGACCGCCGCTGAAGGACGGCCACTCGGGCCCCACCTTGCGAAACTCGAGGTCCAGGGTCACCGACAGCGCCGCTTCGCCGGGCGGCAGCTCCGCGTTCTGGGCGTGGAGCCAGGCATCGGCGAGGGGCTCGAGCCGCTCCGCCAGCCAGCGGAGCTCGGCGTCGGTGAGGATCTCATCGCTGGTCTCCGACGAGGGCTGAAGGCGATCGATGGTGCCGTCCTCCCGCACCGTGTCGACCTCGGGGACGATGCCGGAGCCGGGCGGGGGATTCGTCACGGAGAGCGCGCCCGCCTGGACGTTGACCGTCAGAGACAGCCGCGGCTGGCCGGTAGACCGCGAGAACCCCACCAGAATGACGCCGTTGGCGATCTCTGCTTCGTCCTGGAAGCGCGGGTGCACCAGGATCGCCATCCGGCCGTCGAGGTGCGCGATCCCCGCCGCGGCCCGCTCCTCGAACGCCGCGAACCCCCAGAAGGACGCCCACACCTCGAGGATCGCCGCTTCGACCGTGCGCTCCTCTTTGCCCTCGGGCGGCGCGAGCCACCCGGTCTCCGACGTGTAGACACCGGCCCCGTTGAAGCCATCCACGTCCTCCGCCGTGGAGGACGAACGGAAGCGCAGCCCCTGGTCTGGCGCGAGCGCCGCGAAGCGCTCCTCGAGCGCGTGGCCGATCGCTGCCTGAGTCCCGGCCGCGATCGGCCGCCGCACGAGGCCTTGGACCCCACCGTTCGCGAGGACCTTCACGATCGCCGGGCTGTGCTCCGCGCTGGCGAACGCGTCAACCCACGACAGGGCGTCCGGATCGGAGGCGTGAGCGGCGCGAAACGCGTCGAAGCCCTCGAGCGCCAGATAACGCGTGCGGCGGTCCTTCAGGAACTCATCGTCTGCCAGCAGGGCCGCCAGTGTGGCCCGGTGAGGCGCGAGGTGCTCAGCGTAGGCGCGCACCGTGATCGAGAGCGGGCGATAGGGCGTGGGGTTCTCGGGATCCGAGAGGAGCGCCAGCAGCCCGGCGGCCTTTCCGCCGATCGCCGGGAGGGCCGCGCGTGCCTCGGCGACCGAGCCCGCCTCGAGCGGTCGTGTGTAGGCCAGGCCGTCGAGGTTCGCCGGGACGAGGGTCGGCGGCTGCGCCGACTTCTTGGACTTCCAGGTCGCCCACTCCTGTGACGTGAGCGGGTGCCAACGGACCCCGCCATCCCGGATGTCGAGCGCGACCGGGCGCCGGTCCGCGGCCAGGGCGGCCAGCACCGCGTCCGATTCGGCGCCGCCGACGTACGCGTTCGGGGTGCCTCGCGCGACCGCGAGCAGGTTGAAGTGGGCCTGGGGTGTCTGGGGGACCGCCGTGATGATCCCAGCGACGGGGGGCAGCTCGTCCGGGACCTCCTCGAGGACCACGATATCGGTCGACTTCAGCGCCGCCTTCGACAGCGTGCCCTTCGGGATGCGAACGATGTGTCCGGCGGTGACGCCGGGGTTGTAGGCGACCGTCTCGCCCGGCTTGACGAGGTCCGCGTATGTCAAGACGGCGGTGTCGCCCTGGGCCCGGAGCGTCGCGGCGAGGGCCTCCTGGTGTGCCGACGAGCGGGCGAGCCACCGGAGCTCCCCGCGCAGGGCGGCGGGCAACGCCTGCTGAAGGCGCGCGCGATACCGAGCCACCAGCTCCACGTCCGGTGTGTCGATGTACTCGAGCTCGAAAGCCCAGATCGCTTCGGGCGTGGCGCGGCCCGGATCGGCCGGCAAGTGGATGAACGACCCAAGGCCGAAGTGGCGCTCGCACGCGCCAACCTGGCCGTCGCAGCGCCCCAGCGCGGCCGAGTAGAAGCCATCCGAGGCGAGCCTCGTGCCGAACCACCTGAGGTCGAGGGGCAGCTCGGTCGCGGACCGGTAGGCGTCGTAGATCTCGGCGATCGAGTGGAACACGAGCCCGCGCGCCGGCCCGGAGACCGCGCCCTTCACGGGCTGCCCGTTGAGCAGGCGGAAGTAGTACCACTCGTCGTGAAGCGCATAGAAGCGCGGGTCGAGCGCGTGCAGCTCCCCCTCGCCTGCGGGGAAACCCGAGAGGATGAACTTCACCTGGATCGGGGTCTCGCCGAGGTCGGCGTAGTCGAGGAACGCCGCCGCGTCCGCGAACTCGGAGACGGTGTGGTCGTCAAAGCCCGAGGGCGGCGGGGCGACCGACGACGTGGGCTCTTCGCCGCAGGCGATGAGGGCGACACATAGCGCGAGTAGGGTGGGCTTCACGTCGGCTCACCCTAGCAATCGCCTTGCCAGAGGAACAGGACAGCCCCGAGGTGAGCAGTGCCTCGAAGGCGGAGGGGGTCCGTCCGGGCGCTGCGCCCGATACCTGTGGAGAATCACCACACACGCCCAGACACTGGGGGAGAGAAGCGGGCTCTCCGGAGCGTCTCGTTCTGCGCATCGCCCGCTGCCTTCCGGTAGACTGGCGCCGTGGTTCGTGCCCTCCCCTGCTTCCTTGCCCTCGCCTGCGCCGCCGATCTCTCCAGCGAGACGGCTCTCGCAGACGACGACGGCGACGGGCTCAGCAACGCCGCCGAGGCGGCGCTGGGCACCGACGCGGCCCGGCCAGACACCGACGCCGACGGCCTCGGCGACGCCGCCGAGGCGGGCGACACCGACGGTGATGGGCTCGCCGACGCGCTGGAGCACTCGGCCGCCGACGAAGACCTCGACTGCCTGCCTGACCCGCTCGACCCCAGAGATGCCGGGCTGGCGGCGCCTGGTGAGCTGCTCGCGCTCCACTGCCCCACCCAGGGGCTGTGCGCGTCCGCGGTGCTCACCGTCGCGTGCGAAGCGGGCGTGCCCCGGTGCATCGTCACCGCCACCGGCTACGAGGCCGTCGAGTCGACGTGTGACGGCGAGGACAACGACTGCGACGGCTTCGTGGACGAGTCGACCCCGCTCGGGCCGTCCGGCGCGCCGTGCGTGGCGCTCGGAGCGTGCGGCGCCGGCTCTGTGGAGTGTGACTCGTCTGGCGGGGCGCGGTGCTCCACCGCTCCCGGGGGGAGCGCCGACGCCGCGACCGCGGAGTCCTGCAACGGGCAGGACGACGACTGCGACGGCCTCACCGACGAGGGCCTCGAGAGCGCGGTCGGGGCCACCTGCGAGGGGACCGGCGTGTGCGGCGACGGCGTGATCGAGTGTCGCGATGGGCAGGTGCGCTGCTCGGCCGAGCCCGGCGGGACCCACTACATCGGGCTCACCGAGCGGTGTAACGGCCTCGACGACGACTGCAACGGCCTCACCGACGAGGACTTCGGGGTCGACGGCGCGGCGGTCGGGGCGCCGTGCGGCGCCGGGGTCTGCGCGGGCGGCACGGTCGCGTGCGTGGACGGGGACGCCGTGTGCAGCACCGGCCACCTCGCGGGCGCCGAGAGCTGCAACGGTCACGACGACGACTGCGACGGGGCGGTGGACGAGCCGGAGGAGCTCGACGTCAGCGACGCCGGCTGTCCCACGCTCGGCGTGTGCGCCGGCCCGGACACCACGGTCGCTGTCTGCGCAGGCGGGTGGAGCTGTGTGCCCGGGCCCACCGCGGGGTGGGGCGACGAGACCTGCGACAACCTCGACAACGACTGTGACGGCCCCACCGATGAGGCGTTCTCTGTCCTCACCCCCGACCTGGCGTCAGACGCCAAGCCCCTGCCGGTGGGCAGCCCGTGCGGCACGGGGCGCTGCGCTGGCGGCACCGTCACCTGCGCCGAGGGCGGCGCGGCGGCGCACTGCAGCACCGCGCCCCTCTCGGCCGCAGAGACCTGCAACGGCGAGGACGACGACTGCGACGGCCTCACCGACGAGGACGCCACGTGGGGCGGCTTGCCGTTGGGCGCCCAGTGCGTGCTGTCCGGCCCGTGCGGCGTTGGCACCGTGGTCTGCGCCGGGGGCGTCGCTACCTGCAGCAGCGGCGGCGCGGCGGCAGGCCCAGAGCTGTGCAACGCGATCGACGACGACTGCGATGGCAGCACCGACGAGCTCGCCGAGGTCGCCGCCAACACGCCGGACTGTCCGGCGCTCGGCGTCTGTGCCGAGGGGGCCGCGGTCACCGCCTGCGTCGCCGGCACGCTCGTCTGCGACCCCAGCACGTCCCCCGCGTGGGCGGGCCCGGAGGAGCTCGCCTGCGACGGTGAGGACGAGGACTGCGACGGCCTCATCGACGAACACCTCCGCGAGCTCCCCACCCTCCCCACCGTGCCCATCGAGGATGGCGAACCGCCACCGCGGCCGCGTTGGCCGGCAGCCTGGGATGCCAGCCAGCGCCTCGTCGTGGTGGGCGGAGGTGCGGCCAACGACGCCTGGCGCCTCGAGACCCACGGGTGGCGGCGCCTGACCGACGTCCCCGGGCCCCTGCGCGCGGGCGCCTCGGTGCTGCGTGGACCCTCCGGCCGGATCCTGGTCGTGGGCGGCGGACCCACGACCTGCGCGCGACTCGACGAGGACGCGTGGCACGAGACCCCGTTGCCGCCGGCTGTCGCGGCGCGGGCCGACGCCGCTGCAGTGGCTGATCCCGCGTCCGGCCTGGTGTGGCTGTTCGGCGGCGAAGCGAGCGGGGCCGAGCTCCCCGTCGCGGCCTTCTCGGAGGGTGGAGAGGCCCTGCCCCTGACGCCCGCGGGCCCCGGGTGGCTCGTGGGGGCGGCCGCCGCGCTGCTGGAGGCCGGCGACAGCCGGGGGATCGCCTTGTTCGGCGGAGCCCTCGACGGCGCGTTGACCTCCCGCCTCTGGCTCCTCGATCTGGGGTCCAGCAGCTGGACGCCGGTGGACGCGGCCGGCCCGCCGCCTCGGCGCGACGCGGCGCTGGTCGCCGTTCCGGGCGGCGTGGTGCTCCACGGTGGGAGCGCGGGCGGCGTGCTCAGCGACACCTGGCTACTCGATCCGCTCACGCTGACCTGGACGCAGCTCCCGGACGGACCTGCGATGGCGGGTCACGCGGGTGAGCTGCTGGGTGGCTCTCTCGAGCTCATCGGCGCCAAGGGTCGCTTCCGGATGAGCCTCGCGTCGCCGGGTTGGGTCGCTTCGCCCGGGGTGCTGCTCCCTCCGCCAACGGCCGGCTCGACGCTCTCGGTTCGACCGGATGGCACCTGGTGGCTGCAAACTCCGGGCGGGCTGTGGCGCCGCACGCCGACCGGCTGGGCCAAAGCCGCAGGAGCCGTCGCCCCCCCGCCGCTGCCAGGCGCCGCCGCCGCCGCGGACGCCGAGGGCCTCTGGTTACACGGCGGCGGTCCCCTCACCAACGGGCTCTGGCGATACGACGGGGTCTGGACGCTGATCGGCGGGGCCGGAGCAGCGCTCACGAGCCACCAGATCGTGAGCGATCCGGGCAAGGCGCGCCTCATCGCGTGGAGCAAGGGCGAAGTCTCCGTGATCCCGAAGGCGGGAGGGCCGGGCCCGAGCTTGCTCGTGAGCGGAGACGCGCCGGCCGGCGAGGACGCGCTCTGGCTCGCCGCTCCCCACCGCGACAGCGCGATCCTCGCGGGACCCGGCGGCGTCTCGGAGCTGGACTACGCCACCTGGACCTGGCGCACCGGACCCACGCCGAGCTGCGACGCCCACCCCACGGCGTGGGTCTTGGGCGACGCGTTGTGGGTGGTTCGCGCTGGCGAGCTCGGCCGTATCGACCTCGACGACGGGGGCTGGGAGACCGTCGGTGCAGCTCCCGCGCTGCACCGCGCCGGCGCCGCGGTGGCCGTGGACCCGTGGCTAGGCCGTGCGGTCCTGGTCGGCGGCCTGGATCTCATGGGAATCCCTCGAAACGCCGCGAGCGCGCTACCCTTCGCCTGTGAGTGAGCTCACCACCCGCCCTTCATCCGCCCAACATCTGCGAGGGCGGCGTTGAACATCCTCGGTGTCTCCGCGTGGTACCACGACAGCGCCGCCGCGTTGCTCATCGACGGCGAGGTGGTCGGCGCCATCCAGGAAGAGCGCTTCACCCGCAAGCGCCACGACGCCGACTTCCCCGCGCTGGCAGTGGCCGCTTGCCTCGAGCTCGGCGGTCTATGCGAAGACCAGCTCGACGCGGTGGTCTTCTACGACAAGCCCCTGCTCAAGTTCGAGCGGATCCTCGACACCCACGCCGCCACGTGGCCCCTGAGCCTCCCGAGCTTCCTGAAGGCGCTCCCCGTCTGGCTCAGCGAGAAGCTCTGGCTCACGCGCAACATCGGGCGAAAGCTCCCGGCGTATCGGGGGCCCATCTTGTACTCGGGCCACCACCTCTCGCACGCGGCGTCAGCGTATTACTCCTCGCCGTTCGATGAGGCAGCCGTGCTGACCGTGGACGGCGTAGGAGAGTGGACGACGTGTTCACTCGGGGTCGGTCGGGGCAACCACCTCGCGCTGAAGCGCGAGATCCGCTTCCCACACTCGCTGGGCCTGCTCTACAGCGCGATCACGGGGTACCTCGGCTTCAAGGTGAACTCGGGTGAGTACAAGGTCATGGGCCTCGCGCCGTATGGCGAGCCGCGGTACCGCGCGGAGCTCGGCAAGCTCCTGGCGGTGCGGGCCGACGGCTCCTTCGCGCTCAACCTCGACTACTTCGCCTACGCCGGCGGCCTCCGGATGTTCAATCGGCGCCTCGAGCGCCTCTTCGGCCGGAAGGCGCGGGCGCCTGACGAGCCCGTCGAGGCCTTCCACAAGGACGTGGCGCGCTCGCTCCAGGAGGCGACGGAGGACGCCATGCTGGCGCTGGCGCACGCCGCGCATCGGGAGACGGGCGCTAAGGCGTTGTGCCTGGCAGGCGGCGTCGCACTTAACTGTGTGGCGAACGGGCGCATCGTGCGGGAGGGACCCTTCGAGTCGGTGTTCGTGCAGCCCGCCGCCGGTGATGCGGGGGGCGCCCTGGGCGCGGCGCAGCTGTTGGCGCACAACGTCCGGGGCGAGCCGCGACACCCGCTCACCCACGCGTACCTCGGCCCAACGGGCCGCCCGGAAGAGAGCCGGGCCCTGGCCGCTACCCTGGGCGTCCCGTATGCGGACTTCACCGGGGACCCGGATGGGCTCCTTCGTGCGGTGGTGGAGCGACTCGGCCGCCAAGAGGTGGTGGGGTTCTTCCACGGCCGCATGGAGTTCGGGCCGCGCGCGATCGGACACCGCAGCATCATGGCCGATCCGCGCTCGCCCGAGATGCGCGATCGGGTGAACGAGAAGGTCAAGATGCGCGAGGGCTTCCGACCGTTCGCCCCGGCGGTGCCCGAGGAGCGCTGCGCCGAGTGGTTCGACCTGGACGTCCCGAGCCCCTATATGCTCCTTACGGCGCCGGTGCTGCGGCGAGAGATCCCGGCCGTCACCCACGTGGACGGCAGCGCCCGCGTGCAGACGGTGAGCCGCGCGTCCTCTCCCCGCTTCCACAGGCTGCTCGAGCTCTGGGGCGAGTCCACTGGGTGCCCGGTCCTCGTGAACACCAGCTTCAGCGTGCGCGGCGAGCCGCTCG
>SXOO01000103.1 GCA_005776725.1 Pseudomonadota bacterium | reverse complement strand
GTCGTCGCCTTCGAGGTGACCGAAGGCTAGCCACAAGACCCGCTCGGCGCCCAGGTGCCGGGCGAGGGCGCCCTCCACGCCGGCGCGATCGAGCGAGGTGCGGTTCGGGTTCAGGAGCACGGACTCGGTGGTGAGGATGGTCCCCTGCCCGTCCGACTCGATCCCGCCCCCTTCGAGCACCAGCTCCACGGTCTCGACCGGCCCGAGCAGCGCTCTCACCCGCTCGGAGCCTCGCTCGCCGAGGCGCTGGGGGATCCGGTCGTCGAGCGCCGCTTCGAACTTGCCGCCCCAGCCGGTGAATCGGAAGTCGAGCGCCACGCGGCGACCGTCCCGCTCGATGGTGATCGGTCCGTGGTCGCGCGACCAGACGTCATCCGAGCCAGTGATCACGGTGTGGAGCGCCGGCGACGCGCCGAGGGCGGTGCGTACCGCCGCCACCACGCCAGCGTCATGGCACGCGACCACGAGCTCCTGCCCGTTCTCGAGGATAGCGCGGCCCATCGCCTCGAAGACTGCGGAGACCTCCGCTAGCCACGGTCGGAAGCCTGTGCCCTCGTGGGGCCACGTGAGCTGAACCGCTGACTGCGGCTCCCATTCGGCGGGGAGTCTCTTTGACACGGCGGCGTGGTGTCGCACCTCGCCGAGGCGAGGTCAACGGTCAAACCCGGTCGGCCCTGAGGTCCAGCGCCATCCTGTCGAGCTCGGCGCGCGTGATGAGCACCGGGCCAGCGTCGAGCGTCCGGATCCAGATGAGGCCAGCGGGGAGCGCGTCGAAGACCGGGGGCGCCGGCTCGAGGGGCACACCCATGCAGAGCCGCACTGCCATCGCGGGGAGGTTGAGGCCGGCCGCGCTGTAGAAGTGGTGCGTGGTGCCGAAGCGCCCCGCGTTCATCTCGGTGATGCGCGGCGCGCCGGAGGCGTCGCACTTGAAGTCGAGGAAGCTGACGCCGGTGAGCTCGGGATCGAGCGTGAGGGCCGCCTCCAGCGCCAGCGGGTTTAGCTCGGGGCGGTGGACGATCTCGCTCACGGCGGGCGCCCCCGTGATCCCGGAGGGCGAGACGTGGGGAATGACGTACGCGTGGCGGATCCGCGAGGCGCTCGTGATGAGGCGCCCCCGCTCGAAGAGCCCGATCCAGGTGAGGTTGTCGCCCGGCAGGTACTCGGAGGCCATCATGCCCCCCCAGCCGGAGTAGAAGTCTACCCAAGCCTCCGCCTGCGCGAGGCTGCGACACGGGAGCGCCGCTCCGCCGATCCCCTTGCCGGGGATCCCCGCGCCGCGGACCCAGATGGGGCGCCCCGGGTGCGCCAGGAAAACTCGCGCGAGATCCTCGCGGCTCTCGAGGAGCCAGCTCTCGGGCACCGGCAGACCCGCGTCCCGCCAGCGCAAGTAGCTCTGCCACTTGGAGTTGGCGAGGTCGAGGACCGGCGGCGAGGGGAGCCAGACGCGGGCCCCTAGGCGCTCGCGGTGCAGGGACAGGGTGTGGGCCTCGAGGCTGTTGTTGGGCAGGACGACGTCGATGCCCCACCGCTCACACAGGTGATTGATCGCGCCCAGGTAGGCCTCGACATCCGAAGATCTCGGGACCAGAGCCTTGTGGGGCATCCGGGCGAGGTGCACGTAGGTCGGGGAAGCGTCGCAGCCGTAGAGGCGCAGGCCCGGATCGAGCTCTAGCGAACGCGTCATGTTGACGGCGCCCGGGCCTCCCGCGGCGGTCACGAGCACCGTGGCGCGGAATTCATGTTGGGGCCGGGGCAGCAGAGCTCCCCGGCCCGGTTCACCTCCGCGGTCTCGCGCTCCGGTGAATTCGTCGGAGCGCGGAGGCGCTTGGCCGGACCCCGACGGGTTGGTCTGGAGCCCGGGCGACGACGGGGACCTCGCGCTCATAACGCCTCGAAGTGTTTGCAGAACCAGGTGGCGCCGGAGCCCGCGAGCACCACGCCGGTCTCGAGGACCGCGAGGAGACTCGCGTTGGGATACTCGAGACTGCAGCGCCCTGCCCCGCCGTCTGCCGCAAAATGCTCGCAGTCGCCGCACTGAAACGCGAGGCGGTAACGCGCCTGCTCCTCCATGAACGCCGCGTTGAGGCGCGCCAGCTCCACGTCGTCACGGCCAAGCAAGAACGCTTCGGCAATGGGATCACGGTGCCCGCCCCGACGGCTGGGGTACACCGCCGGTCCAGCCGACGCCATGGGCTCATCCGCCTGCCTTCTTGTCATCGCGCCGGCCCCCCCTCGCTCGGTGCCAGCCCCTTCGAGAGCGACTCGACGAGAGAGCGCTCGGCCGGCGTGATGGCAGCCTTCTCGGCAACCCGAAGTCGCTCACGGGCGTGGGCGAGCTGGCCCCGCCCTGCAGAGATCACGGCCTCGGCGTAGGGAGAGAGGAAGCCCTCTGGCGGCAGGTTGCGAAGCAGCGTGGCCGCCTCATCGACCCGCCCGAGCCGCAGCGCGGTGGCCAGAAGATGGCGACGCACGGCGGCGTCGTCGCGAAAGCGCGCGAGCTTCTTCAGCGCCGTGTGGGCCTCGAGCACCTGGCCTGCGCGGCACGCCGAGTCCGCCCATGCCCACAGGACAGCGGAGGGCGCGAAGAAGCGATCGCCCGAGACCTGGAGCGCCGGCGGGCGCGCGTACAGGGTCTTGGCGAGGAACCTCTGGATCGCCGCGTTGGACGGCGGCTTGCCGCCCTTACCCGGACGAAAGAGTCGCTCGACTTCCCGCTCGAGGGCGATCCCCGCTTTGTGGAAGCCTTTGTGAGCTTGCTCGAATCGCTGGCTTCGCCAGTGGCCCGCGGGCGCCCGCCACGGCGCCACCTCGAGCGAGGGGTCGCCCGGATCGAAGGCCACCGGCACCTCGGGACAGGCAGCGGCCGGTCCAACGAGCAGGCAGAGGCCGATCAAAACGAGCAAGGGGCCGGCGTCGCGACGCATGCGCGGGGTGTACCACTTCGAAGAGGCGGTGTCGCCGCTTGCGCCGCTCGAGGGCGTGCGCAGAATGGCGGGGTGCTCGTGCCCTACTTGGCCGCTCTCCTCGCCGGCAGCGCTCCC
This sequence comes from Pseudomonadota bacterium, assembly GCA_005776725.1. Lineage (GTDB taxonomy): Bacteria > Myxococcota_A > UBA9042 > SXOO01. The sequence continues at coordinate 36,247 of SXOO01000103.1, read as the reverse complement.
GCCGACGGCACCTTCGTCAGCCTCCGGATGACCGGAGGCTTCACGCCTTATCGCCTCGTCCACTGGGAGGTGCTCTGGCGGAAGCGCGTCGCAGTCGCCAACCACTACTGCGCTCTGGTCAACGTTGACGAGGCGCTCACGGACATGCGCCTCGTGCCCACAGACGAGTTCGAGGCGCTGCTCGCGGGTCTCCTCGGCGATGGCGCGCTCGAGCTCCGGGACGCCCCGGCGCCCAAGGTGCACGTAGGCGCCCAGACATTCGAGGTGGAGCTCGTGATCGACGGCCGCTCGAACGTCTTCAAAGTCACCGAGCCCGAAGCCCAGGACGACCCGACCTACGCGCGCGTGGTCGATCGCATCGAGCGTTTCGTCACCGACGCCGTCGGCCCGATGCCCTTCAAGAACGCCTTCTTCGACGCGGGGGCGTTCGGCTTCCTCAACATCACGGCAGTGCCCGTGAGCCGGCTCTTCGTGGACGGCCGCGACACGGGCCTCGACACGCCGGTCTACGGCTACGAGCTGCCGAAGGGCAGCCACGTCCTACGGCTCGTGGGCGAGGCCGGGGAGCGTGAGCACACCGTCAAGATCGAGGGGGGCATGACCACGATCCTCCACATGGACCTGCGTTGAGCTCGGCGCCCACCCCGCTCGTCGCGGCGTATATCCGCCGGGTCCTCGCCGTGCGCGCCGCAAAGCTCGTGGAGCCCGCCGTCGTCGGTCGTTTCTTCGAGGAGGGCTCGCCGGGAGAGCTGGCCGAGGGCCTGAAGGAGCTCATGACCTCGATCGATCTCGAGGGCTACCGAGAGGGGTATCACGCGGCCCTCATCACGCTGCTCGACCGCACCCGCGTCCCCTACGCCCGCCTCGAGGAGCTCTACCGGGCGGCGTATGGGGCCGGATATGGTCCGGTGCGCAGCCTCCTGCTGTCAGGACCGCCGCGCCTCGAGGCGCGCGCAGACGACGTTCAACCGGATCCATTGCTGGTCGATACGCCGCTGGGCCGCCGGAAGGCCATGGCTCGCGGACACGATCGCGAGACCCTGGTGCGCCTCTGCTTGGACCCGCACCCGCAGGTCGTGGAGATCCTCCTCGACAACCCGAAGCTCGTGGAGCGGGACCTCATCCTCATGGCGTCACGGCGCCCCACCACTCAGTCGGTGCAGGACCAGATCGGCGTCCACGGCCGATGGTCCTTCCGATACGAGGTGCAGCGAACGCTGATCAACAACCCCTACACCCGGCCGGCGCTGGCAGCGGGGCTCGTCCCTTTCCTACGCTCGAATCACCTCCAGGAGGCTGCAAACGACGCCCGCCTCCACGAGGCCGTGCGAGAGTGCGCGACCGTGGTGGGAGAGTGGCGGGCGGCGCTCCGCGAGCGACCGAGCGGAGCCCCGCCGGCCGCGCCTTCCCGGCGGGAGACCCTTCAATGAGCTCCAGCTGGCGCCCGTTGAGCTCGCGGCACCACCTCGTGATCGCAGCGTCACTTGCGTTGCTCGGCTGCAAGTTCGACGAGCCGGCGCCGTCGCGGGAGGTGTATCTCGCCGCAGTGGGGGACGCGCCACCACGGCCCGAGAACGCGCTTCATCGGTTCGTTCGCGCTCCTTCGAGCCCGCTCACCGGTGCGCCGCAGCCCGACCCGAGCTGCGCCGCAGCCCCGCAGCCCGGTACTCACGAGGAGGTCGTGCGCGCGGCCACCGCACAGCTGTGCATCGACGTCGATCCCGGCGAGGGCCCGGCGATGCCGAGGGTGCTCGAAGCCGCGGCGCGCCTCGTGGCCAGCGCTCCTCCGAGGGCGATCGCGCCCAACACCGGCATGCGGGTCCAGCTCACCCCTTCCGGCCCCAGTCGAGTGTGCGTGGCAGCGCTCGGGGGCCCGCCGCTCACGTCGCGGCCGGTGCGTCGCGCCTGGTCGCGTGGGAGCTACGAGACGCTCGTCTCCACCCGCGCACCGGTGGGGCAAGAGGTCTGGGCCCTGCTCCCGTGTGACCCGACGGAGCTAGGCGCGGCGCGTCTCCTCGGTGCGCTGGAGCATCCGCTGAACTGGGAGTGATCCAACCTCAGGCCAAGTGGGGGTCCGCCGTTGACTCTGCGCTTGGGAGATTCGATGGTGTGAGGGGATGGCGGTTCGGACGTCCCCAGGAGTGCACCGAAGTGAACCGGAGCCAAAGCCACGCCAGCGATCTCGCCGTGGGCGAGATCATAGCCAAGGATTTCGAGATCGTCCGGCTGGCTGGGCGCGGCTCGTTCTCCACGGTCTACGAGGCCGTTCAGCTGTCGCGCCAGCGGCGGCGAGTCGCTGTCAAAATGCTGCTCGTGGGCATACAGCACGAGCTCGAACGCCGCTCCGAGCAGCTGGTCGACAACCCCTACCTCACGGAGCAAGCCCTCGCGCAGCGCATCCAGAACGCAGTGGTGTGCCGCGTATACCGGGTAGGGACGCACGAGGGACGGTTCTTCGCCGCCCTCGAGTGGGTCGAGGGCGTCACGCTCGATCGCTTCGTGCAGAGCTACAAGGGGCAGGTACCCTTGGAGCTGGCCGCGGACATCCTGGCGGACCTCGGCTGCGCCATCGCGGACATGCATCGGCTGCAGGTGGTCCACCGCGACCTCAAACCGTCGAACATCATGGTCCACATGCCGGCCAACCGGCGGGTGGTCGTGAAGCTCATCGACTTCGGCATCGCCAAGATGTTCGGCGACCCAGAGACGCGCCCGGTCTCGAACTCGGCCGAGCTACTGCTCGTTGGCACGCCGGCCTACATGGCGCCCGAGCAGGCGCTGGGGAAGATCACGGACCCGCGCAGCGACATCTTCAGCCTCGCGGCGGCCGCTTACGAGTTGTTGACCGGACGCCGCCATCTGGCCGGCGCGGCGGCACTGCGCGGCGCAGACCAGTTCATCGAGTACCTCCGCTCCGATCTCCCGATCCCCGCTGAGCCCGCTACCGCCGTGCGCCCCGAGTTGCCGCCCGAGGTGGACGAGATCCTCGGGGCGGCGCTCTCCCGAAAGCGGTCTGGCCGCCCCAACACGGTGGAGCGGTTCATCGACGACCTCGAGGTGGTGCTGCGCGCGACGGCCCCCAGACCGCCCAAGGCCTCCATCCTGAGGCGCGCGGTCAGTCACTTCCTCGGCGGACGGCCCGCACTGCCGAACGCGAATAGCCGCGCCACCGCCCGCTGAACTCGCCCTACGCGACCGGCGCGGATCCCAGCTGCTCTACTCGTCCTCGTCCGGGGGAACCTGACTCCGGAGCCGCTCGAAGCCGTGGCGGAAGAGGACCTGGAGCTCGCCGTCGGCGTCCACCTGATGCACCACGCCCATCCCGTGCTCCTTGTGTAGCAGCACCTCTTCTTCGCGGTACTTGCGATGACGGTCGTAGACCTTCGCACGCCGCGGGTCGGCCTTGGCGGTCAGCTCGTCCCAAAGCGCTCGTACCGCGTCCGGCGCGGCGACTGGGGTGGCAGGCCCCGTGAGCCGCTTCTGGCGCATCTTCATGAGCCGCTCGAGCGCCTTCTCCTTCTTCATGCCCATGTCCATGGGCGGCCTCATGGGGACCTCGTTGTCGCACGTGCGACAGGTCACCTTCACCACCTCGCCTCCCACGATCGCTGCGACCGACGCGTCGAGGTTGAGGCGGCACTTGGAGCAGTGAATCTCGACGATGTCCCCGATCTGGGGTGGTCCCTTCCGCGGCATGTCGCTCATTCCATCACAGCAGCTACCGCGAGGCCAAGAGGGACTCGCTCCATCCTGAGCGGTGAAGAGCGGTGAAGGCGGGCGGGTGACGTGGACGGGCCGCTCCGTTAGGATGCCCGCATGGACCGCGCACCGCTCGACTGGAAGTCCCTCCCCTTCGGCCTCACCCCCACCGACTTCAACGTCGTGTATCGGTGGCGTGAGGGGCAATGGGGACCGAAGGAGGTCCGAACGTCCTTCGATCTCACCCTGCCCATGGCGGCCACGGCGCTCCACTACGGTCAGGCGATCTTCGAGGGTCTCAAGGCGTTCGAGACGCGAGACGGCCGCACCGTCCTCTTCCGGCCGCGCGACAACGCCGAGCGCATGCTCCGAGGGGCAAAGAAGCTCCTGATGGAGGCGCCGCCGGCCGAGCTCTTCCTCGAGGCGTGCGAAGAGGTCACACGACTCAATCGCCGCTTCGTGCCGCCGTTCGAGAGCGGAGCCGCGTTCTATCTCCGCCCCTTCCTCATCGGCTCGGGCGCCGTCCTCGGGGTCAAGCCGTCGAACGAGTACCTGTTCGGCGTCTTTGGGACGCCGGTCGGGCCCTATTTCAAGGGCGACAAGAAGACCATCCGCCTGCGCGTGGACGAGGAGGTTCATCGGGCCGCCCCTCTCGGGGTCGGCGACGTGAAGGCCGCCGGCAACTACGCGGCCGGCATGCGCGCCGTCGCCTCGGCTCAGGCTGACGGCTTCGACAACGTGATCTACCTCGACGCGAGGGAGACGCGCTTCATCGACGAGACCGGCGCCACCAACTTCTACGGCGTGCTCACCGGCGACGGGCGCCCACGCTACGTCACCCCCAAGAGCCGCACCATCCTCGAGTCCATCACCAATAAGAGCCTCCTGGTGCTGGCACCGGAGCTGGGTTTCGAGGTGGAGCACCGCCCGGTCGAGGTATCCGAGATCAGGCGTTTCTCCGAAGCAGGGGCGGTGGGCACGGCGGCGGTCATCGCGCCGGTCGGCAGCATCAGCTGGCGCGGCGAAACCACCACCTACGGCAGCGAGCCCGGGCCCGTGACCCTGCGGCTCTACGACGAGCTCACGGGCATTCAGCGGGGGCTAGTGCCCGACCGCCACAACTGGCTTCACGAGATCCGCTGACCACCGCTGCCCCGCCCCTCGGCCTGCCTCAACGCGGCGCGAGAGGGGCGTCCATGGGCAGGCTCACACGCTCCGCAGCGACAAAGGGCGGCTCGCCCAGGCGCTGGAGCGTGGCGGCGTCTCCCAGTCGTGACACCACCACCGCTGTCCCCACCGGCTCGCCTGGCGCGGAGTAGAGGGTGACGAGCGCCCCCACGACGTAGCGGGGCTGCTCCAGGGTGGGGATCGGGGCCACCGTGAGGACCGCCTCGCGCTGGAAGACCACCGAGACCTCGACGCGCGCCGGCGAACCCGCTTCAGCGAGCTCCCGGGGCCGCAGCAGCTGACCAGCGAGCTCGGCCGTGTGATCGAGCAGCGGCGGCTGCTCGCCCATCAGCGTGCACCGCGAGCCGTCCCACTGGGCGCAGTCGCCCTTCAGGGCGCCCACCGGGCGAACCCCGCCCTCCGCGTCTGGCGCAGTCGCGAGGACCACGGCGTAGGCGACGGTGGGGGCTCCGACCAGGGAGACCCCGGGAAACCGCCCGCGCAGCACGCGCCCTTGTGCCGTGAGGTGCGCGGGCCCCACGACGTCCGGCCCCAGATCCAGTGGCACCGCGCTGAGCACCAGGGCGTGGTCCCAAGCGGCCTGCGCGGGCACCGTGAAGCCCCGACCCGGCGGTGCGTCCAGATGACCCTTACCGAGCCCGGCGCCCAGGTACACGTCGACGGTGGGCAGGAAGATGGGCGAGCCGTGCGCAACGCCGAGCGTGCGCACCGGCGCGGCGAACGTAGCCACGACCTCCAGCTCGTCACCGTGCGATGCCACCTCGATGTGAGTGAGGTCGAAGGTGCCGGCCTGAACTCGAGGCGCAAGAGGGTGCCGGAGGCGCACGTCGCCGGCGGGATCGGAGGCCGCCCAAACGACCGTCCGCTCAGTCCGCGCGCGCTCTCCGGCCGGCTGCCAGATCGCTGTACTGCTGCCACTTTCGCCGGCGGATGTCACTCCGCACGCAAGTATTAACAGGCACCACCCGTTAACCCACGCCATCGCGGCACCGATGACGCCGATGGACGACGCGCCACGGTCAGGACGACCGGCTGGCGAGGAGGTACTGATCATGAGCAACACCGTCGTACTCTACTCCGAGGAGCCGAGCTTCTTCGAGCAGACCGGAACCCGCTTCAGTCGGCGCGGCGTGGAAGTCTTCTGCGCGATGGACGTCAAGGAGCTCGCCGACGTCCTGAACCGCACCAGCCCTCGCCTGGTCATCAGCCGCGGCGCTCCAGGCGGCCTGCCGGAGCCGGCGCTGCGCGCCCGTTTGGGTTCGAGCCCGCACGTGATCGTCTGTGGGCTCCCATCCGACGACCCCATCCTCCTGACCAGCTACAAGCAGTCTTCGGGTGCCTCGGTCGTGCTCGCGCCCTACGGAGACGCCCTGGCTGAGGCCTCGGCGAGCGTCTTGTCAGTCGCCACGCGACACTTCGTGCGCTTCCTCGTGCAGGTCAAGGACACGGGTGACGGCACGGCGACCTTCGCGTACTGCCAGAACCTCTCCACCACGGGCATGTTGGTCGAGCTCAGGCGACCATTGGAGGTCAACTCCACCGTGCGGCTCGGCTTCCTTGTGCCAGGGACTCAGGGGATGATCGACGTCAACGCAAAGGTGGTGCGACACGCCAACAGCCTCAAGGACGTCCACCGCTACGGGGTTCAGTTCTTGGACTTGGAACCGGGCGAGCACGATCGGATCGCAACGCTCGGTAACCTCAAGGCCCAGGCGGGAGGCGCCGTGTCGGCCGCAGCGTCCGCCGCAGCGTGAGCGTCTCTGTGCCTCCACGTCGACGGGGGCGTTGCGATCGACCGGCTGAGCGCGTAGAAAAGGCGCCGGATCGGCACGGGCGCCGACTCGTCACTGCGTCAGAGGTCCAGGATGCGCATCACCCCCGCGGCACACCGTCTCTTGTTGGTCACCACTGTTCTCGCTTGTGAGGAGAGCGCCACCGGAGGGGGCGGCGGAGACGACGTTGGCAATGTGCCCGGCACAGAGGTCTTCCAGGCGGACGGCGTGTCCACCGACGGCGCCACCCCGACCGACGCGGTCACGGGTGGGGACGTAAACATCGGCTGCGACTTCGACCTTAACCCATCCGCCGGCGAGCCGGGCTCGCCGTGCACGTCAGACGCCGATTGCGTCGCCGGGCTCTGCGTAACCACGCCATGGGGCCAGGTCTGCACGGCAACTTGCACCGACTGCTGTCCAACCGGCTTCTCCTGCGAAGAGGTCTCCGCAGCCGCGGCCACCCGGCTCTGCTTGCCGGTCCACGGCACCCTCTGCCGACCGTGCCGTGCCGATGCGGACTGCGCCGGAGCGGGCGCCAACACGTTGTGCGTCGATTACGGCGACGAAGGCCGCTTCTGCGGCGCGCCGTGCGCGGGGAGCGCCGACTGCCCCACCGGTTATGAGTGCGCATCGCAGGACGGAACCGACACTACCGGCGTTCAGCAGTGCGTCCGCGCCAGCGGCCTCTGCGGCTGTTCGCTCGAGGCCGTCGACAGCAGCGCCGAGACCGACTGCGCGGTAACCAACTCCAGCGGCACCTGCACCGGCGTGCGCAAGTGCGGAGCGGGAGGGCTCGAGGCGTGCTCAGCGGCAACGCCGGCCGCCGAGAGCTGCAACGGCGCCGACGACGACTGCGACGGCGAGACGGACGAAGAAGTCCCCGCCACCCCTTGTGTCCCGGCGGGCGGTGTCTGCGCGGGCGCCGAGGTCTGCACCGGCGGCGAGCTCGTCTGCGAGGCGCTTCCGAAGGGCGACGAGACCTGTAACGGGCAAGACGACGACTGCAACGGCACGATCGACGACGGCTTCCCCAACCTCGACGGCGACTCGCTCGCGGACTGCGTCGACGGCGACATCGACGGGGACGGGGCTCCAAACGACAAGGACTGCTCCCCCAACGACGCGGCGGTCTCCCCGAGCGCGGTCGAGGTGTGCAACGGCCAGGACGACGACTGCGCCGACGGCGTAGACAACGGCTGCGACGACGACAAAGACACCTTCTGCGACTCCTCGATGGGAGTTACCGAGGGCGCCTCTTGCACCCCGGGCGACTGCAACGACGAGCTCGGCGCCGTCTCGCCCGACGCAGCCGAGAGCTGCAACGGGCAGGACGATGACTGCGACGGCAACGTGGACGCGGATCTCGCCCAGCCGTGCGACGACAAGAACGCCTGCACCCTGGACTCCTGCGCCGGCGAGGCCGGGTGCACGGCGTCCGCGGTGCTCGACGGCACCGACTGCGGTCAGGGGCTCTGGTGCGTGAACTCGTCCTGCTCCGCGAAGCCGAGCTGCGGTGACGGGCTCCTGAACCAGCCGTCGGAGGTGTGCGACGACGGCGACACGGACGACACGAACGGCTGTGACTCGGCGTGCCGCGTCGCCGCGGGCTACACATGCAGCGATCAGCCCAGCGACTGTTCGACGGACTGCGGGGACGGCGTGGTCGCTGGGACCGAGCAGTGCGACAGCGCGGGCGACACCGACGGATGCACCGACTGCAAGATCGCGCCCGGTTTCGCCTGCGCCGGGGCGCCATCGGTCTGCGCCGCGACCTGCGGTGACGGCGTGCTCGCCGGCGCCGAGACATGCGACGACGAGAACTCGGACCCGGCTGACGGCTGCGACGCTTGCCAGGTCGTTCCCGGCTGGTCGTGCGACCCACTGACTGGCACCTGCACCACCGGCTGCGGTGACAAGGTCATCGCTGGGCCAGAAATGTGTGACGACGCCGGCCTCGTCGACGGCGACGGCTGCAGCGCGAGCTGCGTCCTGGAGACCGGCTTCACGTGCAGCGGCCAGCCCTCGGTCTGCACGACCCAGTGCGGCGACGGTATCCCTGCCGGTGCCGAGCAGTGCGACGACGGCAAGACCGAGGCCGGCGACGGGTGCTCCGCGAACTGCGCCATCGAGCCAGGCTTCGACTGCACCACGGGTATCTGCGCATCGAAGTGTGGTGACGGCATCAAGGCCCAGGGCGAAGAGTGCGACGACTCCAACACCAGCGGGAACGACGGCTGCTCCGCGACGTGCGCGGTGGAGCCGGGCTGGAGCTGCGCGGGCAACCCGTCCCTCTGCCTCTCGAACTGTGGCGACAACCTGGTCGTCGGCGCCGAGCAGTGCGACGACGGCCTCAAGGAGCCCGGCGACGGCTGCGGCGCGACGTGTGCGCTCGAGGCCGGCTGGAGCTGCTCGGGCGCTCCCTCGGTCTGCGTCACGGGTTGCGGCGATGGTACCAAGGCCGGCGCCGAGACCTGCGATGACAAGAACAACGTGGACGGCGACGGCTGCTCCGCGATCTGCAAGACCGAGCCCGGGTTCTCCTGCTCCGGCACGCCCAGCCTCTGCAAGACGGCCTGCGGAGACGGGATACGCGCGGGCGCCGAGGAGTGCGACGACGGCGACACCACGGGCGGAAATGGCTGCTCGGGGAACTGCATCGTCGAGCCAGGTTTCACCTGCAGTGGTTCTCCCAACATCTGCGTGACCCAGTGCGGCGACGGCAAGATCGCGGCGACCGAGGCCTGCGACGACGGCGGCCAGGCGGACGAGGACGGGTGCTCCGCCGCCTGCCAGGTCGAGAGCGGCTGGACGTGCGTCGGACAGCCCCGCAGCTGCGGCGCCGAGTGCGGCGACGGGGTGATCGCGGGCAACGAGGAGTGCGACGACGAAGGCTCCTCGGCCGGCGACGGCTGCTCGGCCACCTGCAAGTTCGAGTTCGGCTGGGACTGCAGCGGTCAACCCTCGGAGTGCCAGACCCACTGCGGCGACGGCGAGGTCGCAGGCCTCGAAGGATGTGACGACGGCGAGAACGCCAACGCAGACGGGTGCTCTGCATCGTGCACGGTGGAGCCGGGCTTCTCGTGCAGCGGCAATCCCAGCGAGTGCGCCACGGGCTGCGGCGACTCGATCACCGCGGGCGCGGAGGAATGCGACGACGGCGACCTGCTGCCGGGCGACGGATGTGACGGCCAGTGCAAGCGCGAGCCCGGTTGGAGCTGCGGCGCCACGGGCTGCTCGACCCAGTGCGGCGACGGCCAGCCGGCCGGCGCTGAGCAGTGCGACGACGGGGAGACCGAGTCCGGCGACGGCTGCTCGTCCAACTGCACCTTCGAGCCGGGGTTTGCGTGTTCGGGCACTCCCAGCGTGTGCACGACCACGTGCGGCGATGCCATCAAGGCAGGAGCCGAGGCCTGCGACGACGGCGGGACCGGCGTTGACGACGGCTGCTCCGCCACGTGCACCGTGGATGACGGCTACTCGTGCGTGGGGTCGCCCTCCGCGTGCAACCCGACGTGCGGCGATTCGAGGGTCGTCGGCAACGAGACCTGCGACGACGCCAACTCCAAGCCAGGCGACGGCTGCACGAGCTGCCAGGCCGACATCGGGTGGGAGTGTTCCGGCGCGCCGAGCGTGTGCGCACCCGACTGCGGCGATGGCAAGATCGCGGGCAACGAGGCCTGCGACGACGGCGACGAGCTCTCCGGCAACGGCTGCTCCGCCAGTTGCACTGTCGAGGTCGGGTTCTATTGCACCATACCGGGTGAGGCCTGCGCGACCGACTGCGGAGACAAGATCGTCGCCGGGGCAGAAGCGTGTGACGACGGCGGGGAGCTGGCGAACGACGGCTGCAGCGCCACGTGTGGCGTGGAGATCGGCTGGCAGTGCGCCGGCAGCCCCAGCAGCTGCAACCCGATCTGCGGCGACGCGCTGAAGATCGCCGGTAAGGAGACCTGCGACGACGGCAACCCACATTCCGGCGACGGCTGCTCAGAAGTCTGCAAGGTCGAGTTCGGCTATGCGTGCACCGGCACCCCCAGCGTCTGCACCGCCACCTGCGGCGACGGGCAGCGCGCTGCGGTGGAGGCGTGCGACGACGGCGACGAGGATCCAGGCGATGGGTGCGCCGCCAACTGCACCGTCGAGTTCGGTTACTCTTGCACAGGGAACTTGCCTTCCGAGTGCACGTCCACCTGCGGCGACGGCCAGAAGAGCGCCAACGAGAACTGCGACGACGGCAACGACGATTCGAACGACGGCTGCACCGGCTGCCTCGGCGATCCCGGGTACGAGTGCACAGGCACTGAGCCCTCCGTGTGCACGGCGGACTGCGGCGACGGGATCAAGGTTCCCGCTGAGGCCTGTGACGACGGCGACACCGAGCCGGGAGATGGCTGCGACGCGCTCTGCACCCAGGAGACCGGCTGGAGCTGCGCCGGCAACGCCCCCACCGTCTGCGTGGCTGAGTGCGGCGACGGGCTGATCGCCGAGGGCGCGGAGGCGTGCGACGATCACCAGTCCACCCCGGCGGACGGCGACGGCTGCAGCGCGACCTGCCAGGTCGAGGCCGGCTACGCCTGCGCGGGCACGCCGTCCGTCTGCGCCACCGTGTGCGGCGACGGGATCATCGCCGGAGCCGAGAACTGCGAGGACGGCAACATCGAGCCGAACGACGGCTGCAGCGAGGCGTGTGTCAGCGCTCTCGGCTGGTCGTGCCCCACGATTGGACAGGCATGCATCACCGACTGTAGCGACGGCATTGTCGCGGGCGCCGAGACCTGCGACGACGGCAACGAGACCGACGGCGACTGCTGCAGCGCCACTTGTGCGAAGGAGCCCGGCTGCGAAGCCGAGCCCAATGGCACCTGCGCCACGGCGAATACCGTGGTCCTCCCGGGCGAGATCAAGGGCTACTTCCCAACCACGTCGGATGCGGACTACTTCACCTTCACGCTCACGGCGATCAGCAATCTGCACGTGCAGGTCTTCGACGCTGGCGGCTCCGCTGGCGGGACGTGCGCCGATCCGGTCGACACCATCACCACGATCTACAAGGTCGCGGGCGGTAGCGGAGAGGCCAACGGAGGCGCGCCGACCTGCACGCAGATCGCCACCGATGATGCGTATACGCCGTCCGACCCGGCGAACTGCGAGGACATGACACCGGACGCCTTCTCGACGCTGCGTCAGCTCGCGCCGGGGACCTACTCGGTCCAGGTCCGGCCGTACTTCCAGTCCACCACTCCCTACCTCTACACCGTGCTCATCGAGACCACCTCGACCTGCGGCAATGGCACCGCAGAGACCTTCGAGCAGTGCGACGGCGGGGTCAACTGTGACGTGGATTGTACGTTCCTCCCGTTCTGCGGTGACGGCATCCTCGATGAGGGCGAGGAGTGCGACGACGCGGGGAACGCCCCGAGTGATGGGTGCGACGCGGATTGCCAGCTCGAAGCCGGGTATGCCGGCGAGGTGGAGCCCAACGACACGTGCGCCACCGCTGTGGCGCTCCCGGCCCTCCCCGTCACGGCGCTGGGCCACTTCACGGCCACAACCGACGACGACTACTACGCCTTCACCCTCACGGCTGCGAGCGACGTGAGCGTTCGCACCTACGACGGCACCGGTACTGGCTGCGCCTCTCCCGTCGATACCATAGTCACTGTCCAGAACGCGGACTGCACCACGACGCTGCTCGATGCGATCGATTGGTACTCGTTTGCGAACGGCTCGAACTGCGAGAACCTCACCCCCACCAACTATGCTGCACTTCGGCAGCTGGCCCCCGGCACCTACAAGATCAAGGCTGAGGCCTACGGGGGTGCGCCGTGGAGCTACCGCCTCGAGGTGAAGACCCTCAGCACCTGCGGCAATGGGATCGTGGAGGGCTACGAGAAGTGCGACGGAAGCGCCACATGCAACCCGGACTGCACGAAGCCGCCCGGTTGTGGAGACGGCGTCCTCCAGGAGGGTGAGGCCTGCGACGACGGCAACGAGGCCACCGGTGACGGCTGCTTCGGCTGTGCCCTGGAGCCCGGCTACTTCGCCGACACGGAGCCAAACGACACGTGCCCAGGGGCGGCGCAGACTATCACGCTCCCCGCCACGATCCTCGGGACCTTCCCCGCGAACACGGACCGTGACTCCTTCTCCTTTACCCTGACCGCGCCGGCCGACCTGCACATCCAGACCTTCGACAGCAGCGGCACGGCCTGTGCGGCACCCGTGGACACCGTGGTCAACCTCTTCAAGGAGAACTGCACCACGACCCAGATGTCGCAGAAGGACTCGATCGGCTGTGAGAACGTGAGCGCTGCGACCGAGACGAACCTGCGGCAGGTCCCGGCCGGCACGTACCGGCTGCGTGTGCACCCTTACGCCGACGCACCCTATGGCTATGTCGCCAAGATCAAGGCGCTCACCACCTGCGGGAACCAGGTCAAGGAGGGCTTCGAGGAGTGCGACAACGGGACCGCCGCCTGTGACGCCAACTGCAAGATCGTACCCACTTGCGGCGACGGTCTCCTCAACGGCACGGAGCAGTGCGATGACGCCAACCCGAACAGCGGCGACGGGTGCTCCGGCGCGTGCATCTGGGAGACCATCCCGGAGCCCTCAGGGGCGAACAACACCAAGTCGGATGCGGACGCTCGCGCCACGGAAGGCACGCTCATCACGGGCTCGGTGCGCTACAGCGGCGCGATCACCCCCGCAGCGGACTTGGACACCCTCAAGATGACCGTCGCGACTGACCGAGCCATCCGGATGGAGGTCTTCGACTCCACCGGCTCCGGCTGCAGCTCGATCGCGGCATCGAAACTGACTGTCTTCAAGGCGGACGGGGTCACAACCCAGCTCATGAACGATGGCAACAGCACAAGTGACTCCGCCGGGGGCATCTCTACCTGCGCGGGGCTCGTCGGTTTCTTCCCAGCTGGGGACTACTACGTTCGCGTGCAGGCGAGCTCGTCGACCGCCACCATCGCGGCTTATCAGCTCGAGGTCGCGTTCCTCGAGAACAAGCTTGACGAGGTGGAGCCCAACGACACCGCGGCGACGGCGACCGTAATCACCGCAGGCGCCACCACAACGAATGCGTACATCCACGGAGACCATACACCCGGGTCGGAGCTCGACCACTACTCGATCTCCGTCCCGGCCGGCCGGTCGCTGCGGATCGAGACGATCGAGGGCCTCGGCGGCGCACCTTGCTCGCCCACCTCGTCCACCAGCCCGGACCCGTTCATCACGGTGCTCAAGCCCGACGGATCCAGCCTCTTGACGGACGACGACGACGGGCGAGGCTACTGCTCCCTGATCGATGGCACCGGGAGCGCTACGCAAGCCCGTGACGCCAATGCGAGAGCCCTGCCGGCAGGTACGTACACGATCCAAGTGAAGGCCTCCAGCTTCGCAGCCACCACCGCAGCCCAGTTCAAGTACCGCCTGGCGGTCACGATCCGCTAAGGGAGACGTGTTCGCCCTCGTCGCAGCGATCCTCACGGTCGCAGCGCCCGACCTTCGGGCCCGCCCCGTTCGGGCGCTCGACTGCGAGGGCGGCCCGTGCCTCGAGGTCCGCTTCATGGGGGCCACCTCCACCCGCCTGGTGCTCGGCCCCGGGGTGGCGGAGTCACTCCGCAAGGCCCTGCCGCGACACGGTGAGCGCGCCCTCGAGGCGGTGGCAGAGGCCCTGGAACTGGCGGTAAAGAAACGTCGATTGCGGCCAGCGGCCTTGCGGGTCGCCGGCGCGCTGGCGGACGCCGGCACACTGCCGCTTGTCCGCGAGGAGCCCGGCGTTCGAGTCGAGGGCCCCACCGCCAGCCGCCTGCGACGCATCGCGGAGCGGTACTTCCGCACCACTGGACGGCGCCTCACCGTCACCTCGGGAACCCGGACCCCGCTCGAGCAAGCCGAGGCCATGTCGGCCAAGGTCCGCTTCGGCGGTAGCCTCGGGATCTACAAGAACCGGGACGTGGTCCGGGCGCTCCGCAACGCGGCGAAGCAGGCGCGACGGGCCGGCCTCGGCCGCTCGGGGGCGGTCAAGGCGATGGCGGAGATCATCGAGGCCGAGCTGCGCCGCGGCAACCCGATCTCGCGCCACCTGGTGCGCGGCGCCGTGGACCTTCGGACGATCGGCCTCAGCACCAGCGACCGGCATGCGCTACGCGCAGCGATCGCCGCAGAGCCCGGCGTCAGCTTCCTGGTCGAGCGCCGACCACCACACCTCCACCTCTCCTTCGACTGACGGCCGCGACACGGCTGCCGACGGAGCCGAGTGGGGGCTGGGGACCCCGCTGGCGGGGCCCGTTCGGTGCCTCGCTGTCGCCACTCGCGGGTCAAGTTCCCGCGTCGCCGTGCCGATGCGCAGGGATGGTCGACCTCACCGCACGCGCGACGCAGCTGGCACGATCGCTGCTTGGGCGCAAGGGGCCGATCGCGCTCCCGGAGGAGACGCCTTTGTACCTTTACTACGCAGGACACACCGACACCGGCCGTCGCCGCGAGCACAACGAGGACGCTTACGGTCTCTCCGCGGAGGCGAACGTCTTCGTCGTGGCAGACGGCCTCGGGGGTTACGCGGCCGGCGAGATCGCGAGCCAGCTGGCAGTGGATACGATCACCGGCTTCCTCACCGCCATCCTGAAGGATGACGAGCTCACCTGGCCCTGCGCGCGCGACAAGACGCTGACCCCCGAGGAGAACCTCCTGAAGAGCGCCATCGTCCTCGCGAACGACCGGATTCGTCAGGCGGCCCAAGACGACCAGCAATACCAGGGTATGAGCTCGACCATCGTCGGGCTCTACTTCGCGGGCAACCGGTGCATCGTGGGTCATGTGGGCGACTCGCGCTGCTACCGCCTTCGAGCTGGGACACTCGAGCGGCTCACCGAGGACCACTCGTTGATGAACGCCATGAAGAAGTCGCTCGGGGGTGAGGTGGACGAACGAACCTTTCCAATGCGAAACATCATCCTGCGCGCGCTTGGGCAGAAAGACCGCGTGAAGGTCGATGTGCAGTCCACCGAGGTCCGCACCGGCGATCTCTTCCTCTTGTGCACCGACGGACTCACCGGAGAGCTGGACGACAACGGGATCCAAGAACTGGCGGTGCGACACGCCGAGCGCCCGGAGCGCCTCTGCCGGGTGCTTGTCGACGCGGCCTGTGAACGAGGCGGAAGGGACAACGTCACGGTGCTGGCGATCCGGGCAGAATGAGCCAAGGCGAAGAGAGACCGGGTGACGATGCCGACGAGCTGCGCCGCATCCGAGCAGAGCTCGACGTCATCGACGAGCAGATCCTGTCCGCGACAGCGCGGCGTATGGGCCTCGTGCGCCGCGTCGCCGAGCTCAAACGAGCGGCAGGACGGCCCACCTTCGACCGGGCGCGGGAGCGGGCCATGGCCGAGCGCACGCACGCCCTGGCCGAGCGGGTTGGGCTCGACCGACACACCGCGCGGCTCGTCACCACGGCGCTGCTCGAGGCCTCACACCACACCCAGGAGGCGCTGCTAGCGGAGGCCACCTCTGCCCGGAGCACAACCCCGCGGCGTTTCGCCATCGTGGGCGGGCGAGGCCAGATGGGCCGCCTGTTCGGGCGGTGGCTCGAGGCTCGGGGGCACTCGGTGCAGGCACTCGACCTGGACGACGACCTCTACAGCGACGCGATCCTGCCCGACGTGGACTGCGCGGTCGTCTCCGTACCCATGGCGGTCTCGGCGGAGGTGGCGCGGGTCGTGGGAGCGCGACTCCGACCCGGCGCGTTGCTGACCGACCTCAACAGCCTGAAGACCGAGATCTGCGAGGCCATGGCGTCCACGCCGGCCACCGAGGTGCTCGGCCTCCACCCGATGTTCGGTCCCAGCGTCACCTCGTTGCGACGCCAGAAAGTAGTGACTTGCGCCGTGCGCCCCGGCCCTCTCGGCGAAGCGCTGCGCCATGAGCTCGGCACCATGGGGGCGGAGCTCATCGAGGCCACGCCCGAGCAGCACGACCGCATGATGGCCGTGATCCAGGTCCTGGTGCACTTCTCCACGCTTGCGCGCGGACACGCCCTTCGGCGCATCGGCGTGCCCATCGAGCAGAGCCTCACGTTCACCAGCCCCATCTACCGCCTGGAGCTCGCGTTCATCGGGCGCCTCTTCGCCCAGAGCCCGGAGCTCTATGCGGAGATCACCATGCGCAACCCCCCCTCGGCTGCCGTGCGCGAGGCCTTCATCGGGGCCGTCCGCGACCTGGATGCCGCCGTTGGCAGCGGCGACCGGGAGTCGTTTCGCGGGGCCTTCGCAGAGACGCGGGGCTATTTCTCGGAGTTCGGCGCAGACGCGATGCGCCTCAGCGACCTTCTGATCGAGACGCTGGTGCGCGAGGCCTGAACCCGCCCCCTCTACCGGACGAGGTTGCTCCCCGTCCCATCGCGAAGGATGCTGGATCCGCGGACGTCGTAGTCCTGGCTACCTGGCGGGAAGAGCCGGCCGTGATCCGTCATGCGCGGGTGCGTGACCGCTCGCGTCGTGAGCTCGGACACCGCGAGCTGCTCCACGAAGTGCTGCGGTTGATCCCGAAGCGGCCGAAGCATCCTCGACGCATGACGGAGGAGGCGCGCGATGGACACACAGCGCCGCTCGACCCAACCGCTGCCTGCAACGACGGCAGAGGCCAGACCGAGCACCGCGACCGTGGGTGCCACGGTGGCAGCCACGGCCAGGGCCACTGCGATCATGAGGCTGAGACCCAGCCCTGACCCGAACATGAGCTTCGGGCTGTGGCCAAAGAGGGCCTGCGCGGTACCGAAGCGGAGCGGCGCGAGGAGGGCGCCGCCGAAGAACTGAAAAGGCACCGCCGCTAGTAGCAACGCGTTCCGAACCGCGAGCCCGACCGGCGGCTGGCCCGATGCGGGGCACCCCAGCGCGAGTAGACGGTCCCGCAGCGCCGAGAACCGGAGCCGGGCTTCGCGTACGTCCGGCTCCTCGGAGATCCGGCCATATCGCGCCACGAACGCGGACCGGAGCGACGAGCGCTCCCGGGCGGGCAGGCCGGGCGCCGTCAGGAGTGGCGTGAGCCCTGCCTGGAAGACGAGCCCGTCCCAGGCCGTGGGCGCCACCTGGAGCTCCTGCAGGGCAGCGTCCACGGACACCGCGGAGTCGACAGCGTCCCCCGCACGGACGACCACCGGCTCGCCGAAGCGGATGAGGAGGCGAGGGAGCCCCCAGCGACGCGCCGCGATAGTGACCGCGCACCCCACGACCGTGACCCGCCGTCCGTGCGCCACGCGTTGGGCCGATCGGATGACCGTGGCCGTGAAGCGCGCGAAGTCCGTGGCGTCCGGTTGCTCCGACCGGGGGAGCGCGCCGACCCAGCCCCCCGCGGCGAGCTCGCGATCGAGAGACTGAACGGTGAGGTGGCGGTCGACCTCGCCGGGCGGTCGGTCATGCCGGCCCGTGAGATGCACCCAGCGAACCGGCTGCTGTGCGACGGCCCCGGTGAGGACTGCGTCGAGCGCGAGCGTGGGCCCCAGGAGGAGCACTGAACCCTCCAGCGACGGGCGCCCTTGAATCACCACCTCGCGGAAGGCGAGCCCAACCCCGGCGCGAAGCGCGAGACGGACCACACGCGAGGACCAGGGCGCTTGATGACCTGAGCTCGTGGCGGGGCTAGCCATGGGGCACCCGGGCGCCGGCAAGGCGCGACCCGAGCCACGGCAGCGCTTCGGCGAGCGCCGAATTCCACACCCCCCAAGTGTGGGTGCCCGGTCGAAGTCGGTGACGCACGTCAGCGCCGCGCGACTCGAGCGCCCGGGCCATCTCGGCGAGGCCGCGGGTGAACTTGGGGGCGTCCTCGCGGCCACAGTCGAGCCACACTGCGAGCCGATCCGCGCGTCCGAGTCGCGCCAGATGTAGCGGGTTGCGCATGATGAAGTCCGGCTGGGGGCGCGGGCCGCCGAAGGCCGACCAGTAGACGGGCTTCGAGCTGGGCGTTCGCGTGAACAAGGCGCCGCTGAAGGAGAGGACCGCAACGTATCGGGATGAGTTGCGCAGCGCGATGCTCAGGGCTCCGAAGCCGCCCATGCTGACGCCGGCGATCGCGCGCACCCCGTTGGTCCGATACGTGCCGTCTAGCCAGCGCGTGGCAGCGGGCTCCACAAGGCTCTCCCACTTCGTGCCCGGGCGGTCCACCGGCCAGTCCGACCAGTAGCCGTTCCGACCGTCGGGGATCAGAGCGATGAGCGGGGGGATTACGCCGCCCGCGATCGCGCGATCCAAGGTGGCCTCGATGTTCCCGAGCGTGCGCCAGTCCTCCTCCGCGCCGCCGAGCCCATGGAGAAGTACGAGGACGGGGTAGCGGTCCGAGCCGCCGTCGTAGGCCGCAGGGAGATACACGCTGGCCACGCCCGCCGGCTGCCCCGGAATCGAGATGGACTGCCGCACCACCATCCGCGCCCAAGCGGGCGCGGTGGCGACGACCACAAGCAGCGGGATCAGCGACCGAGGCACTCTGCCACCAACGCAGCCGCTGGGTCAGTGAGCAGCGCCTTGACCACGGCCGCCTTGAGATGGATGCCGTCGTTCCCGCGGGCCGGGAGCCGCTTTCCCGTGCCGGGGTGCACGAACTCGACGATCGGCACGCCGCGCGCGTCCAGCGTGGCCTGGTAGGCGTCCACGTAGAACACAGGACCGGGGAAGGCCTCGAGCCGCGCCTTCAAGACGTCGTTGATCCGCCGCCCGAGAACCCTGGACCCCTCTCCGGGGAAGGCATACGGGCCCACCCACACGACCGCCCGGGAGCGCTCCGGGCCCACCGCCAGCTCGAGCAGCTCGTCAACGCGCTCGCCGAAGACCTGGTCCCAGCGAGGGTCGTCCGTTCGAATCCACCCGCCTCGCCGAAGCTTGACCGGCTGATTGTCGTTGGTGCCAAGAGAGACGACCCAGACCTCGGGCTTGTGTCGCTTGAGGATGCCCGGGATCTTCGAGGGCCAGTCGAAGAAGTCTGGACGGACCAGCGAGGTGGACGCCTTGCCCCAGAGCGCGAATCGGAGGGGGGCGCCCTTGTAATGCCGCTCCAGCTGAGGCCCGAGCACGCTGGCCATGGTGGAGCTGCCGATCGCCACGAGGCTGGGCGTGCCGCTCCGGGGGATGCAGCGCTTGAGCGACTCGGCTCGCGCTGCCACGGGCCTGCGCTCCCCGCCTGTGGGGGCCACGTCCTCCGCCGCCCGCCCTTCGATCCGCCGCTCGGGCGATACCGGGGGCTCAACGTGACGCGCGCAGCCGTAGAGGGACAACACTGCAATGAGGGTGCTAGGGACCTTTGGCACGCCGCCGTTTCAGCGGAAAGCCCGCGCTCCGTCAAGCGGGCATTTCATGTTGGGGCCGGGGCAGCAGAGCTCCCCGGCCCGGTTCACCTCCGCGCTCTCGCGCTCCGGCGAATTCGTCGTGGCGCCAGCGCACGGCGACGGCGCCCGCTGGACCGACGCCGGTCGCTCAGTTCTTGAGCGCCAGCGCGGCCTGTAGATAGCCGGACTTGTAGGCCGTGAAGGCGGCCTCGTTCGCCGAGTTCTCGCGGGCGCGCTGCTCGCGGATCTGCGCAGGCGTCTTGCCTTGAGCCTTGAGCGCCCTCGCGTCGGTGAGCTCTCGCTCGACCATGCCCTTGAAGCCGTTCCACGAGCCCCAGCCGACCTGGACCTTCCCGTTCACGACAAAGGCCGGGGTGCCCCGCGCCTCGAGGGCCGTGGCCATGGCGCCCTCGCTGTTGACGCGTGCGTCGAGCGCGGGATCGGCGATGTCCTTCTTCCAAGCCTCCATGTCCAGACCAAGGGTCTGGGCGTAGGTCTCGAGGGAGATCGCATCCAGCGCGGCCTGGTTCTCGAACAGCTTGTCGTGCATCTCCCAGAACTTGCCCTGTCGGTGTGCCGCGAGCCCCGCGAGCGCGGCGGCCTTGGCATTGCGGTGCATCTCGAGGGCGTTGTTCCAGAACACGACTCGGACCTCGCCGGGGAACTCCTCAGCGATTTGGTGAGTGGCGTCGACGGCCCGACGGCACACCGGGCACTGGTAGTCGGACACGATGAGCACGTCCACCAGCGCATCGACCGGTCCGAAAGCCGGGGGGCTGTTGGGGTCTTTGGACGCGAACACCTTGCCGCTCTGCGTCCGCGCCGGCGAGTCGTCGGGGTTCTTCCCGGCCACCGTCGCGGGTGGGGGGGCGGAGGGCGTTGGCGCCGCTACAGGCGCGGGGGCCGCCTCGACGGCGGGCACTGGTGCCACGGCCACCGGCTGAGCGGGGGGCGTCGAGGGTGCTGGGGAGGGCGCAGCGACGGGCGCTGGTGCCACAGGCGCCGGGGCCACAGGCGCCGGGGCCACCTCGGCCGCAGGTGCAGGCGCGGCAGCAGCTACCGCGGCCGGGGCGACCGGGACCGCCGCGGGGCCAGAGGTCGCCGGCTGCGCCGCGGTGTCGAGCCCCCTGGCGAACCAGAAGACGCCTCCGGCGACAGCGAGGAGGGCAACAGTGGGCATGGCGTTCTGCATGAGACTCTCCGGCGTCACTTGCTGGGACGGGGTGCGAACAGGCGCGGATTGAACGGGGTCGTTCGCCTCCCGTCAACACTTGCAGCGGTCGTTCTGTTCGCCGCCGTGGCCGTCTGTTCAGGGGGAGCCGGGCCGCGATGCGCCTCCGCCATGGAGGCGGCCCGGCGCAGCGGCCACGAGCTCAGGGGCAGACGCCGCGGTGCACCGCCGCTATCGAGGCGGGCGGTGCGCCGCGACGAGGACCTCAGGGGGCAGCGTGGTCGATCACGAGCGTGAAGTCGCCGGATCCGCTGTAGCCGTCGAGGATCACGAAGTAGGTGACCCCGCCGGCCAGCTCCACCTCGTGGGAGTTCTGGTCGGTCTCATAGAGGTCCACGCTGGTCACGCAGGCCGACCCATCCCCGCCGCAGTCGGTCGTGATCGACAGAACTGAGGGATCGAAGGTGTCGATCTCGGTGAAGACGTACACGCCCGTGCTCGGCGGCACGAAGGTGTAGACGCGGTCGGGATACCCGGCTCCCAGTGGCTCGCCGAAGATGTCGGTGAGGCCACCACATGCGATGTAGTCGTCCGCGTAAGCTCCCTCGGTAGTGCCGGTTAGCGTGACGGGGAGCTCAGTGGTGTCGACAGGAGGCGCCGTGTCGCAGGTGTCGCCCTCGCCGGGCGGCGTGCACTCGGCGTCGACGCAGACGAGGCCCTCGTCACAAGCGCAGCTCCCTTGGCACCCGTCCATCTTGGGGCCGCAGGCCGAGCCGGCACCGCCCTCGCAGGCAGGCACGCACGGTTCGCTGATGGTGAGGGTGTAGGCCCCAGAATAGTCGCTGGCGTTCCCGTAGCCATCCACGACGATGAAGACCTCCTGGCCCTGCGCGAGGGGCAGCGGGAGGAATTCCGTCCCATCGGCGCCCTCGGTTTCGTTGGCGCCCAGGCAGCTCCCGGCCAGGTCGGCGCAGTCGGTCATGGCGTAGAGCGCGAGGTCAAAGCCTTTGGCGGAGATGATATAGGTGCCGGCAGAAGGCGCGGTGAAACGGTGCACCTGATCGGCGCTCGCACCGCCCAAGCTGTTCTCATCGCCGCACTCCTTGGTCAGCGCGTAGTTATTGACGCCGCCGGTGGCCCCCGAGAAGGAGAGCGGGAGGCTGCTATTGTCCAGCTCGATCGGCTGGTCGCACGAGTCGCCGGGGCCCTTCGCCACACACGCATCGAGGACGCACTTCTCGGCCTCGCTGCAACCGCAGGGCAGCCCGCAGCCGTCGTCCTGCCCGCACTCCCCCTCGGCGCACTGCGGGAAGCAAGGCGCGCTGATGGTGAGCGTATACGCGCCCGAGTTGTCCGATGTAGCGCTGTAGCCATCCACCACGATCAGGATGGTCTGGTTCGCTGCGAGCGCGAGCGTGAGCTCGCCTGAGTCCTTGCCTCCGAGGCAGGCGCCCTCGGTGCAGCTGTCCAAGACATAGAAGATGGCGTCGTAATCCGCGGTGACCTCGAGGCTGTAGATCGCGGACTCGGGCGCCGTGAAGGCGTAGACGTGCTCGCGCGAGCCCTCGCCGCCGCCGAAGCTGAGACCAGCGCACGCGTCGTCGGCCGCGCTCAGGAGGTTACCCGCAGCGCTGGTGTCGCCTGACAGGGAGGCCGGGAGGGTGCCCTCGACCACGAAGGGATCGGAGCATGACTCGCCCTGCTCGAGCGGCAGACACGTAGACTCGGCGCCGCACTTCTCGGCCCCGCCGCAACCGCACACCACGCCACACTCGTTCTCGCCGCACTGCCCCTCGACGCACGGGCCACAACACGTCAGGGACAGGTCGATGCCGTCCACGACACCCTCGATGTAGCCGTCGAGCACGAAGTAGTAGGTGCTGCCCGCCTCCACGGATGTCGCCACGTCATTCCCCTGCGCGATGCAGCTCGCCCCCGTGTCCTCGCAGCCTGCGCCGAGGTCCTTGAGGATCGTCACGTCCGCGCCGTTCCCTACCTTGGCCAGCTGGATCGTCTGGTCCGACTCGGCGACAAACTTGAAGACGTACTCCGGGGAGTTGCTGTAGTCGTCGAACGAGAATTGCTGACAGGAGTAGCTACCGTAGGCAGACACGGCGCCGGCGGCCCCGGTCGAGAGGTTCGTGAGCGCGTCGCCGCAGGAGATCTCTTGGGCCTCGACGCAGGTCTCGCCGAGGGTCGCGCAGCTCCCGTCGATGCAGAACTGGCCGTCGGCGCACTCAGCCAAACCACAGGAGCCGCCGCAGCCGTCGCTCCCGCAGGTCTTGCCCTCACAGCTCGGGACGCAGCACTCGACGCTGAGGTCGGTGACGACGATGGCCTCTTCCTCGTCCCACGAGTCGAGCACCACGTAGACCGTCTGACCTGCGACGAGCTCGACCGCCGCGTCGCTGAGCGCACCCACGAGGCAGGTATCGCCCTTGTCCTCACACACGCCGTCCAGGACGAACAGGTCGCCTGCGAACGATTCGTCCGAGAACGTCACGACCTGGTCCACCTCGGAGGTGAAGGAGAAGACGCGCTCCGGGCTGGCCGAGTAGTCGTCGGTCTCGTACGGTTGGCAGCTGTAGTTCGAGAACTGCGAGGGCCCCCCCTCGTTGGTCACATCCACGAGGACGTCACCGCACTGGAGCTGGGCCGTCGGCGTACACGCCACGGCGGTGCTACAGGCGCCTTTGGTGGGCTTGGCGTTGTCGAGATCTTCGACAATCTCGTTCTTCATGCCGATGAGCGCGGGGGCCGCGGCTGCGATGTCGGCTCCGGAGACGCCGGCTTCGCCGAGGGCCTTGGCGACGTCCTCGATCAAGGCGTCGAAGTCACCCGTGGAGAGGCCGAGCCCCTGGTGCGCCGTGACCATGTCTCGGCACTCTGCCCCGAGAGAGTCCTTCGAGCCCGCGTAGACCACGCCCTCGCAGCCGAAGAGCTCCTGGGCCTGGATCGCGAGGCAATCCGAGACGTGGAGGCCGCCGTCCTTCAGGCCGGTGAACCACGCAGAGATCCGGCAGTCCCCGACCAGCGCCGGGACGACCTTGGTCTTGATGACGGTCTCGATCGCCGAAGCGCCGCCGTACTTCTCGCAGAGCGAGCTGGGTCCGTCGGTGCCATCGGTGGTGTCGGCGGTGCCGTCGGTGGTGTCGGCGGTGCCGTCGGTGGTGTCGGTGGTGCCGTCGGAGCCATCAGTGGCGTCTACCGCGTCCGCCGTGCCGTCAGAACCATTGGTGGCGTCTACCGCGTCCGTCGAGTCCGTGGCGTCAGTGCTGTCAGCCAGGTCCGTGCTGTCCGCGTCGGCGGCATCCGTTGCGTCCGTGGCATCGGTGGCGTCTGTGCTGTCAGTCGCGTCCGCGACGTCGGAGGCGTTGGTGCCATCCGTACCGTCGGTTCCGTCCGCCGTGCCCGTGTCGCCGCCGCTGGTGCTACACGCTGCGGCCATCGCAGCGAACGCGCTCGTCAACGTTCGTGTCCATCGCTTCATTGGTTCCTCCCTAGTTCATGTCATGTGAGCCCGCCGTGCGGTGGCCCACAGGTGCTCCGAGCGCCGGACCTTACGGACGAGCCGGGACAACGTCCAGCAGGGATCGCACCAGCCGAGCGCCTTGCCCGGCCCCTCCGAGACGAGAGTTGCCAGTCAGCCCGGTCGAAACGTGGATAGGAAACGCCGCAGGAAGACGCGGGTCCGCTCCTCCTGGGGATTCCGAAGAACCGCGGCGGGCGCGCCCTCCTCGAGGATCCGCCCCCTCTCAAGCACCACGACGTGCTCGGCGGCCTCGTACGCAAACGCGATCTCGTGCGTCACCACGATCTGCGTGATCCCCTCCGCGTCCAGGCGCCGAAGCACCTCCACCACCTCGTCGACTCGCTCCGGGTCCAGCGCCGACGTGGGCTCGTCGTAGAGGAGCACCTGCGGCTCCATCGCGAGTGCCCGCGCGATCGCCACGCGCTGCATCGGCCCGCCGGAGAGGAAGCTCGGGTACACGTCGGCCTTGTCGCCCAGGCCCACCATCTCGAGGAGCTCGCGCCCTCGCGCTTGGGCGCGCTCCCTAGGAGTGCCCCGCACGAGCTGCGGCGCGAGCGACAGGTTCTCGAGCGTGGTGAGGTGGGGGAAGAGGTTGAAGTTCTGGAAGACCATTCCGACGCGTTGTCGGACCTCGGACACGCGGCGCTCCAGCTCTCGTCCGGAGTGCGCCGGGCGCTCGATGCTCACCCCAGCGATCGTGATACGACCCGAGTCGAAGGTCTCGAGCCCGTTGAGACACCGGAGCAGCGTGGTCTTTCCGCACCCGGACGGACCGAGCAGCACGGTGATCTGCCCCTTTGGGATCGTGACCGACAGCCCGTCGACCACGCGCTGCGTGCCGAAAGACTTCGTGAGCCCCTCGATGGCGATCCCGGTGTCCTCGCCAGCCGGCGCGGTGGTGCTCATGTGGCGCTCCGAAGGTAGCGGGCCATTCGCCGCTCGAGGCGCTTGGCGAGGGACGCGAACGGCAGCCCCATGAGGAAATAGAGGGCCGCGGTGAGGAGGCCGATGCCCATGTAATCAAAGGTGTTGGCCGAGAGCTCGCGGGAGCGGTTCGTCAGCTCGACGATCGTGATCACGGACACGATGGACGAGTCCTTGAGCAGCGCGATGAAGTCGTTCGTGACCGACGGGATCGCCACGCGCACCGCCTGCGGCAGGATCACGTGTCGCAAGGCCTGCCGCGAGGAGAGGCCCAGCGACACCGCCGCCTCCATTTGTTGGGCAGACACCGACTGAAGGCCGGCCCGGTAGTTCTCGGCCTCGTACGCCGCGTAGTTGAGGCCCAGGCCCAGGATGCCGGCAGCGATCGGCGGGATCTCCACGCCGAGGTTCGGGAGCCCGTAGTAGAGGAGGTAGAGCTGGATGAGGAGGGGCGTTCCGCGCACGAGCTCGACGTAGGCGTAGGCTACGAGCTGGAGCGGCCGCGGCCCATAGAGGCGGCTCACGGCCAGCGCCACACCGAGGGCGATCGCCAGGAGCATCGCCGCCACCGAGAGGTAGAGGCTGGTCCACGCGCCCTGCAGGAGCAGCGGGAGATACGAGGCGTAGCGCTTCACGCGAGTCCAGAAGGTCACCTCGCCAGTGAGCGCCTTCACGTAGGCGTCGTACCGGGGGGCGGGGGCCACGCTGGGCCGAGGGTCGCCGAGGTGACGCGCGGTGGGGTCGTTCCAGAGCCCCCAGTCTTCATAGATGCGACGCAGCTCGCCCGATTGTGCCAGCCGCGCCAGCGCCGCGTTGACCTCTCCGAGGAGCCGCAGGTCGTCCTTCTTGATCGCCACGCCGTACTGGCACTCGCCCACCGACGCTCCCGCCATGCGCAGCTTCGAGTTGGGCTTGCCGAAGTAAACAGCGATCGGGGTGTCCATGAGCACCGCGTCCAGGCGCGAGAGCGCCAGGTCGTCGTACGGCGCGTTCTGGGCGCCGTAGGACACCACCTCGATACCGGCAGTGTTCTTGAGGATCCGCTCAGCGACGCTGCCGCCCAGGGTGCCGACCTTCTTTCCCGCGAGGTCCGCCAGCGTGTTGAGCTCGTAGCTCTCGGCGCGCACCACGAGCTGCTCGCCGGCCACGAAGTACGGCGTGGAGAAGTTGACCTCCTTCGCCCGCTCTTCGGTGATCTCGATCCCGTTCATGGCGATGTGGTAGTCGCCGCGAAGCAGGCCCGGCACGAGGCTGTCCCAGGTGTTCTGGACCAGCTTCAGCTTGACGCCCAGCTCCCGCGCCAGTGCGTTCCCGAGGTCTACCTCGAAGCCGACGTGAGACTCGGTGTTGGCCGGATCCTCGAGGAATACGTAGGGCGCGCCGCCCTCGACGGCGTCCGCTCCCCACAGCAACACGCCGCTGCGACGCATATCGTCGAGGCTGTCGGCGGTGGTGGGGGCGGAGGCTAGCAGCACCCCAGCGAACAGCCAGGCTAAGCATGAGCGGGCCGCCCGCTGGCTCAATGGAGGCGTCCCCGCCGACGTGCCACCCGCCACGCGAGCCAGACGAGCACAGCCCCTCCCCATCCGGGCGTGGGCCTGGCGGCGCCGCTGCACCCCGATGAGCCGCTGGCACCACTCCCGGCGCCCGACGGGGCCGTGTCACCGCTGACAACGTCCGCGAGCAAGCCGCTCTCGGGCGACGTCGCCGCCTCGCAAGGCGCGTCGCAGGCCACGCGCTCGCCGCTGGGCGCGCAGACCCAGACGCCCACGCCGCGACAGGTCTCCGGCGCGCCCGAAGGACTCGTGAGCGACAGGACCTCGCACGTCTGCCCGATTGGGAAGCCGTCGTCGATATCGCCGTCGCAATCATCATCGAGCCCGTTACAGCGCTCGGGCCCCGGGGCGGACGCCTCCGCCAGGCAGACCAGGCCCTCCGCGCGGCATCCGGTCACGCCGGTACTCGCGCAGGCCCCTGCCCCCACGGTGCAGGGATCCCCCTGGGCGAGGCCCTCGTCGGTGAGGCCATCGCAGTCGTCGTCGAGCCCGTTGCACTTCTCCGGGAGCGGGGACGGCGGCATCGCGTCGCAGATGAACTGGCCGTCCGCGCTGCAGCGCGTGACGCCCACTCGGAGACAGCCCGGTCCACCGGCAGAGCAGGATCCGCCGAGGCCCCAGTCCTCGTCGGTGGCGCCGTCACAGTCGTCGTCCAGGCCGTTGCAGGTCTCATCCTCAGGCAGCGCCGGGGCCCCGGTACACCGCACGCCGCCCTCGTCGCTGCAGCCGACCACGCCGCTCGCGGCGCACGCGCCCGTACCCACGGTGCACGACGCGCCGAGGGTGAAGCCGTCGTCGGTGGTGCCATCGCAGTCGTTGTCGAAGCCGTCACACAGCTCGGTGGCGCCGGGGTGCACCGCAGGATCCGCGTCGTTGCAGTCGCCCTTGCACGGGGCGTGACCGTCGAGGTCGGCGTCCTCCTCGCCCGGCATCAGCGTCCCGTTGCAGTTGGAGTCGACGCCGTCGCACACCTCGGCGCCCATGGAGAGCTCCTCGTCGATCAGCCCGTCGCAGTCGTTGTCGACGCCATCGCAGACCTCCGGCGTGGCCGTGGGGTCCTGGAGGTTCGGGTCGTTGTCGTTGCAGTCGCTGCTGGCGAGCTTGCCGTCGCCATCGGCGTCGCCGGTGGTGGGCCCCGGCGCGGCCACAGCTCGCAGCCAGTCGAGGTCGAAGCGCCCGGTCTCAGCCCACGTGGGATCGATGCGGATACGGGTGATGGTCCCAGTCCAGCCGGGCTTCGTGGACGGGTTCAGCGCGATCTCGTGCCACTGCCCGTCTCCGGGCACCTCGTAGTGCAGCGAGCGCTCTTCGGAGAAGCCCGGCGCGTCGGTCGTGGCCCAGAACAGCTGCCCCGCCTTGGTCCCGTCGTGATGACGCACTCGCGCGTGGAAGCCGCCCCACTGCGACGCCGCCAGAGCGACCCCGGGCGACACCATGTAGGGATCCGGGCCCAGTTGCTCCACGAAGAGGGCGTCCTCGGCGCCGTCCACTGTGAGCGACACGGCGTTGGCCGCGCCCCAGCCCTCGGTCTCTTCCGGCGCCCCGTTCCACTCCCAGTGGGTGGCCCCGTACACGTCGTGCTGCACGTAGGTGCGGAGGAGCTTTCCGGCCTTGTTCACCTCGACGGGGTCGTCCCAGCCGGTCATCTCGCCGTAGTAGTTGCCGACGTGCCAGACCCACGCCCGGAGGTCCGGGTGGTCCACGGCGCCGAGGCTGTAATTCACGGCCCGAACGGTGAACCGAATGCGCTTCGTCTCGCCCTGCGCGATCGCGTACAGGTTCATCTGTCCGGTCGCCGGAGGGTCGTTCTTGGGCGGGTTGTCGGGCGCGGAGTCCGCGTCGTTGAGCACCCAGGTGCTCTTGTCCTTGGCCGGCCAGTCGGTGTGGATCTGCCACGTGGCCACCTCCAGCCAGGGCGACTCCACCCAGTACCCCAGGCGGACGTAGTCCGAGGTGTTCTTTCCACCGGCGGCGTTGCCGACCACGACGTCCACGTGGAAGGTCTGGCCTTCGAAGACATCCGCGATGCCCCCAGAGGGGCCTTGGCTCAAAGTGTCGGCCGGCGCCGTGGACGAGGTGATCGAGATGTTCGCCGTATCCGGGTTCACCCCCGGCGGCGTAGGCGGCGCTCCCCCCGTGCATGCCGTGGCGTCCACCTTCTGCAGGAGCGGGAAGGGGTCGATGCCCGCGGTGTAGTTGGCCGGGTGGACCGAGAAGTGGAGGTGAGGCGAAGTGCCCGAGGCGTTGCCCGTGTTGCCCACGGTCCCCAGCGGGTCGCCGGCCTCCACGGCCTGGCCCACCGCGAGCCCGGGCGCGAAGGTGTCGAGGTGGGCGTAGTAGTAGTGCCACCCGCAGGCGTCCTTGATGCTGACGTTCTTGCCCCCGATGGTGGTCGTGGACTTCCCCACGATCGTTCCCTTCACGCACGCCACGAGCGGAGTCCCCTTCGCGGCGAAGATGTCGTTGCCGTAGTGATCGCCGGCCAGAAAGTCCGAGTTGTCCTTGGAGCTCGAGGGGTGCGTGGGACAGGTGTACGTGAGCGCGTTGGAGTCCCATCCCCCATTGTGCTTCCCCGCCACGGGGTAACGGGTCATCGACGCGGGGCAGGTCACGGCCCCGCTGATCTGGGCCGTGCCGGTGGCTTCATGCGCGTGGTCATGATGCGGCGTCACGTGCGTGTCGTCGGCGCCCACCAGGTCAGCAGAGTCACACGCTAGAACGAGGAGGGCGATGGGGAGGCGCTTCACCGGGACGAGGATGCGCCGCGCAGAGCGCCATATCAAGAGCGTATAGGAGCACCGTCCAAGCGAAGCCGCGCCTCGTGACTCGGCGTGACTCGGGCGGTGAGTTGCTTCGCCCTCGCCCGCTTCCTTACACTCGACCCGTGCACCCTCCGCCGCCCTTGTCCCGCGCTTGGTGAGCGTCCTCGCCGTCCTGGCGCTCGTGGCGGCGCCGCGCTTCGAAGACGTCACGGCGGCGTCCGGCGTCCCCGCGGTGATCGGGGCGAGCCCCGCCTCGATCTTCGGAGGAAGTGCGGCGTGGGTCGACTGGGACGGCGACCCCTTCCCCGACCTCCTGCTCGGCGAGCCGGCGGGCCCCACTCGGCTCTACCTCAACAGCGGCACCCTGCCCTTCCGCGAAGCCACGCCGGCCGCCCTCACGGCGCTGCCGAACCTGTCGTGCATCACGCCCTTCCAGTGGAACGACGGACCGCTGGGCCCGCGCCGGGCTCTGGCCCTCGTCCAGTCCCGCTCCCCGGGCGCGCTTGGCGCCGATCCCACCGCCTTCGAGTCCGGCGGGCTCTTCATCGTGCCGTTTCCCGGGGGGAGCGAGCTCGCCATCGGCCGTCCCGCGACGTCGGCCGAGCTGCTGACGGCCGGCGATCTCGACGGTGACGGCGCCACCGATCTCTTCGTGGCGTCCGCGGGGTGCGGCACAGGCACGGCCGCCGTGCGCACGTTGTTCCGGCTGGAGCGGGGCGCGCTGGGGTACCGCCTGTCACCGGAGGACGCCGTGGCCAGCACGGGGTGCAACCCGGTCCCCATGGTCACCGACTTCGACGGCGAGGGGCGGCCCGCCCTGCTCGTAGCCACCGACTACGGCAGCCTCGAGACGCCGAGCTTCCTCTACCGGGCCGGGCGCGGCGCCGAGGCGCTCCCCGGGATCTACGGGATGGGGGTCGCCGCCGCGGACCTCGATGGCGACGCGGCGCTCGACTATGTGCTGAGCTCGATCGGACCGGACCTCGTGATCCGCTCTGGCAACGGCGCGCGGTCGTTCGGGGCGCTCGGTCGGGCCACGGAGTGGGGCGAGGTGGGCCGCCGCTTCAAGTGGGGCATCGCGTTCCTCGACGCCGACAACGACGGGGACGAAGAGCTCTGGCTCACCGCGGGTTTGCCGGGTCTGGCCACGGGCGTTCCGGACGTGGTGGACGACGACCTGCACCTGTTCGTCCCCGAGCCCAACGCACGCGACACGCTGCTGGTCGACGGGCAGGACCAGGCCGACGCGGCGGGGCTGCTCGAGCTCACGGCGAAGCGAGCGGTGGTGGTGGCGGACTTCGACCGGGACGGACGCCTCGACGCGCTGGTCACCGGCCTCGATGCCCGCTCGTTGTACCGCAACGTCACGGAGGCCGCGGGCCGCTGGGTGGCCTTCCGCGCCCCCGAGCTGCCGGGCACGAACTTCCGCCTCGAGGCGTGCGGCCGGGTTCAATACCGGGAGCTGAGCGGGCAGCAGGCGGTGGCGGCTCACGAGCGGGTCGTGCACTTCGGTCTCGGCGACTGCGCGGGCCCCGTGACGCTCACGGTCCGTTGGCCCTGGCTGGGACAGGACGCGCCCCGAACCTTCGACGCGGTCGACCAGCTCTTCGCCCTGGAACATCCGGGCGCGGTGTGGTTCGACCCGCCGGAGACCTCTCCCGGAGCCACCGTGCGGGTCTACAGCACGCTCCCCGGAGAGACCGTTGTTGGCGGTGTGGGAGCCGGCGCCTCGGGCGCTGACTTCGTGGCGCCGTCCTCCGCCGGCGCGCACCGCTTCCTAGTGGTCTCGGCGGGGCACACCCTGGCGCTACAGCCCAAGCTGACCGTGCGGGAGCGCGTGGACGTGCTGCTGACCGACCCACATCCCGTGCGCGTCGGCGCCCGCTTTCGAGTGGTCGCGGGAGACGCCTCGACCGAGCTCCAGACGGCGGGGGCAGCGCCAGTCAGGGTGATGGTGGGCGGAGTCGCCCAGGAGGTGCCGTCCGTCGCCAACTTCGGCGGAGACAGCCGAGCCGACGTGTCCCCAGGGATCAAGGGGGCGTCCACGGTCCGCTTCGCGCCGTTGGACGCGTTCGGCGCGGCGAGCGCCGACGTCGAGGGCCGCCTCAGCGTGGTGGTGGGCGACGCGGTGGCGCCGCTGGAGCCCGGGGTCGCGCCGTGGCGCGTCGCGCGCCTCCTGGCGTTCGACGAGGTGGCCAGCGTCCAGCACGGCGAGCAGACGCTCGTGGAGGTCCAACACCTCGGCCGGCCCGGCGCCGCGGAGCCGTCTCGGAGCAGGCTGTGGGTCGTCACGCCCATCGCCCGCGCTGATGGGCAGGACCTCGTCGATGTGGTCCTGATCTGGCGTGACGCGGACGGTCAGCTGGTCGAACCCTCTACTGCCGAGCTACCACAGGCCCCCGGCTGCACGTTGGTGAGCGCCGCCTGGACCCGGTTGGACATCGGCTTCGACCTCGTGGGCTGGTCGGCCCGTCTGCGCGCCGGCACCGCGCCTGGCGCCTTCACCGTCACGGCGGGGGGGCTTACCGGCGTGGTCTGGTTGATGCCAAGGGAGCCCGCAGCGCCCACGGCGCTCTCCACCATGGAGCGGACGCCGACCGGGCTCCGGCTCATCCCGCGCGACGCTTTCGGACAACGTATCGGCAGCGGGGTGGAGACCGTCCCGCCATTCGAGTATTCAGGCAATGGCGCTTATCGGCGCGCCACGCTCGACGGCCCGCTTCAGCTCGGGGACCTCGTCGGCACCTTGGAGGGAGACACGATGCACTGGACACGCCTGGACTCGGCCGACGACACCACTTGTACCGCCCGCGGGCGAGGGGGCACCGGCGCCCTCTGGCTGCTCCTCGGCGCGGTCGGGTTGCTCCTGCGTCGCCGACGCGCCGGACCTCGGGCTGTCCTGGCGCTGGCCGTGGCTGGGTGCGCGGGCGAGGCTCCGGAGCCGCAGCGCTCTTTGGAGGTGCGCAGCGGCGCACTCAACGCGTACTGCACCGCAGAGGTGATCGGCAAAGGGGTCAAGCAGGTCGAGGGCGACTACCTGGCGCACGTGATCCAGTGTGAGAACGGCAGTGCGCCGCTCGAGGCCCTGAAGGCCCAGGCGGTCGCGGCCCGGAGCTACCTCTACTACAAGCTCAACACCTCGGGCTCCATCGCGGACGGGCAGAGCGATCAGGTCTACTCGTGCGGCAAAACACCCTCGGCCACACACCACCAAGCAGTGAGCGAGACCGCCGGCGTGGTGCTGCGGTACTCGAACACACAGGTGGCCGCGTTCTACGTCGCAGGGGCGGTCCCATCCACCGGCGACTGCGTCGCGGCGCCGGGCGATAACGACTACTCGAACACCGAGAAGTACGTCACCTACAACTGGGGGAAGTCGGGCAGCGGGCTCGAACAGACCACGCTCGGGTGGGTCAACGCGGGCAACTACGCGAACCGCGGGTGCAAGTCACAGAACGGCGCGTCATGCCTCGCGAAGGCGGGGTGGGGCTACCAGGACATCCTCCGGTTCTATTACGGGATGGACATCGGCATCGTCACCGCCACGGGGAGCTGTGTGCAGGCGTGTGAGTGTTCGGGTGGAGCGACCGAGTCCACCCCGTGCGGGAACTGCGGGAACATGACCCGGACGTGCGACGGGTGCCAGTGGGGCGCGTGGTCCGGCTGCCAGGGGGAGGGCCCCTGCGCTCCCGGGGCCTCGGAGACCGCGGGCTGCGGTAGCTGCGGCAGCCAGACGCGGAGCTGCACGGGGGAGTGTAACTGGGGCGAGTTTGGCGCCTGCTCCGACGGGGGCGCTTGCGCGCCGGGCGCCACCGAGACCGAGGCGTGCGGCTGGTGCGGCACGCGCACGCGAAGCTGTGACGGGGGCTGCGGGTGGGAGCCCTTCGGCGAGTGTGGCGGTGCGGGCGAGTGTGCTGCGGGCGCCGTGGAGCATCAACCTTGCGCGAGCTGCGGCGTCGAGACGCGGAGCTGCTCGGACCAATGCACGTGGTCGTCCTATGGGTCGTGCACGTCGGTGGATCCGAACGACGGCGGCGCGCCGGTGGCTTGTATGACGGACGCGCCAGGGGCCTGTGGAACCGGCGTGCTCATGTGCCTCTCGGGTGAGGTGGCGTGTGTCGCCACCGGTGAAGCGGGGGACGAGACCTGCAACGACATCGACGACGACTGTGACGGCGAGACCGACGAGGGCGGGGCGCCGCTCGGGGCGACGCTGCCGCCGCGCGCGGCGGAGTTCGTAGAGCTCGACGCGCCGCTGGACGCCAGTCCCGGCGCCGCGCTCAGCGCCACGCTCCGCTTCCGAAACGCGGGCTCGGAGCTCTGGGAGCCCGGGGCCGTGGGGCTCCACGCGGAAGACGTCGAGAGCCTCGGCAACGCGCGGGTGTGGCACTCGAGCTGGGAGTCGGAGGCCGTCGTGCTCCACAACGCGACGGCGGTCGCGCCGGGCGAGGAGCTCGTGCTCCGCTTCGACGCCACCGCGCCGAGTTTCCCCGCGGCCACCCGCTTCCGCCTCGTTCATACGAGCGGCCTCATCCGCTGTCCCTCTGCCGAGGCGACCTGGGAGCTGTCCATCGACGGCGCGCCTGCGCCGAGCAGCGACACGGCATCGTCGGGCGCTCCCGACGCCGGCGGCTCGACCGACACCGGAGCCGACGGCGCCGCCCACGGGGCCGACACGCACAGCTCCGGCAGACCGAACACTCCCCCTCGCGACCGCTCCGGCTGCGCCGCCCTGGGCCAGCCTTTGGAGCACGCCGGCGTCGTTTGGACGCTGGCGCCGCTGCTGCTGTTCGCCCTCAGGCGACGCCGAGGCTGAGACTTGCGCCGACTCGCCGCGGGTGACGGGTGCCAGGCAGGACGGGTTGGGGGCTGCCCGTCCCGGCCGCGGGAGACCGCACGGTGATGAGGGCTCCCGGTACGGGCGCGCCCTCAGCGCACGCGGCGCGAAGTGTCTCTTGCCTCCTGTTCACCGCGCTCGGTTGTGCGCCCACGGACGAACCCGTGGCCAAGGCTTGCCCAGAGCTGGCGCCTCTCTGGACGCTGACCCAGGGTGACGGAGGTCTCTCGGGCCTTGGCGATCCGGCGGGCGTCGCCTTCGGACCGGACGGCCTCATCTACGTCGCGAACGCGGACGGCAGCGGCCTCGCGGCCTTCCACCCGGACGGCACGCCCGCCGGCCCAGCGGTGACCGCGCCAGCCTCCACAGCCCTAGTCCGCAGCGGCGACGGGCTCGTCAGCGCAGGGCCCGACGGGCTCGTCCGATGGCAGCTCGCCGCGGGCGGAACCGGCGGCGCCCTCCCAGCGAAGCTCGTCGCGGGCCCGGTGACGGACTTGTGGTCCGACGGGGACGTCTTGCTCGCATCGCGACCCGACGGCGTCGTGCGCCTCGAACTGGAGACGCTGGCCACGGCGGAGGCGCTCCCCGGTGTCGTGGTCGAGCGCCTCGGCGGTCGGGTGAGCGCCGCTGGCGTCGAGTTTGTAGGCGCCACGGCCGACGGCGTCGTGTGGGGCCAGCTGGGCGCCGACGCTCGGGTGCTGGGAACGACCCCGCTAGAGGCCGTGGACGGTGTGGCGCTGAGCCCTGGCGGTCTGGTCGCGGCAACGGCGGGCTGCAACGACCAAAACGTCTACCTGTTCACGCCCACGCGTTGCGGCGCGGAGCCCGGCTGCACGCCCACGCTGGGGCTCGCCACGCCGCTGCTCCCTGTGGGCGTCGTGGCGGAGTGCCCGGGCACCACCAACCACCCGCAGTGGGGCGAGGCGGTCGACTGGGAAGAGTTCGTGTTCGACGCTCACCCCGAGCGGGTGTTCCCGTCCGCGCTGGCCTTCCAAGACGACGACACCCTCGTGGTCACGGCTCGACACGGGCAGAGCGTGTCCTTCCTCCGGCGGGAGGGAGCCTCCTGGCGGCTCGCAGAGACCTTCCAGGAGCCGCCCCCTGCCCTGCTCTACGAGCTCGGACCGCGCGACTACTTCGGCCCGTTCCGCCCCTACGCCGAGCTCAGGGGCGCCGCGGCCGTAACGCTCTCCGGGACTCGGGTCGCCGTAGTGAGCCAGGTGGCCAATGCGCTGCGGGTGCTCGACGGCGCGGCGGAGCTCGCCCACCGGCAAGCCGGAGAAGGCGGCGTGGAGGGTTTGGCCGGCGCCTACACGTTGGCGCTTGGCGGGGCGGACCGCGCGTCGGTGCTGGTCGCGGGCCGGCTCGACGACGGGCTCGGGGTCTTTCGGCGCTCGGGGGCGTCGTTCACCGAGGCGCCCCGCTGGATCCCCGCGCCGCCCCTACCGTGCCCCGCCGGGAGCGCGTGTCCACCCAGGC
>SXOO01000102.1 GCA_005776725.1 Pseudomonadota bacterium | reverse complement strand
GCACAGGCTGCAGCGCTCGCGGCCGCAGGAAATCCGGCCGCGGCGCAGGCGGTAGAGGCCGCGCAGAAGGCCGCGGCCGCCGAGGCCGCCAGGGCGCTCGAGGCAGCGAAGGCGGCGGGGGCGCTCGACAAACCCGGAGACGGCAAGGACGACCCAGAGGAGTCCGAGGCCGCGGACCCGGAGGCGATCAAAGCCGAGCTCGAAGCGATGGAGGCCGAGCAGGAGGCGCGTCGCAAGGAGAAGGAGGCAGCGGATCCGCCGGCCCCGGTGGTGGTTGCCCCCTCACGGCCGTGGTGGATCTGGGTCGCCACCGGCGTCGGCGGGCTCGTGAGCGTTCTCCTCGTCGTGATGTTCGTGAAGCGGCGAAGGAGCGCGGCGGACGACGACGCCCCGGCCGCCTCAGGCGGAAAGTTCAACGCCGGCAACTACTTCGCATCCGGGACGGCGCTCGATGACGGCGGGGCGCCGGCCGAGGCGCCGAAGGGCAAGAGGTCAGAACCCCTTCGAGACGCGCCAGCTGGCCGCGAGGCGCCGGAGCCAGCGCGCCGGGCCGCGCCACCGCGCGCCGAGCCGCCTCGCGACGCAGGAGGCCACGACTCTGGTGCAGTCGCAGTCGCTCGGTTCACCGCCCTCGGCCCGGGCCCCGACAAGTTCGAGTTTCGCGCCGGCCAGGGGATCCTCACGATTGGCCGGAAGTCCTCGAACGACGTGGTCATCGTCCACCAGGGCGTCTCGGGCTTCCACTCGGAGATCCGCTGGACGAACGGCCAGCTCATGGTTGTGGACAAGGGGTCCACGAACGGGACCTTCGTGAACAACCGCCGCGTGCGCGAGTCGCCGCTGGCCGCGGGAGACATCTTGCGGTTCGACGCGATTGGATACCGCGTGAGCGGGGACACTACCTCGCTCGACAAAGCGGGAGAGCCCGAGGACGCCGGCCTCGACAAGACCCGCATGTTCCAAGGACGAGCGCGCGACTACGAATAGCCGCCGCCACAATTCATGCTGGGGCCGGGGCAGCAGAGCTCCCCGGCCCGGTTCATCTCCGCGCTGTCGCGCTCCGGTGAATTGCGCCTTTGGCCGTGGCTTGGCCGCGCGCCCCCTTCGCATCGGTTCGAGCCACACCCCGTCCTTGCCGGCCCTCCGGTAACGAGCGCCTTTCCAGCGACCTCGCTTGGGCGAAATTCTTGCGGCCTTTCCTGAGCGGCTGTACCGGATGAGCTTGGTCCTCCAGGCACCACGTGGGGTGGGGTCTGGAGGCGTGACGCCCGGGGTTGGGCGTACGTACTTGGGGGGGCCATGCTCAGGATTTACGCTGCAGGGCTGGTTTTTGCCGCGAGCGTCGGGTGTACGCGCAAGCCGGTGGAGATAGAGCCGCTTCCGGTCAACGGAATCAAGGCTGTGGAGGAGACGCCCGAGCCCGTCGCCGCGGAGCCCGTCGCCATGGGCGAGCTCTGCGTGGAGGCGTGCAAGCAGTGGGCGACCACGCGGTTCCTCGAGCCGATCTGGCCCGCGGGGCTGTCCGTCGCCGGGCGTGAGGGGACCCACGCGCTGCTCACGGAGCAGCGCCGGGTGAACGAAGAGACCTGCAACGTCGCGTGCACACGTGCCGGCAACCGAGAGCGCGCCGAGTGTCTGACGAGGGCGTCGAACGTCAGCGCCTCGCGGGCTTGCTTTGCGCCACCCGCGTCGGCGCCGGCCGCAGAACGGCCAGTCGTCCCCGCCACCGGTCGAGAGACGGCGACCACGCCGCCGCCGCGCCGCGCCCCGGTCTACACGCCGGACGAGCTGGGCGAGGACGACGAGGAGCCACTGCCTTCCTGAAGGAACTCGGTTATGGTCCCGCGCCATGGCCGCCCGCACGCTCTACCTTCTCGACGCCTCCAACTTCATCTTTCGGGCGTTCCACGCCACGCGCGAGTCCGGGTTGTCCACCAGCACCGGCTTGCCCACCAACGCCGCGCTCGTGTTCACCAACATGGTGCGCAAGCTCCTCCGAGAGCACAGCCCGTCCCACTTCGCCTGTGTATTCGACTCCGCTACCGGGAAGGCTGGTAGGAAGGCGCTCTACGCCGACTACAAGGCCAACCGCGCCGCTACGCCGCCTGATCTCGCTGCGCAGATGCCCTTCATGCGGCCCCTGGCGAGCGCCCTGGGCCTCAGCATCATCGAGCACGACGGGTACGAAGCGGACGACGTGATCGCCACGCTCGCGCGGGGTTATGCCGCAGGCGGGTGGGACGTCGTCATGGTCTCGAGCGACAAGGACCTCTACCAGCTCCTCGGTCACGCCACCGAAACGGGCGGACGGGTCCGGCTGTTCGACGCCAACAAAGACTTCAACAAGGGCAAGTGGATCGGGCTCGACGAGTGTGAGGAGAAGTTCGGGGTGGGTCCGGACCGCGTGGTGGAGGTGCAGGGCCTCATCGGCGACGACTCGGACAACATCCCTGGGGTCGATGGGGTGGGCCCGAAGACCGCCGCCAAGCTCATCGTGGAACACGGCACCCTCGAGGGCGTGTACGCCTCGCTGGAGACGATCAAGGGCAAGCTCCGCGAGCGCCTCGAGGAGGGGCGCGACAACGCGTTCCTCAGCCGCGAGCTCGCTCGCCTCCGCGCGGACCTGCCGCTCTCCACCCACAACGAAGACTACGCGCTCAGCCCGCCCGACAACGCCGCCCTGGTGGAGCTGTTCAGCACCCTCGAGTTCAAGGACCTGCTGCGGGAGGTTCAGGTTGTCGCCGCGCCGCGGCAAGAGGTCACCCGCGCCGTGGTACGGGACGAGGCGGCGCTGGGCGCCCTCGCTCTAGCGCTGGCCTCGGCGCCCACCTTCGCCGTGTTCGGTCTCTGGGACCACCCCGTCTACGCGCGCTCGAGGCTGGTCGGGCTGGCGTTCGCGACCACGACGGCCGCGTGGTACGTGCCGCTCCGCCATCGCTTGTTGGACGCTGGAGACCAGGTCTCCGTGGCGGTCGCGCTCGAGAGGCTCACGCCGGCGCTGTCTGCCAAGGAGCGCGTCGCTCACGCGTGGAAGGAGCTGGCGTTCGTCCTGGCCCGTGAGGGCCTGCGTGTCCCGGGCCCTCGCCTCGACACGGAGCTCGCCAGCTACCTCTCGAACGCTACGAAGTACGCGCACACGCTGGAGAATCTGGCGCTCGATCACCTGCGCGAGAACTTGCCGCCCTTGCCGCCCGAGGTGGAGCGGGGAAGGCAGGGATGGGACGAGACCCCGGTGGAGCACGCGGCCGCGGCGGCGTTCGCGCGCGTCGAGGCGATCGCACGGCTCGAGGCTCCGCTAACGACGGCCCTGGCCGAGGCGCAAGGGGCTGGGCTCTTGGCCGAGCTGGAGCTGCCGCTGTCCGAGATCCTGCTCGATATGGAGCTCGCAGGCGTGCGCGTGGAGCCCGAGATCCTCCGCGGGCTCTCCGGCCGCTTCGGGGAGATGCTCGCGGCGGCGGAGCGGCGCGTCTGGGGGCTGGCCGGGACCGAGTTCAACCTCGGCTCACCGAAGCAGCTGGCGGAGGTGCTCTTCGAGCGCCTTGGGCTGCCTGTGCTCAAGAAGACGAAGACCGGCCCGTCCACGGACGCGAGCGTCCTCGAGCAGCTGGCGGACGAGTCGCCCGTTGTGAGCGGCATCCTCGAGTACCGCGAGCTGTCGAAGCTGAAGGGCACGTACACGGACGTGCTCCCAACGCTCATCGACCGCGAAACGGGTCGGATCCACACCAGCTTTCGGCAGGCGGTGGCCGCGACGGGGCGGCTCTCCAGCTTCGACCCGAACCTGCAGAACATCCCCATCCGGACGGAGGAAGGCCGCCGCATCCGCGACGCGTTCGTCGCGCGGGAAGGCAATGTGTTGGTCTCTGCGGACTACAGCCAGGTCGAGCTCCGGATCCTCGCGCACCTGTGTCGCGACCCCGGACTGCTCGGAGCCTTCGCTGACCGCGTGGACGTCCACCGGCGGACCGCCAGCGAGATCTTCGGCGTGCCGGAGCCCGAGGTCACGCGCGAACACCGGTCGGCCGCGAAGGCCATCAACTTCGGCCTCATGTACGGCATGGGGGCGTTCCGCCTCGCACGTGACCTGCAGATCTCTCGAAAGAAGGCGCAGGAGTACATCGACCGCTACTTCGAGCGATACAGCGCCGTGAAGGCGTTCATGGACGGCACCATCGAGCGGGGCCGGGAGCTCGGCTACGTGGAGACTGTGCTCGGTCGTCGCCGATATGTCCCCGATCTGCGGGCGCGCGACTTTGCGCGGCGCAGTGGCGCGGAGCGGGTCGCCATCAACACGCCGGTGCAGGGCAGCGCGGCAGACATCATCAAGCTGGCGATGCTAGAGGTGGCGCGTGTCCTGCGCGGCGAGGGCTTCTCGGCGCGCATGGTGCTGCAGGTGCACGACGAGCTCGTGTTCGACGCGCCCGAGGGCGAGGCCGAGCGGCTGGCCGAGCGGGTGCGCGCGTCCATGAGCGGGGTGGTCTCGTTGGCCGTGCCCCTCGACGTCGAGGTCGGTTGGGGTCGGACGTGGAACGACGCACACGCCTGAGCGTGCCCCGGGTCAGGCTTCGGCGCCATCCGACCGGCGCTCCAGCAGCCGCCTGACGAGGAACAGCACGAGCGTGATCACCAAGGGATAGTGGAAGCCCGGATAGAGGCCGCGCGCGGACGTGAACATGAACACGAGACCCAGCGCG
Source organism: Pseudomonadota bacterium (assembly GCA_005776725.1). Taxonomy (GTDB): domain Bacteria; phylum Myxococcota_A; class UBA9042; genus SXOO01. The sequence continues at coordinate 3,279 of SXOO01000102.1, read as the reverse complement.
CCGAAGAAGGCGTGGAGCGACCACGCCCTCCCGCGGCGGAACAGAGACTCGAACCAGCCGAAGAGAGCGCCCCAGGCGAGGCCCGCGATGACCACCCCCGTGAGTCCCCACGACATGTAGTGCTGGCCTACGACGCCCGGCATACGGGAGGTCCCGGTCTTCAGGTACTCGTCGAAGCCCGAGCGACCGAGCGTGAAGAAGCGCAGGGTCTGGCTGTAGGGCTTGTTCTCCCACAAGAATCTTGGAATGAAATTAGTCACATAGAGCGCCGGCTCGAACTGATTGAGGTAGCCGAAGCGCGGTACGAGATCCATGGCGATGGCGCTCTCCGTGAAGAAGTCATTGTCTTGCAGCTCGACCACCTGTTCGACCTCCAGGTTGGTGATGGTCGAGGTGAAGCGATAGAAGCGCTGGAGCTGCACCAGCGCCACGGCGAGCAAGAGGGCCACCGCGGCCGTGAGCGTGCCCCGGATGAGGTGCCGCTGCCGGATGCGGTACGAGAACGCGGCGAGCGCGGCGGGTCCAATCATGATGATGGTCCAGGTGCGGGTGCCCGAGTCGAAGAACGTGATGAGCAGGCCCAGGAGCGCGCTGAAGGCGAGGAAGGCGGCCAGCCAGAACGGGATTCGATAGGTGCGCCGAGCGAACACCAGCCAGACGCCCAGCGCCGAGAAGGTGACGAGGCTGGCACGAGCCAGCACTACGGCCGGACCGTGCTCGGCCACGACGTGGGCCCCCTGTGACCAGGGTTTGTCCACGCTGCGCGCGGCCGAGATTTGGGCCACGATCTCCGCGAAGGACCCTCCGAGCACGAAGTAGGGGAGCACCCCGAGGAGAAAGAACACGCCCATGACGGGGCCGATCTGCGGGATGAACTCCCGCTGAGGCTCATCGGATGACGGCTCGGTGGTGCGCCAAGACGCCAGCACGTAGCCCACGAGGTTCAGCGCCAGGAACAGGATGAAGAGCAGCGTGCACTTCGTGACGGTCTCCGGCGGCAGCCGGTATCTCGCGATGTCGCCGAAATAACGTCCTTCGGACAGCGACAGGAACGCCGGCCAAGCGAACCACACGAAGTGTGAGGCCATCAGGATGAACCAGCCGATTCGACCCTTGAGGAGCCCGAAGAACGCCCCGGCGCCCACGCCGAGGACGAGGCTGGTGTAGGTGACGATCAGCGCGCGAGGGAGCGCGTCGCCGTCTGTGTCCGCATGGCTGTCGACGACGAAAAGAGTGAGCGCCGCCATGATCAGCGCCACGAGCAGGACGCCGACGCCGAGGGTGCCGAAGGTCCGCACGGAGCGCTACACGGCTCCGAGCAGGTCGAGCAGCAGGGCCACGCCGAAGCCCGAGGCGCGCTCCGGCAGCATCGTGGCGGGGCCTGCGATGTCGAGGTGCAGCCACGCGCCGGAGAAGTCGCCCAGGTGGTTCGCGATGAACTGTGCTGCGCAGGAGGACTGCGCGTTCTCGCGGTTCTTCACGGAGTTCTTCATGTCGGCCACTTCGCTCTTGAACTCGGCGCGGTAGAACTCCGGGCAGTAGGGCAGGGCGTGGACGAGATCGCCGGTGCGCCGCCCCGCCAGGACCGCTCGCGCCTCGAGCGCCTCGTCATTCGAGATCGCCGCCGCGTGCCGCTTCCCGGTGGCGACGAGCTGCGCGCCGGTGAGCGTGGCGATGTCGATGATCGTGTCCGGAGACAGGTGGCGCGCGGCGTACGCAACCCCGTCGGCGAGGACCAGGCGCCCCTCCGCGTCTGTGTTGTTCACCTCCACCGTCTTGCCGCTGTAGAGGCGGATGATGTCGTCGGGCCGCGTGGCGAGTGGGCCCACCGCGTTCTCCGCGAGGCAGAGGAGGGCCGAGAGGCGCGTGGGTGTGCGGAGCTTCACCGCGGCCTCGAACGCCGCCAGCACCGCCGCGGCGCCAGCCATGTCGCCCTTCATGCCGGGCATCCCGGTCTTCGCCTTGAGCGAGAGACCGCCGGTGTCGTAGACGATGCCCTTGCCTACCCAGGCGACCGAAGGCGACGCCGGGCCGGCGCCGGGCCACCCGAGCACCACGAGCGCAGGCGGGCCGCTCGCGGCCTTGCCCACCGAGTAGAGGCCGCCGAGCCCTCGGCGCCCGAGCGCCTCGCCGCTGATGACCTCTATAGTCACGCCGGGGCAACGGGCCGCGAGCTCCTTCGCGCGCTCGACGAACGCGGGCACGTCGAGCTCCGAGGTGGGCATGTCGGCCAGCGCCGCCGCTTCGGTCACGGCGTTCGCGACGATCGGCAGGGCCTCCGTAGACAGCGGCTCGCCGCCGGGTCCCACCACCGCGACGCGGACTGGCTGGTGGGCCGGCATTCGCGACCGCGCGCAGTACGAGGGAAACGCGCGGGCCACGGCAGCGACCGCGGCCACCGCGTGCCCCGGATCCTCGAGGAGCAGGACGATGCCCAGCTTGCCCTGACGGGGTCCGAGCGTGGTAGCGAGGTTCGTGATCGCGTGGGGGCGCGCCGGGCTGTTGTGTCGGGAGCAAGGCTCGGGCAACACGCCGAGCGAGAACCGGCGGGGTCCCTCTGCGTCGGGGACATAGGTGTGGACCGTGGTCCCCCGGTCTCCCGGGCTGGCGTCGTCCAACATCGACTCCAGCAGAGGCAAGGCGGCAGCTGGCACGAGCGTGCGCGCGTCGGCGGCCCGAAGACGAGCCTTGCGTCCCATGAAGAGTACGGCGGGTTGCGCGGCGGCGACGTCCGGAGTGCACAGTTCTACGGGCATGGCGAGGAGCGGCTCCAGGGGCTGGCTTGGGCCCAGGGGGGCGGCGATCCCTGGATGGGGAGCACCGGCCGCTGGGGGCTCACGTCCCACCGGACGTGCGTGTTCGGAGGATGCGGCCGGTTCAGCTCTTCCGCAACCTTGCCTGGAGACGGTCCAGTAGGCGCAGCGCCTCGAGCGGCGTGGACCGGTTCACGTCGAAGCGGGCGACGGCCGACACGACGTCTGAATGGGCGCCCGAAGGCGCTTCGGACTGGGCCTCGCCGAACAGCCCCAGCTGGGCAGCGCGCTTCGGCGCCTCGGGCGCGGCGTGGGGCGACTGCTCGAGGCGCGCCAGGACCTCCCGAGCCTTGCCCACGACGCTCTCCGGGAGGCCGGCCAGGCGCCCGACCTGGATCCCGTAGCTGCGGTTGGTCGCCCCATCGCGCAGGAGGCGGAGGAACACGATCTCGTCGTTCCACTCGCGCACCGCGACGTGGACGTTCGCCACCGTGGCCCGCTCCTTGGAGAGCTCGGTGAGCTCGTG
>SXOO01000101.1 GCA_005776725.1 Pseudomonadota bacterium | reverse complement strand
CGGCGGGATCAGCCCCAGGCCGCGCAGCTCCGGGCCGTGGCAACTGCCGCAGGGCAGCGTCAGCCCGTCCCCGCCGGTCGAGACGAGCGCCTGGCCTCCGCCGAGCCGCTCGTCGCCACCGCGCAAGACGCCTACCGATGCTTCCGCGGCAGCGGCCTCGACGCGCTAGTGCTGGATGATCTGCTGTTCGACAAAGCCGCCATGCCGCCGGACCCGGTTTTTGACGACTGGCATCGCCAATTCGCGCCGGATTGAGTACGCAAGCGGGCGTACGTCGCCTGTGAGGAGTCGCCGCACCCATGTTGCCCGTCACGCTCTACACCACGCCGATCTGCCCTTACTGCGTGTCAGCCAAGCGTCTGCTGGCCCACCGCGGGATCGCCTACACCGAGATCGACCTGAGCCGCGATCTCGCCCTCCGGGACCGCCTCTCGCGTGAGAACGGCGGCTACAGCACCGTCCCCATGATCTTCCTGGGCGACCACTTCATCGGCGGCTACACCGAGCTCGCCGCCATGGACCGGGCCGGCAAGCTCCTGCCCTCGCTCACCGTGCAGCCTTGAGCGAGCGCTCGCCGAAGCCGGCCTCGCATCCCTGGATCCTGCCTTATCTCACCCTCCCGGAGGTGGAGAAGGCCATCGACTTCTACGAACGCGCGTTCGAGTTCAAGCCGAAGGTGGCGCTGCGGGGCCCCTCGGGGTCCGTGGAGCACGCGGAGATGAGCTGGGAGGGCGGGCGGATCATGATCGGGCCCGAGTCCGAGCAACACACCGCTCGCGCCCCCATGACCTCGCAGACGCCCTGCCCCATCGCGCTCTACGTGTACGTCTCGGACGTGTCGCGACGGTACGCCATGGCCTTGCAGGAGGGGGCGGAGTCGATCGAACCCCCGGAGATGATGCCCTGGGGCGACCGGGTCGCGATCGTGGCGGACCCGTGGGGCTACAAGTGGACCTTCGCCCAGAACTTCGCCGACTTCTACGAACACTTCGAGGCGGGCTGAGGCCCGAGTGAGGCCGCCGGGCGAAGGATATGCCGACCTGGCTCGCGCGACGGTCGCCCGCGCGGCGATGCTCTACCGCGCCCTCGTCAGCGGGGGCGAGCAGCTCGAGCTGCAGCTGGTCGGCCGTGTCCTCTTTCACACCGCGGTGGTCGGGGTTCTGGCCGGCGGGGTCGGGGCCGCGCTGGTTTTCTCGGTCGAGTGGACTCAAGAAGCGCTGCTCAGCGACCTCGCGGGCTATCAGCCCTTGTGCGCCGCCGGCGAGATCTGCGGACACGCAGACACCTCCTTCCGCCCCTGGCTGCTCGCGCTCCTCCCGGTGGTCGGCGCGCTGCTCTCTGGCCTCGTCTCCTACTTCCTCGCGCCGGAGACCTTCTCCGGCGGTGGCAACCAGATCATCGAGGCCTTCCACAGCGGCCAGGGGAACGTTCGAGCGCGAGTGCTGCCGGCGAAGGTGATCACGACAACCCTCACGCTGGGTTTTGGTGGCTCCGGAGGCCGGGAGGGACCCACCATGCTCATCGGAGGCGCGCTGGGGAGCCTCGTGGGGCGCCTCCTGCGCGTGTCACCCCGCGAGCGGCGCATCCTGCTGGTCGCGGGGGTAGCCGCGGGCGTCTCCGCGGTCTTTCGGACGCCACTCGGAGCCGCGCTCTTGGCGGTGGAGGTGTTTCACCGCGACGACTTCGAGTCCGACGCCCTGGTGCCGGCGGTCCTCGCGAGCGTCATCGGCTTCTCCGTGCTCTCGACCGTCTCGGGCGAGACCGCGTTGTTCGCGCACGCCGAGCACTACAGCTTCGACGCCTCGCACCTGCCGCTCTACCTGGGGATGGCGATCGCGGTCTCCGCCTTCGGGTGGGTCTTCGTTCGTTTCCTGCACGGCGTGGAGCACGCCAGCCGCGCCGCGAACATCCCCGGGTGGGCGCGCCCCGCTTTGGGCGGCCTCGGCGTTGGCCTGCTGATGGTCCCGGTGCTGTGGATTCTGGCGAGAGAGACGAACATCCCGGACGGCCAGGGACTCGGGATCCTGGGCGGAAGTTATGGCGCGGGCCAGATCGCGATCACGGGAGCGGACTTCCTACCCGGCGGGTGGCTCGGCGTGGGAGTGCTCTTGCTGCTCGCGGTGCTGAAGCTGCTGGCCACGGGACTCACGGTGGGCACCGGCGGAAGCGCAGGCGACTTCGGGCCGTCGCTGGTGATGGGCGGGCTCGTGGGAGGAGCCTTCGGGCGCGCTGCCCAGATCCTCTGGGATCCCACCCTGGACCCCGGCGCGTTCGCCCTCGTCGGGATGGGCACCTTCTACGGGGGCGTGGCGCACGTCCCGCTGGCGGCGCTGGTGTTGGTCTCTGAGCTCGCCGGCAGCTACGACCTGCTCGTGCCGATGATGTTCTGCGGCGGGATCGCGTTCATCGCCAACCGGCGCAACGTGCTCTACCCCGCCCAGCGGCGCACCCGCCACGACTCGCCCGCGCACCGCAGCGAGCTGGGCCTCGAGGCGCTGCGGCACCTCCCGGTCTCCGAGGCCATGTCGATCCCCGACGGCCGCGTCTCCTTCCCTGAGGGCACCCTGGCGGAGGACGCAATCGGGGTGGTCGCTGGAGCGACACGCCAGCACGTCTTTCCCCTCGTAGACGCCAACGGCGTGGTCACGGGAATGGTCACCACTGAGCTCCTACGACTGGTCGCGTGGTCGCCGCAGGCGCTCGACGGCCTCCCCCTCGCTGAGGTGTCGGGGCCGCCGGTGACGGTCCAGGTACACACGCCGCTGGGAGTCGCCCTCGAGCGAATGCTCGAGCACCACCTGAGGGAGCTGGTGGTCGTGGACGATCGCGGGGCGCCTCTCGGGGTGCTGGACGAGACCGACGTCGCGCGTGCCCACCAGCGCCTGACGGACCCCAACGCCTGAGCGGTTGGGCCAGACGCGAAAACCAAGTAGCCTCGGTCGGAACCCCGTCGTGGAGAGCGTGATGCGCCAACTCGTGACCCTCCTGCTCTTCGCAGCCACTGCCGCGGCCGCCCAAGTCCCCGCGCGCTTTCACGCGCAAGGCGTCCTGCGCAACGCAGCCGGCGTGATCCCCGACGGCTCGTTCGACGTGGTCTTCCGGCTCTACCTCGCGGCCGACGCCACCAACGCCGTCTGGAGCCAGACGAAGTCTCCGCTCATGGTTCAGGACGGGACCTTCTCGGAGTCACTAGGCGACGGCGTGACGCCGCTCGACGCCGCGTGGTTCACGGGACAGCTCTACCTCGGCGTTCAGTTCGGCACGGACCCCGAGCTCCCCCGGGTGCGCCTGGACGCGGTGCCGTACGCGCTCTCCGCGGCCACCGCCACGGGCCTCAGCTGCACGGCGTGCGTCTCCGAGTCGGAGCTGGACGTGGCGATCGCGACGCAGGCGGAGCTCGACGCCGCCGTCGCGGAGCTCGAGACGGCGCTGGACGGCTCCAACGTGACCCTCGAAGGCGCCGTAGCCGATCTGGCCGTGGCGCTCGCAGACGCCAAGACGGCCCTCGAAGCGGCGATAACGGCCCACGCGGCTTCTGGAGACCACGACTCCAGGTATTTGCGGCTCACGGGCGGCACCCTCTCGGGCCTGCTCACGGCTGGCGCCGGGCTGGAGCTCGCGGGCGCACAGCTCACCCGCTTCCGCGTCCACAACGCGCCGAGCGCTCCCTACGTCTGCGACAGCAACGCGCTTGGTGCTCTCTACTTCGACGTGACCGACGACGGCCTCAAGGTCTGCACCTCGAAGGGCTGGAACCTGGCGTCGTTCCAGGCCCCGCTCGGGAGCGCCCCCACCGTCCCCGCCGCGAGCTGCAAGGCCATCGTCAATGTCGGCGCGTCCAAGGGCAGCGGGATCTACTGGCTCATCGTGGGCGGACAGACCCGGAAGTTGTACTGCGACATGGTCACGGACGGCGGAGGATGGACGCTCGTCCGCGTAGCCAACGGCACCACGGGTGTCTCGCTGCTCACGGAGGCGGCGGTGAACCCCGCCGCCCTCACCTCGCCCACAGTGGATGCCAACGCGCAGCTGTCCTCGAGCGAGGCGGACGCGCTCGGCAACGTGATGATGGCGGTCAACACCGCCTCGCCCTTCCACACCGTCTGGTACGACAAGAGCCGCGCGTGCTCGAGCGCCCTGCGGTTCGTCTTCTGGACCTATCGCGCTGACCTCCCGCACGACAGCAGTTGCCCGTCGGCGTCTTCTGTCGCCCCGCCCTCGGAGAACCGCTGGGGACTCGACGTTGGCGGGGGGGGCACACACATCAACTGGCTGCCAGACCACCCGCTGTGTTTCGGCTCATGGGCCTCTCCCTCCAAGGGGCACATCTGCACGAACCGCAACTCGTGGGACTGGTGGAACTACGGCACGGACGCCGCGGGGTCGGGCAACCCGACCGCCAAGACGGCGATCTACATGCGCTGACGGGGCTGTGCCGGGGGGCGGGGACCCGGTGCCTCAGCGCCGGGCTTTAGCTCCTAATGCCCACCCACCAGCCCGCCTGAAGCGACCTCTCGACCTGGTTATTCAGCAACGCGGCCATCGCCGCCGGCTCGACGGTGGGGCTCGCGGCGCCCACTCGAGCCATCGCATCGGCGAGGGTCGTCTTGGCCGCGAGGGACAAGAGGCGCGCGAGGACCGCGTCGACCCGCTGGCTCCCCACGCCCGTTGCCATGCGGTGGACCACGATGTGCTCGGGGTCGGGCAGGCGCGTCTGAGAGCCACCGGCGTCGAAGAGCGACCAGTCCGTCTTGACGAGAGAGAACCCGGGAGCAGCCCGTACGCCGCGCTTGAGCAGGGCCTCGCGTTCGGGCGGTGTCGGCTCCCACGCGGCCTCGAAGGGCGCTCGGTACGCCCGCCGCTCCGCTTCATCGACCGCCAGCGCCTGAGAGACGAGCGACCACGCGACGTCCAGCGTCCCAAGGACGGGGCCGAGCTCGCCGCCCACCCTGGACAACTCTCTGAGCGAGGTCTCGTGGCCCGCCGAAGAAGGGCTATGCCGCATCGCGTCCAGCGCGGCTCGCATCGCAGGGTAGAAGTGGGCAGTGGCGTCGCCGAGGTCGACCGAGTCGAGGGAGCGACCGGCGAGGTGCGCCTGGACAAGCGAGTTGAAGGACCAGTAGCCCACGGCTCGAGCCACGCGCCGGAACGCAGCCTGAAAGACCATGAAGAGCCGGGCCCAGTATTGCTCGTGGTAGAGGGCCAGTCGCGCCGTGGCACCGGGCCCGTCGTCCACGATAGCGGCGCTGAGCTCGGGGTCGATCGAAGCGACCGGCGCTACCCGGGCGCCGTCCCGGGTCGCGAGGGGCGTGCGCAGCCAGCTGCCGAACGCGCTCTGGAGCTGGACCCACCACGTGGGCGGCTCCCGCTGCTCCGGCGGCTCCGGCGGCACGAGGAGCGGGGTCATCGGCGCACCTCGACCGCGATGGCGAGCTCACGACGCAACACCTCGAGTGAGGGGATGCGGTCGTCCCACTCGAGCAGGGTCGGGAACGGACCCCCGAGGCGCCAGGCCTCCGCGTACAGCTCCCAGACCGCCGGGGCCACGGCGGCGTCGTGAGTGTCGTGGCGGAGGCCGTCGGGCCGGACCGTGTGCCCCGCGATATGTACATACAAGACGCGCTCCCACGGGACGGCCGCGAGGTACGCCCGGGGATCGAAGCCGTGATTCACGCTGGAGACGTAGACGTTGTTCACGTCGAGCAGGAGGCCGCAGTCTGCCGCTTCCGCCACTCGCCGCACAAACTCCCACTCGGGGAGCTCGTCGCGCGCGAAGCGCAGATAGGTCGACGGGTTCTCGATGCCGAACGGCACACCGAGCGCGTCTTGCACCTGCCGGACTCGAGCTGCCGCCCACGGCACTAGCGATGCGGAGCACGGAACGGGGAGCAGATCGTGGTGCCGCTCCCCGTCGGAGCTCGTCCACGCGAGATGGTCGGTGGCAAAGGGCATCCCGTGCCGCCGGATGAGCCAGCGCAGGCGCTCTAGGTAGCGCGTGTCGAGCGGGTCGGTGCCGAGCAGGTTGAGGGAGATGTTGTGGGCCACGACGGGGTAGCCCGCTGCCACCCGGTCGAGGTGCACCCGGGGGAGCTCGGCGACCCCCAAGAAGTTCTCCGCGATGATCTCGAAGAAGCCCACGTCGGGCATCTCCCCGTGGATCTCGGAGAAGTGAGCCGGCCTGAGGCCCAGGCCAAGGGCGTCCGGAGGCAAGCGCCGCGCGAGGTTCGTCACACCTCGCCGCCCTACTTGTCGCTGGGGTCGTCCACGGAGATGGGGTAGCCCCACTCGAAGTTCACCGCCTCGAGGGGCAGCGACCTCACGTGGGCGATGACCGCGTCGATCTCGCGCCGGGACAGCTTGGTGTAGTGGCCCGGCATATTGAAATACGCCATCTGACCCGGGCTGATCCCCGACATGCCGAACGCGATGGCGGCTCGAAAGCGGTCGTCGCTGCGGTCGAGAAAGGCCGCCTTGACTTGCTCCGGGTCTTGCCCCGGGGTGACCTCGATCTTGAACGCGCCGCCCTTGCCCCCGTGGCAGTTGGTGCAGCCAGCCTCCGCGTACGCGACCGCGCCGGTCCGGCCCTTGTCCTCTGCGGTCTCTACGCAGCTCCATCCGGCGCAGTAGTTCACGCCGCGGCAATCGTGCACGAAGAACTCTTTCCACGAGTGCATGTGCATGCCCGCGGCGGCACCCGTGCCGGAGCAGCTCGAGTGGGTGTGAACCACGCCGGGCTTCGGCTCGCCGTCGAGCCGCGCCGACACGGCGCAGGCCGCCGAGAACTCTTCGAAGGAGATCTTGCCGTCCTCATCGGTGTCCATGATGCCCAGCGCGTCGGCGTAGCGATTCGGCCCGAGGCTCGGCATCTCGTCGTTGTCGCAGTTCGAGTCCACCCCGTCGCCGGTACGCTCTCGTGCGCCGGGGAAGGTCGCACGGTTCAAGTCGTCGCAGTCCCCACCCTCCGTGGTGACGCCGTCTTGGTCCACGTCGGACACGGTCTCAGCGGGAGGCACAGCCGGGGCGTCGCCGCCGCTGCAGTCCTGGTCGATCCCGTCGCCGGGCACCTCGACCGCCCCCGGAAACACGCCGTCGTTCTTGTCGTTGCAGTCGCCGGCCGCCTCGGTGAAGCCGTCCTCGTCGAGGTCGGAGGGCGCCAGGGCTGGGGAGTCCGCTCCGCTGCAGTCCTGGTCGATGCCGTCGCCGAGGACCTCGGTGGCCCCCGGAAAGACCCGGTTGTTCAGGTCGTCACAGTCTCCAGCGGCCTCGGTGAAGTTGTCCCGATCAGCGTCGAGGACGACCGGGTCGTTCGTGGTGCCAGACGAGGCGCAACTGGCCGTGGTGACCAGGGCGCCCAGCGTCAGTTTCAGAAATCGGCGGTTCTTCAAAGCGTCGTCACTCCGGAGGCGAGGATAGGCCGCGGCACTGTAGCTGCTCTCGGCTTTTCCCTCCATCCCCTCCATCCCTCCTCACTTGACGGCTGCGCTCGCTCCAAGAGAGTGTTGAAACCTTCGGCGTGCCGAATCGGCGAGCAGCCCGACACTGCTCTCCTGTGTCTTCTGATAGGGGCAGCAATGCAGCGACGATCATTCTCTTCTCTCGTCCGTCCGACCGCCAAGCAATCGCCTGGGTTGGGCCCGTCGCAAGGGCGCAGGCTCGCGGCGTTGTTGATCGTGGCCCTGGGCGCGCTGAGCGCGCGACCTGTGCAAGCCCAGAGCTGCCCGAACGCGACGGAGAGCTTCGTGCCGGCGCCCTACGCGTCGTCCGTTCAGAACACAACGACGCCAGTGGACAAGCTCGACTTCAACACCACCAACCGCGGGCTGCTCCGCGCGGATGTAAACGGCCAGGACACGGCCAAGTTCTCGTTGTTCGACTTGGACCCGAACTTCAACACGGGGACTCTCGGCGACACGTTCGAGGTGGCTGGCGAGGAGTTCGGCATCACGGTCAGCGCGTCGTTCTCTGGGAGCTTCGCGCTGTTCTTCGAGCTGAGCCTGGGCGCGGGGCAGACCGCGGTGACCCTACCGATCGACGTCGCCACCACCAAGCCCAAGGACAACACGTTCAAGAGCGGTGACGTCGTCACCCTCACGTCGAGCGGCAGTGTGGTGACCGACCACCCAGGCAGCCCGATCAAGATTGCTTTCACCCAGCCGCAGACGTCCTGGGACGTCAAAGCCGAGGTCTCCTTCTCCTTCTCCGTGAGTGGAAATGTCTGCTTCTTCGACTGCTTCGGAAAGTCGTTCGCCAAGTCCCTCTCGAAGAAGACGTTCAGTCTGGCTTCCTCGCTGAAGTTGTTGACTGGCCTAAATCTCACGGCGCTGAACGACCTGGTCATATGCACTGACCAATCTCCTTACGATATCGTCATGGAGTCGACGCTGTACCTCCTTGGGATCATGCCCACAGTGCCCCCCGCCGCCCTCAACTTCCTCTGCGACGAATACGGCATCTGTGGCTGCTTCAGGGGGCCGAAGTTCATCGGTCAGTCCCTGGCGATCACACCTCGGGGCAGCGAGGCGCTCCCGACACTGGTGGTCTCGGGCACCGACGAGGGATTCTTCGACTTCTACCTAGACCTGGACCAGTACCTGGCATGGGCCGTAGACGCTTACTACAAGATCGACGGCTTCTCGTTCAGCTACAAGGCCAAGGGCTGGGGCTACGAATTCTCCGCCGCGGCGCTGGATCTTCGCTTCAACGTTCAGACTGATCAGCGGTCCAAGTTCACGCTGGACCCAAGCATCACCTCCACGCTCTCGTTCGACCGCCCGGTCAAAGTGGGAGTGCGAAAGAAGAGCGGCACCCAGCTCGGCTCCACGCTCGGTAAGACCGCAGTCACCTCGGTGACCTACAACGTCATGTCCGAGGTGGTCGACATCCTCAGCGACGGCAAGAGGCTCACAGCCAACCCGGTCTACCGAGTCGACGGCACCAAGTGGGGGACCGACCTCGCTGACGACCTGAGGTTGAGCTTCAGCGAGCGTGGGGCGCATCCGCGACTTGATCTTCGCTTAAGTTCCGCGGACTTACGGAACGCGCGTGCAGAATGTCGCGCGCAAGCTGTTGTTTTGCCGTGGGCTTTACTACGCTCGCGCCACGATGCCCATGTTCAAGCGGGAGGGTG
>SXOO01000100.1 GCA_005776725.1 Pseudomonadota bacterium | reverse complement strand
GGCACTTAGCCATCTCCGGCCGCTTCTTGCACTCGTCCATGAACTCCTTCTTCTTGGCTTCGTTCTTGGACTCTTCGACCATCTTCTTCTTCTCTTCGGCGGACAGCTTGGTCGACTTCTCCATGACGGAGACCATGTTTTCCATGGCCCTCTCACAGTCGGACTGGAGGTAGATCACGATTCCGAAGCTCGACAGGCAGGCGGCGGTGGCCGCCGCGTTCGTGGCCCCGGCCACACAGGTGCGCGCCTCGGGCTGCCGATCGCATTCGTCGAGGAAGTCCGCCGCGTGAGCCGACGACAGCCACGCCTTGGCGGTGCCCGCCCCCTCTTCCTTGGACAGCGTGGCCGAGCTCTCGATGACCGACGTGATCTGCGCGAGCGCTCTCTCGCAGTCCGAGCTGATGTGCGCCTTCACGCAAGCCAGGACGGCAGTGTCATGGAGGCGCCCGCCAGGCACTCGCCCACCTCAGAGGATGCCTTGCACTCGTCGATGAACGCTTTCTTTCTCTGCTCCGACTTCCATTCCTCGACAGCCGCTTTCCTCTGGTCCGGCGTGAAGTGCGTGTGGTTGTCGATGGCCGCGAGCAGCCGGTCGTACGCCTCGTCGCACGCGGACTTGCAGCCGGAGAACACTAGCCCCAAGCAGAAGGCGCTCCAAGCCATGACAGTTCTGTTCATGGTGCGCTCCGTCCGATCGGCCTGCCGCGGCCCTCATGCGTGGTCCGGAAGACTCGGCGGTCCGGTCCGGGGACTCTGGCGGTTTCTTCGAGGTTGCCGGCGCGGACCTGAGGCGTCATCGGCAGGTGGCGGGAGTCGGTCTTGCGGGTTGCGCTCGCGCCTCCGAGGCTGGGCCCGCAACAGTGAAGACTCGCCGGGCCACTGGCGGGCTACTCCGTGGCGATGAGCGTGCGGTAGAGCCTCCAGTCCACGACCGGCGGGGAGGGCTTCCCGAGTTGCGAGCCAGCACGTATCTTTACCGGTCAACGCTGGTGGACCCCGGACCGCGCGGCCCGGGGCCCAAGGCGCATGAGTTCGTGTGAGGTCCCATGGCACTGCTCTCCCTCCGTTTCTACCCTGACGAGGTGCTCAGGAAGCGCTGCGAACCCGTCACCGCGTTCGGCCCGGAGCTTGCCCGCTTCGTGGAAGATCTGTTCGAGACCATGTACGCGGAGAACGGAATCGGGCTCGCGTCCAACCAGGTGGGGGTGAGCCAGCGGGTGCTGGTCATGGACGTACCCTCTGAGCGGCCGCCGGGCTCCAAGGAGCCGTTGGTGCCCAACCGCCGCGCCCTCATCAACCCCGAGATCCTCAGCAAGACGGGGCAGCAGTCATACGACGAGGGGTGCTTGTCGTTTCCCACACTCTCCGCGTCCGTGAAGCGGGCTCAAGAGGTCAAGGTGCGGTTTCAACGGGTAGATGGCGCGTGGGAAGAGGCCACCTTCACCGGCCTCGAGTCGGTCTGTTTCCAGCACGAGCACGACCACCTCGAGGGCATCACCTTCGTGGACTATTTGAGCCCCCTGAAGCGCCGCTTGCTGCTGCGTGACCTGCGGAAGTTCCTGTCCGAGCGGGGGATCGAGCCGGCACCGGCGAACGCGTGAGCACCGTCCCTCCGCGCGCCCGGGTCATCTTCATGGGCACGCCCGACTTCGCCGTCCCGTGTATCGGCGCGCTCCACGCGCACCGCAGGGTCGAGCTTCTGCTCGTCGTCTGTCAGCCCGACAAGGTTCACGGGCGGCACTCAGAGCCGCAAGCACCGCCGACCAAAGTCGCCGCGCAGCGCCTGGGGGTCCCCGTCGCGCAGCCGACGAAGCTCCGGTCCGGTGATTTCCCGGAACTGCTCCGCGAGCTGGCCCCGGACCTGGTGGTGGTCACCGCATACGGTCGCATCCTCCCTGACGCGCTCCTCGCGCTGCCGCGGCTCGGCTGCGTCAACGTGCACGCCAGCCTCCTGCCGAGATGGCGAGGCGCGGGGCCGATCCAGTGGGCGGTCGCTGCGGGCGACGCGGAGTCCGGCGTCTGCCTCATGCAGATGGATTCCGGCCTCGACACCGGCCCCGTGCTCCGGCGGGCGGCAATCCCGCTCCGCCCCGACGAGACCGGCGCCACGCTGCACGACCGCCTCAGCGCGCTCGGCAGCGCCGTGCTCGCCGAGTCACTCGACGCGCTGCTCGACGGAGACCTGCGCCCCACGCCGCAGGACGCGTCGGCGGCCACCCTCGCACCCATCCTCACACGCGCCCACGGGCAGCTGGACTTCGCCCTACCCGCCGTAGAGCTCGAGCGGCGAATTCGCGCCTTCCATCCGTGGCCGGGGGCGTTCTCGCACATCTTTGGCAACGACGGTCGGGCGCTGGTGGTGAAGCTGTTCCCGGGCGTCTCGATCGTGGCCCGTCCCGCCGGCGAGCCGGGCGAGATCGTCCTCGACGGGGACGCCTGGATCGTCCCATGTGGCGAGGGGGCGCTTCGTGTGAGCGAGGTGCAGCTCGAGGGAAAGCGGCGCATGGCGGTGGCCGAGCTTGTCCGTGGGTTCCGGCTCCCCCCCGGTGCGCGGCTCGTGGGCGTCTGAGCTTCTCAGGGCCCCCCGAACAACACTCGGATGCTCCGGACGCTGCCCGCGGCGAGGAAGATGGGCCGCGTCACGTTGCCGTGCGCGACGTGCTCGGCGACCAGCTGGTAGAGGCCCGCTGGGAGCTCCTCCAGCGTACACGGCGTGGTGCCCACGGCACGTGCCGTGGTCTCCATCCGGCCATCGTGTGCCAGCGCGCGAAGCCAGACGGCGGCTCCCGCGGGATCGCTCGACACCGACAGGCCCGTCTGGCCCTGCAGAAGATGATCGAAGGCGCCGTCGTTGTTGCGGCGCAGCAGGTACCAGGCCATCTGGCACCCCAGCTCGTCTTCGCGCGCCTCGCAGTCCTCGAGGTGGCTCGCGGCGAGTTCCGCCAGCTTCGCCCTAGCCACGAGATCGTTGGGCGCGAAGCCCGCTGCGCGCGTGAAGGCGTCGTGGGCCTGGAAGAACGCCGCGGCGATCTCTCGCTCCAGCTCCCTCGCTGCGTCGCGCGTGCTCGGCGCCAGCGGATCGGCCGCGTGCGTCGTCCGGCGTGCCTCGCGCAGGCGGTGAAAAGCGTCTGAGTAACGCTGGCCGCGCTCCGTCTCGCGGAAGGCGCGCTCTGCCTGCCGCTCGCGGTCGCGCATGCCGTCCAGCCAAGCCTCCACCGCCCGACAGACCACCCGCACGTCCGGGGGCCGGTCCTCGCGCTTCGGCGACATGCAAGTCATGCAAAGTGTCTCGAGCTCGACGGGGATGCGTCGCTCCGGCGCGCGCTCCCGGGGAGGGGTCACGTCGCCTACGTCGACTTTCTGCAGGATCACGAGGGTGTCCGCGCCCTGAACCGGCGGCGCCAATGTGAGCAGCTCGTACAGCAACGCCCCGAGGCCGTACACGTCGCTGGCCGGGCCGACCTCCTCGTTTTTCCCCGCCGCTTGCTCCGTGCTCATGTAGTTGGGCGTACCGATGACGATGCAGGGATTCTTCTCGCCCCGCGCCAGCGCGTCCTGGAGCGCCTTCCGGAGTGGCAGGTCGGGCAAGCCGTCGGCGCGCGCGAGCCCCCAGTCGCACAGCTGCGCCTCTCCGTAGTGCCCCACTCGCACGTTGTCGGGCTTCACGTCGCGGTGGATCACGCCCCGGCCGTGTGCGTAGTCGAGCGCGTAGGCGACCTGCAGGAAGATGCGCATGAGGCGCAACAGGGGGTATTCGCGGGCGGCCTCCGGGTTGCCGTCCCGCAGCATCCCGAGGATGTCCGACAGGCTCAGCGTGTCGAGGAGGCGCATCGTGTAGTACGGCTCCCCTCCGGGCAGGGAGCCGACGTCGTAGATCGGCAGGATGTTCGGATGCTCCAGCATCCCCGCGATTCGAGCCTCGGTGAGGAGACCACCGATCGCCTCATCCGTGCTCCCGGAGGCGGCGGAGAGGTGCTTCATCGCGACCGACCGCCCGAAGGCTCGGTCACGCACCTGCATCACGACCCCCATGCCCCCTTCGCCCAGCTTCTTCTCATGAGTGTAGCGCCGGTTGGGCGATGGCAGGAACGCGTCGACGCCCGCGCGCTCATTTGCGACGACGCGATCGATGTCGGTCTGCTTGACCACTCCGTTGCTGACCAGCACGGCCGCCAAGCTGCGGCGGTCCTCGGTCCAGGCGCGTTGAAGGGCCACGAGCAGCTCTCGCAGGGGCGCGTAACCCCGCGTACTGAGGCCGATTGCCAGATCGATGTCGTCGTCGTACGCGCTCATTGGAGTCCCAACCCTGAGGCTGTGACACTCTCACGAACAGGTGCAGTCGGCAACCCGCCGGAATCGCTTGGAAATCCAGCAACCCATCTTTGCGAAGATTCCTTCGACGGTCTGAACTAATTTACCGTGTACATGGTTGACAAGCACGGCAGGCCCGCCGAAAGTGCGCGCCGTTTTCCGGCGTGAACCCCACGCCGCTGTGAGGATACGGAGAAATACTATGAAGAAGCTCCTCGTGGCCGGGGTCGCACTGGCCGGTATCGTTATCTCTTCTGGCTGCAAGTCCGACTGTGAGAAGGCCATGGATAACATGGTCTCCGTCATGGAGAAGTCGACCAAGCTGTCGGCCGAAGAGAAGAAGAAGATGGTCGAAGAGTCCAAGAACGAAGCCAAGAAGAAGGAGTTCATGGACGAGTGCAAGAAGAAGCCGGAGATGGGCAAGTGCCTCTCCGCCGCCAAGGACGAGATGGGCGTCATGGGCTGCATGATGGCCGGCGCCGCTGGCGAGGCTGGCAAGGAGGCCGAGGAGGCCGCCAAGGCCGCTGCCGAGGCCGCCGCGAAGGCCACCGAAGAGGGCAACAAGGCTCTGGAGGAGGGCAAGAAGGCCGCTGAGGAGGCCGCCAAGGCCGCCGAGGCCGCCGTCAAGGCCGCCGAGCCCGCTCCTGCCGCTGAGGCTGCTCCGGCCGCCGCTCCTGCCGCTGAGGCTGCTCCGGCCGCCGCTCCGGCCGCCGAGGCTGCTCCTGCCGCCGCTCCTGCCGCCGAGGCTGCTCCGGCCGCCGCTCCGGCCGCCGAGGCTGCTCCGGCTGCCGCTCCCGCTGAGGGAGCTGCTCCGGCCGCTGCCCCGCAGTAAGGCAAACGTTCAGGCGGCTTAGGCCGTCCGACCGTGCGACAAGGCGACCCTCGGGTCGCCTTTGTCGTTTAAGCCGCTTGAGCCCCCAGCGTTGGCCCCGCATGCCGGGGATCTGGCACACTCCGGCAGTGCGTCGCGCCCCTCTCGTGCTCTGGCTCCTTGGTGCATGCGCCGAGCCGGAGGGCTCCTCTCCCGATGTCTTGGCCGACACGTCGAGCGCGGCCCCCGCGCCGTGGCCCAGCCCGTGCGTCAGGGCACAGCCGCTCACCGCAGACGGGCAGCGCCTTCAGGGCGCGATGGCCTACACGAAGCGCGTCGGCGCGGAGTCGTGGGTGATCACGCCGGTCCGGGGCGCCACGCTCGTCGCCGGTGAGCAGGTGGTCGGCGCCACCGACGACCGTGGCTGCTTCGACGTGCCGCTCCTCGACGGGATCCGCGCCGAGGCACGCGCTGCCTTGTCGCACTTCGACGTTACGGTCGTCAGCGACGCGGGTGCCTGGTCGTGGCCTGTTGCCGGGGTGGACGTCCTCGTGGACGAGCCCTACGCGGCTGGCGCCTTCAACGCGCTGGAGGGCGCGGTGAGAGTCGACCTGAGCCTCGGCGCGCTCGATCCCGACCTCCGAGGCGCTCCGCTGCAGATCCGCTGGGGTGAGGCCGTTCGACCCGCCTGTGGCTCTTGTTTCTACTTCGATGGCTTCACGCTCGAGCTGACCGGCCAACCCGGCGACGAGGACGCGCACGACGACCCGGTGCTCCTGCACGAGCTCGGACATTACGTCGAGGCCGCATTCGGCACCTGGTCCAACCCGGGCGGCGGGCACGACCTCGAGCCGGCGGCGCCCGCCATGGCGTGGTCCGAGGGCTTCGCGACCTGGTTCCAGGCCTGGCTCCGCGGACAGCCGGACTACACGGACTTGCAGCCGAGCCGGATCTATCAGCTGGATCTGGAGGCAACTCCCCTCATCGTGAATGGCGTGGTGCCCGAGGGTGACCCCAGCGGGAGGCTCAGCGAGGGCCTGGTCTACGGGCTCCTCTGGGACCTCTTCGACGAGCGCCTAGAGGACGACGACGGTCAGAGCACCGACGGCGATGGCCTCTTCCGCGCCGCAGTGGGGGTGCTGGGCCACCCCCCGGGCTCGGTGGCTGACGCTGGCGCTCCCGGCGCGGATCTGCTGGACTTTCTGAGGCGATTGGCTTGTGGGTCCAGCGTCTCCGTCAGCGCCGTTACCGAGAGCTTCGGCTTCCCTTGGTCTTCGTCCCTGTGCCCCTGACCTTCGGCGAGGACGGCGGGTAACCGCACCGGGGGAGGCGCAACCCGCTTCACCGGGGCTCAGCCCGAAGAGAACCCATCCACCGCCGCACGTACGCGCCGGATCACCGCCGGGTGGTTCATGATCCAGGTGTGGCTGGCGTCGAAGGGCTCGGGCTCCACTCCGGGGAGGGCCGACTCCACTTGAGCCACGGTCCCGTCGTGGGGCTCACCCTCGGGGAACATGCCGAGCCCCACGGTGAGCCAGCTCGTGGGGTTGGACCACGAAAGCTTGCGGGTTCCCACGAGCACTACCGCTTGGCAGGCTGGGAGCGCCCAGCTCGCGGGACCGCCCATGTCCTGCCCGGCGGGGCCGTAGAGCCAGTGGAACGCACGTCCGTGTCGCAGACGCGCCGCGATCCGGCTGCCCTGGCTCGGCGGCGCGAGCATCACAGCGCCGCGCCACGGGAGCTCCGGTAGATGGCGCACCACGATGGCGCCCATGGAGTGGGTGACGGCGACGTAAGGCCCGGGCACCTCGGCGAGTCGCTCCCTGACGTATTCCGCGCAATCGCGGACCGCGAGCTCACGCGACGGATACGTGCACGACCAGGTCGGATGGCCGTCGGCGTCCAGCGCCTGCCTGAGGCGTCTCAGGGAGCGTTGGGTGCGCAACAAGCCATGGAGCAGGACCACCGTGGGGCGGCTCACGCGGGCTCCGCCGGGGTTCTCGGGAACAGCGCGACCAGGTCCTTCGGCTTGAAGCGGTCCACCGCTCGGACAACCGCCTCTTCGAGCTGCGCGCGTTCGGCACGGAGCTCGGCGATATCGTCCCGACCCCACAAGCGCAGGAGCGTGCTACCCCAGCGCCGCACGGCGGTGGCCCGGTCGAAGACCTTCAGCGTGGCGAACGCCGTCAGCGGCAAGAAGGCCCCCATCGCTGCCGCTCCGTACCCGCCGTACGCGACCCCGGCCAGGACCACCATGGTGACGTACATGAGGAGCACCCCGAAGATGCCGGCGACCAGCTTGGTGGTGGCGATGACGTCTTTCCGCGGCGTGAGGACCCGCCCGGCGAAGATCGCCAGTAACCCGACAGGGGCGTGAACGAGGAGGCCGGGCAGCGCCAGCGGGAGCCAGATGAGGGCAAGGGCGAGGTGGCGCACGAGGCGAGGGATCGCCCCGACCGGGCTCGCGCCCCGAAGCAGATCCGCGTCGCTGAGGCCAGCCTCGTCGAGCCGCTCGAGGTAGGCCGAGACGCGCTGAAACAGCTGTGCCACCTCGGGTTGTTCACGCACCGTGGGGTAATGGACGGCGAACCGCCGCGCCAGCTCGACCCGGTCGTGGGTGGAGATGCCCTGCGGCTGGTAGAGCCGGCGCACGCCATCGAGCACGCGGAGCGTGTCCCAGTCGCCTGCGTTGATCGTGAGCGCGCGCATCCCCGCGTCGATCTCGGCGGTGAGAGCCCGCGCGCCTTCTCGCGTCTGCCCGGACGCCTCCACGTTCAGCGGCTCGCCGAACTGCACCAGCACGCGACTGCGGAAGCGGCGGCGGCGGATGTAGGTGATTCCGACCGGCACGACCTTAACCGGCACCCCGGCTGCCGCCGCCCCCAGCGCGATGCGGGCGGCCCCAGTCTTCAGCTGGACCAGCTGAGAGGCGTCATGGGAGAGCCCCTCCGGGAAGATCCCCATGGCGCGGCCCTGGCGGAGGACCTGGGTGAGCGCCGAGAAGGCGTCGTCGTTGGAGACAGGCTCGGCGCTCGGGGGGCCCGCGGCAGGCTCGGGCGAAGCGCCGTCGTGGTCGTGGCGACGCTTGATGGGCACCGCTCCGAGGCCCCTCATCACGGCCCCCAGCAGCCTCGACTGGAACAGCACGTCCTTCGCGGCGAAGTGCACGATCCGGCCGCACGAGGTGATGATGAGGACAGGGTCGATGAGCGAGTTCGGGTGGTTACCCGCGAAGATGACGGGCCCTCCTCCTTCGGGCGGGACGTTCTCCCGCCCGACGACCTCGACTTGCCGAAAGAAGACCCTCGAGACGAGGCGAAGGAGGCGTTGCAGGAGGCGGTAGACCCACATGGTGACGAGAGCCTACGGCCGACTGGAGGCGTCAGCTGCGGGGCGCGACGTGCCGCAGCGCGGCGTCTCGAAGCATGGGGACGGAGCTGCGGGTGAGGCCACGGAGAGCGACCTCCGCATCCTCCAGCCGCCCCTCGGCCAAGGCCTCCAGGGCGCGGAAGTGCTGCTCCCACTCGGGCGTCAGCCAGCTCGTGTTCCAGCGCGTGACCCCGTTCGTGTCCAGGCGCAGCGCCTCGCGCATGTGCTCGGCGGACTCCTCCGTTCGGCCCATGAGGTCGTAGAGCACCCCGAGCCCGAAGTGGCCCGCCGCGAACGACTTCGAGATCGACAGGGTCTCGAGGAGCTTCTCCTCGGCGGCCCGGAAGTCACCGGCCAGCATGTCGATCTCGGCGACGTTGGCCCAGGCGATGGCGGCGGTCCGGCGATCGACCCCGGCCACGGCGAAGGCCGCCTCCTGGAAGCGCCGCGAGGCCTGGAGATCGCCTCGGCGGAAGTGGACGCCGCCGAGGTTGATCAGCGAGCCCGGCTCGTTCGGGTGGCGGGCGAGGATGTCCCGGTACATCGACTCGGCCGTGAGGTCGTCGCCGCGCCGTGAGGCGATCAGCGCCTTGACGAACTTGCCGTAGGCCGGGTCGAGGGCCTCCGCGACTGGGCCCTCGGAGAGCACCCGACTGGCGATCTCCTCCGCTCGGTCCAGGTCCTGGCGGTTGTACTCGGCCGTGGCGAGGCCCACCCACGCGTGGGCTTGGGCTCCGGCGGCGCTGTGGCAGCAGCCCGACAACGCGTTGCAGATCGACTGCTCCTTCGGGAGGTCGCCGAGCGCGCTGATGAGGTCGCGGAAGTCCTCGGCGGCGGTCTCCGGATCGTCGGCGCCCAGGCTGGCCCGCGCGCGCTGCTCCAGCACTCGCACGTCCTCCGTCTCCGTCACCCACGCGTTGGCGCGCTCATAAGCGCGCGCGTACTCCTCGTCGCGCAGGTCGGTGGCGTTGAGCAGGAGCACCGCCTCCACGTCCTTGGGGGCCTCGACCAGGCGCCTCGCCAGCGCCTCGCGCGCTTCGTCGTACCGCTCCTCGTCGATCCAGGTGCGGGCAGTGCACATCGCGTCGCACAAGGGCCCGGACTCGGCCACGGCCTGAGTGACTGGGGTCTCCGTAGGGAGCTCGTCAACGACGGCCGCCAGCTCGCTGGTGACCCGGTCGTAGGGCGTTGACCTCTCGGACTCCGCTGCGCCGGCGCACGCGCCGCCGAAGAGCCCCACCACGAGAACGCGGTTCCATACTCCGAAACGCTTCATCGCAATCCTCCTCGAGCCTCTTGGGCTCAGAGACACGTCAGGTCCTCGAGCACGCAGCCTAAGGGACACCCCCTGCGTCCGCAACCGAGGGTTGGCCATTGCGATCGCCTGCCGTACCCTCCGGCCGTGCGTCCCTTCTCCCCGCTCAGCGTCGCCCCCATGATGGACTGCACGGACCGCCACTTCCGCTACCTCATGCGGCTCGTGACCCGGCGGACGCTGCTCTATACAGAGATGATCACGACCTCGGCGATCCTGCGCGGACCGCGCATGCGGCTCCTGGAGTTCGACCCGATCGAGCACCCGCTCTCGCTGCAGCTCGGAGGCGACGATCCCGCCGCCCTGGCCGAGTGCGCTCGAATCGCGGTCGAGGAGTTCGGCTACGACGAGGTCAACCTCAACTGCGGATGCCCATCGGATCGGGTCCAAGGTGGGGGATTCGGGGCTTGTCTGATGGCGCGCCCCGACCAGGTCGCGCGATGCGTTGAGGCCATGCGTGGCACCATCGACGCGCCCGTCACCGTCAAGCACCGCATCGGCATCGACAACGACGACACCTACGAGTTCATGAGCAACTTCGTGACCACGGTGGCGTCCGCGGGCTGTGAGCGTTTCACCGTCCACGCGCGGAAGGCCTGGCTCACCGGCCTGTCGCCGAAGGAGAACCGCACCATCCCCCCGCTTCGTTACGAGCTGGTCCACCGCCTGAAGCGAGAGCACTCCCGCCTAGGCGTGGAGATCAACGGCGGCTTCATCGACCTCGAGGTGGCGCGCGAGCAGCTCGAGCACGTGGACGCAGTGATGATCGGGCGGCGCGCCTACGACGCTCCCTACAGCTTCGCGGCGGCCGACGCGCTGTTCTTCGGGGACGACCGGGCCCCCCTCACTCGGGTCGAGGTGGTGCACGCGTTTCTGCCACACGTCGAGGAGATGCTGCGCCGAGGTCATCGCCTTCACGCCGTGGTCCGGCACGCGCTGGGCTTGTTCTCCGGCGTGCCTGGCACGAAGGCCTGGAAACGCGCGCTGGGCTCCGCGGCCACCCGCCCGGGCGCAGGGCCGGAGGCGCTGCTCCAAGCCCTCGACGCAGCGCAGGGGGGCTCGTGATCACGATCGATCCCCCCGACGCCGAACAGGTCGCTTCCCGCCTCCGGCTCGCCACCGACACCGTCGCCGCCTTCGACGGCGTGACCCGTGGGCTCGATCCGGCAACGCGCGCGCGCCTCGCCGTCGAGGTGGCGGAGTGGCTGCCCCAGGGGCCCGCGGGAGTGGTCGATCTGCTGGATCGCGAGCTCGAGACGCTAGGCGCTCGTGGTGAGCTCGGGATGTTCCTGCGCGGCCTCCAGGCCGCCATCCGCATCGGGATCTCCACGTCCACGGACGCGGGCCCGTACCTCGAGGCGCTCGGTTCGGTGGCCGAGGCCCAGCAACTTACAAACTGGTCGCTGTTGGCGGAGGTGCTCGCGGCCGAGCACGCGCTCGCCCGTGGCCGAGTGGCCGAGGCGCGGAAGGAGCTCGAACGCCTGGCGGCGGACCCGGCGGTTCAGGGTCACGAGGAGCTCGCGCCTTACGTGGAGGCGCTCAGAGCGCAGCTCGGGGTGGCAGGGGCGGACGCCGCTATCGCGCTTGGCCACCTGGAGGGGCGCCGGTTCGAGCAGGCGCTCGCCGCGGCCCGCGCCGTGGAGGGCCCGAGCCTGGAGGCGATCCTGGCCCGCGGACGGATCCTCGGAGAGCTGGCTCCGCTCCCCGAGGCGCTGCCCGCTATCGGGCGTCTGGGCTCTGCGGCACGGCAGGCCGGCGACGCCGGCCTCGAGCTGGTGGCGCACCTCCTGGCGGCCGAGCGGATCTGTGAGGCCGGAGATCCCACCAAGCACAGCAACACGGCGCTCGAGCTGGCCGCCGAGCGAGGCGATCTTGGATCCGCGGCGCGTGCCCACGCGGCCGTCGCGCGGTACTGGGCCGGGGTGGCTCACAACACGAGCCCGGTGGAGTCGGCTGACGCTCGCGCGAAGGCCCTCGAGCACCTGGCCCAGGCCGTCGACTTGGCGGAACGCAGCGGCGCGCTCGATCCGCTAATCGCCGCGCGGCTCGCGGAGTATGAGGTCAGCGGCGCGACGCCGTCTGGCCTTCAGGCGCTCCGCGAGGCGGAGCGGCTCTCTCGCGACGAGGGTTCTGCGATCCTGCGGGCCGCCGTCCTCGCGGGCTGCCGAGCTGCGTCCGGGGTCGGGAGCTCGCCCCAGGACGAAGCGCTGCGGCCGCCGGCCACGACAGAAACGGAGCCATGATGACCTTGGAGATCGGCGGCGCCGCCTTCACGGCGCTCGTCCGCGAGGTGACTGATCGCCTCGCTAACTTCCTCGACTCGCAAGCGCTGGCCCAGCCAGCTCCGCCCGGTCTGCCACCCACGCCGCCGCCTATCCCGTCGCGCGGTCGCCCGATGGGGCCGCTCCTCGACTTCCTGGATCACGCCGTGGAGCACTCCTACAACACGACGGGTCCCGGGTACCTCGCCTACATCCCGGGGGGCGGTGTTCCCGCCGCGGCGCTGGCAGACCTGTACTCGCTGGTCACGAACCGTTTCACGGGTCTCTCCGCGCCCGCGCCCGCGCTGGTGGCGCTGGAGTGCGACGTGATCCGGTGGATGTGCGACGCCGTCGGACTCCCGGCGGGGAGCTTCGGCGTGCTGACCACGGGCACCTCGATGGCCACGCTCACGGCGGTAGCTGCCGCGCGGCATCGCGTGCTCGGCGACCAGCTGCAAGGCGCCGTCACCTACACCTCGGCGCAGTCACACCACTCGGTCGCGAAGGCCGCGCGGCTGGCGGGCGTCCCCACGGTGCGCGCGATCCCCGTGGACTCGCGTTACCGGCTCGATCCGGCAGCGCTCAGGATGGCCATCTCCCGCGATCGCGACGCCGGGCTCCGCCCGTTTCTGGTCGTCCCCACGGCAGGCACCACGAACACCGGCGCCGTGGATCCGCTCCCGGAGACCGTTGCGATCGCACGCGAGCATGGGCTCTGGGTCCACGTCGACGCAGCCTATGGCGGTTTCTTCGCCTGCGTCCCGGAGGGGCGCGCGCGGCTCGCCGGCCTCTCGGACGCCGACTCGATCGCGCTCGATCCCCACAAGGGGCTGTTCCTCCCCTACGGCACCGGCGCGCTCCTCGTCCGTGACCCGAGCGCGCTCGAGGCCGCGCACGCGAGCCCTGCCGAATATCTCCCGCCGCCCGCAGACGGCCTGGTGGACTTCGCGTCACTCACGGGAGAGCTCTCGCGCGACTTCCGAGGGCTGCGCCTGTGGCTGCCGCTGCAGCTGGCGGGCGCCGACGCCTTCCGCGAACAGCTCTCCGAGAAGTTGGCTTTGGCCGCCGACGCCGCGAGGCGCGTGGCCGCGCTCCCGGGGGTCTTCATGGTGGCCGAGCCGGAGCTCAGCCTCTTCGCCTTCCGCGTGGCCGGGGGCGACGAGGTCAACCGGCGGTTGCTGGCGAACGTCAATGGTCGGGGCCGGGTCTTCCTGTCGGGGACCGTTTTGCCGGATGGGTTCGCGCTGCGGTGCTGCGTCCTGTCGTTCCGCACGCACGCGGACCGAATCGACCTCCTGCTCGAGGACCTCGCCGCGGCCCTCGACGAGCAGGCCCCCGCGTGAGCATCGAGATCGTCGTCCTCCTGCTCGTCGCCACGGTGGTGGCGACGATCCTGCTGCTTCGCTGGTGGGCGCGGCTGGGCGGGGCCAGGGGGAGGGCGAGAGGGCTGCGGAGCGAACGACGCGCGCGGCGCCTCCTCGAGCGGGCGGGCTACAAGGTGCTGCGCCAGGGCGTGGATGGCCGGGGGCACGTCATCGTCGATGGCCAACGACACACAGTGCCGTTGCGGGCCGACTACCTCGTCGAGCGCGCGGGACGCCAGTACGTGGTGGAGGTGAAGTCCGGGGGACGGCGTCGGCCCACCGTGGACACCACGCGCAGGCAGCTGCTCGAGTACTGCCTGGCCTTCGACGTGCCGTCCGTGCTCCTCGTGGACGCGGACGACGAGGTGATCGCCGAGATCTGCTTTGACTACGGAGCTGCGTGACGTCCCAGCCCTGACGCGTCAGCGAACGGCGAGCGAAGCCGCTGCCGCCGCGTGGCCTTGAGCGGCGAGGCCCCGCGAGACCTCGTCCAGCAGCTCCAGCCCGGTGTCTGCGCGCCCTTCCAGCTCATAGAGCGTGGCGGCGACCCGGCACCACAGGACGTAGCTGGCCAGCTCGCCCACCTCGCCCGCCGTCCGCGCGAGCTCGAACACCACGTCTCGGAGCCCCTCGGGGGAGTCGGCGTCGCACAGTCGCACGATTCGGTCCGTGGGAAAGTCGGCGCCGCGCGCATCCAGCGTAGGCGCGAGCACTCCGCCGCGGGCGTAGTGTACCGCCTCCAGGCTGCCGGGGCCGCCGACCGCGTGCCCCATGCAGGCGCTCAAGAAGCGACACGCGGCGGCCTCCGGCGATGCTCGTCCCGCGTCCGCCAGCTCGGCGGCGCGCGCGAACCGCAGCCGCGCCGCGTCCGAGACTCCGCCAATGTGGTCGGCCAGCGCCAAGGCGACCAGCGCGTCGTACCGCAGGCGGTCCGCCGCGCGAGCCGGTGGCAACCAGGCGAGGGCGCGCTCCAGCAGCGGAGAGACGCGGGCGACGTGGCCCTCCATGAGGCGGGCCTCGGCTTGGGCGAGGAGCGCTAGACCCGGTACCCACTCGTCGTCGTCGCCGTCGGCGCTGACGAGCCGCTCGAAGAGGCGGCGCGCGTCTTCTGCGCGCCCCAGCCGGGTGAGGCAGCGGTGGCTGACCAGCAGCGCGCGCTCTCGGAGGCCGCCCGTGGCCATCGACGCGGCGTCGTCTGCCGCCATCAGGGCGGCGTCCAGTGTCCCCGAGGCGAGGAAGGCCTCTGCGCGGCGGAGGCGTACCCGGGTGTCGAGGGAGTCATCGGCGATCACACGCTCGGCCAGCTGCGCCGCCTCGGACAGCCAGTCCACCACCGCCAAGGCAGCTGCCTGGAAGAGTGGCGTCTCCTCGGCGGCCTCGAGCAACGCGATGGCCAGGTCCCCAGGATCGCCGTTGGCGCGGGCTGCCACGAGCGCGGGGGGCTCCGGCCAGCTGGGCGACTCAGCGCGACGCCGGCTGCGGGCCGCTGCCTTGGAGACGCCCTGCCGAGGTCCCTCGGTGAGCGTCTTGGCGCCCCGCGCCATCAGCCGCTCTCGGCATAAGACAGCATGAACACGATGGCCCCGATGATGCTGGCGTAGAGCAAGAGCCAGAGAAAGCGCGTGGGCGACTTCTGCTGCGGAACCGGGATCTCGTCCGTGGGGTCTTTTCGCACGGGCCGAGCCAAGCTCTGGGCCACCGCAGGGCGCAGGTCTTCCTCGGGCGCGCGGTTCCCGGGCTGACGTACCACCCGGTGCAGGCCGGTCGAGCGCCGCGGTGCCGCCTCCGGGGGTGGCGCCTCCAGCGGATTCGGACGCGCCAGCGTCGGCTCGGACTCGGGCACGCTCGACACCATCGAATCCGGTCCGAGTCGACCAGCCGCCGGCGGCGTGCGTGGGGCGCTCGTTGTGGGCGCCGCCGGACGAAGCTCTGCGATCGCCGCGGGTACGGGCCGATGGTGCGTGGGGTCGTCCTCCCCGATCAGCGGCGGAGCCTGCGGGGTTTGAGGGGCCGCGCTAGTGGCCCACGGCGCCGCTCCGTTCCCTTCCAACACCATCGTCGTATTCGGGTCCGCAACGGGCGGCTTGGCCGAGGGCGGCAGGACGGCGGCTTGCCGCCCCTCTAGCACCGCGCCGAGCGTCTCGGCCACGGCGAGAGCCGCGGCCGGGCGGGACTCCGGCGCCTTCTCCAGCAGCTGAGCGATCAGCGCCGCCATGGAGGTCCCAGCGGCCGAGCCGTCGTGCGGCAGCGCCGGCGCGGGCTCCTTGATGTGCTTCATCACGAGCCCGATGGGGGTCGTGGCGTTGAAGGGCGACGCTCCCGTGATGAGCTCGAACATCAGCACCCCAAGGGCGTAGAGGTCCGAGCGGCCGTCCACCGGCTTGCCCATCGCCTGCTCCGGCGACAAGTACCGAGGCGTCCCGCAGATGAAGCCGGTCTGGGTCAGGTTCTCCTGGCCGTCGGCTTCAGTGGACTTCGCGATCCCGAAGTCGAGCACCTTGACGAAGTCGCGCTCGCCGAAGACCTCGGTGACGAAGATGTTGTCCGGCTTCAGATCGCGGTGAACCAGCCCTAGATCGTGGGCCTCCGCGAGCGACTTGCAGACCTGTCGGATGAGGTGGCAGACACGCGTGATCGGCAGCTTGCGCTCTCGGCGCATCAGCTCCGTGAGCGTCTCGCCCTTCAGCAGCTCCATCGCCAGATACAGCCGTCCGTTGTCGGAGCGCCCGAAGTCGAAGACGCGGATCGTGTTGGGGTGCTGCAGCCGGCTCGACGACTTCGCCTCACGATTGAAGCGCTGGATCTGCTTGTCCGAGTCTGCGATGCCCAGGTCCAACACCTTGAGCGCGACCTCCCGGCTCATGTCGAGATGAGTCGCCCGGTAGACGGAGCCCATGCCCCCCGAGCCGATGAGCTCGTTGATACGGTACTTCCGGTCGAAGACGCGGCCGATCAGGTCGTCCGTGGCGGTCGTGGTCACCCGTGTACGATAGCCCTGACCACAGCCTCGGGACAACCCTGGACAACCCTCGACATGAAGGCGGCGCATGCATAGACTCGCGCGGTGGCTTCCTACCCTCCGGACCGCGGTCATTCGAGCAGCTCAGCTCTGAGCGTCGTAACCGGGTCTGTCGAGGAGTCCACAGACACGCTTCGCCTCCACGACGTGCTCGCCGCGAAGGCAGCAGTTCGGGCGCCGGTAGTCGTCCTGGCCGGCTGCGCCGAGCCGCACGTGGAGCTGCCGGACGGCCTGTTCGTCGCGGTCCCCCCAGAGGCAGACCATGTGGCGCTTGCCGCAGCCATCGCCGTGGTCCTCGACGCCGAGCTGGAGCCGCCCGCGCGCCTGGGACCTTCCCTGGCTCTCGGCCGAGCGGCCCACGCCTCGGCGCTAGCGGGGCGTGATCCGCGCCTCCGCGCGTTCGAGGCCGTGCGCTCCGCGCTGGGTGTGTTCGCTGCTGCCCACCCGAGCCGCGCGCTGGTCTTTGGCGACGCTCAGCACGCGTCGGACGACGGCGTCGAGCTATTTCGGTTCCTCGCCCGCGATGCGGCCCGAGCCCCCGGCGTCTTGGGCATCGGTCGAAGCGCGCCGCGCGTCGCGTTGGTCTTTTGCGTCCCCCCGGATCCGGGCCCGTTCGCAGATCGCCTCCAGCTCGCCCCCGACGCGCTGCGCATCCACCGCGCGCCTGCTCGCCTTGACCTGCTGGCTCGCCGACCGGTGCTCGCGGCCCGTCTCGGGCAGCTCGCCTCCTCCGCGTCAGACGGTCTCACGGCGCTCGAGGTGCTCCTGCCGCGCTCGGTCCCGGAGCTCGTAGACTCCGCGATCGCGCGCTTCGGATCGGCGCTCGGTGAGCTCGTCCTGGCCGCAGACCTCGTCGCCGCGCCGCTCACAGCCGCCGCGCTCGCCGCGATCGCGCCCCAGGGCGGTCGCTTTGGTGTCGATCGCCTGCGCCGTGAGGGCTGGCTTCACGAGTCCCCTGCGGGGCTCGTCCTGGCACCGTGGGCCGCGGGCGTCGCATCTCGGGTGGCCATGGACGCGAGCCTCCGCCGCCGCGTCGCTACCCACCTCGTCGCGGCGTTTCGCACCACGCGGGATCCGATGCCGCTTCGCCGCGCCATGGGCGTGGATGCGCCCGCCGCCTTGGCGCAGCTCGGGGCCAGCACTCTAGCCGAGGCAGCGCGAGAGCTCGCCGGAGGCGCTCAGTACTCGGTGGCGCGCGAGTGCCTCGAGGCCGCGCTGCGCTCATTGGGCTCCGACGCCGACCGGGCCGACTTGCGGGTGGCCCTCGCCGACGTGGAGCTCGCCGCGGGCAGGACCCGCGAGGCCCTCGACGCCCTGAAGGGGCTTGGTGACGGGCCGCTCCTCACCGCATTGCGACTCGCCCGCGTCGAGGCCCAGCTTGGCCAGCTCGAAGACGCTCGGCTTCGCCTCGAACATCTGGCGTCGCGCGCGTCGCACCCCACGGAGCTCGCCCGCGTCTCGCTCGAGCTCGCAGAGCTGGCGCTCCGAGCGGGTCGCCCCGACGAGGCCGCGGAGCGCGCGCGTGAGGCGCTCGCCGCTGGCGGTGGCCTGGCCCTCGAGGCCGAGAACCTGCTCGGCAAGGTCGCGTTCTGGCGCGCCGATTATCCGGACGCTATCGCGCACTACGACCGAGTGATCGCGGCCCCGGAGTTCGAGCCCGACCCCGGGTGCACGCACCCCGCGCGGCTTCGCGCCGTTGCCCAACATAACCGAGGGCTGGTCGCACTTCGGCTCGGACGGTCCCTCGACGCCGTGCGTTGCCTCACCGAAGCGGCAGCGCAGTTCGAGGCCCACGGTGACCACCTCGACGGCGCCGTTTGCCTCCATAATCTGGGCCTCGCGTACGAGCTCGACCAAAGGTACGGCCTCGCCGGCGCCGTGTTCGAGCGTGCCATCGACCTCCACGAGCGCTTCGGCACCCCTCAGAGCCTCCTCGGCGCGATCAACTCGCTCGCCGACCTGCAGCTGCGGCTGGGCGAACTCTGGCGCGCCCGGCGCCTGCTCGATCACGTGGTGAACGCGTCCTCCGAAGCCTCGCTCGCCTACGTCCGCAACTTCGCGTGCCTACGACTCGCGCAGCTCGATCGGCTCGAGGGCCAGCACAGCTCCGCGTGTGACGAGGGAGCGCGGCTCGCGCCCCTGTTCCAAGCGTCGGGTCACGTCGAGGACGCCCGCGAGGCCTACCTCCTCGCCGCCCAGTCGTCCCCCGCCGGCGATGCCCGAGTCGACGCGTGGCTCCGCGCGGCCGGCGCGCTTCCAGACACGGAGACCGCCGCGCTCGCCCTGATCGAGCGCGCGCGGCGTGAACCGTCGCTCCGAGTAGGCGTCCAGCAGGTCGACGAGGCCGCTGCACGCCTCGAGCGCCTTGGTCAGCGGCCGTCCCTCGTCGAGGCGCTCACCCTGGCTGTGCGCCGGCTGGTCGACGCCGGCCGCGGCCCGGAGGCCGCACCGAGAGCCGAGCGGGGCAGGGCGCTCCTGGCGCAGCTGCGGGACCGGATCCTGGATGCGAATCGGCAGGCCTTCGACGCGCTCGGCTGGGTGGTAGCGGCCGAGAGCGCGTTCGCAATCGCCGAAGCCCCAGCGCCGTCCGCCGCGGCCGTCGAGACCGCCGAGCCTGCAAGACACGGCCTCATCGGCGCCGGCCCAGCGCTGGCCCGCGTCCTGTCCATGGTGGAGCGGCTTGCCCCGACGCAGGCGCCGGTCCTCATCACCGGAGAGTCCGGCACCGGGAAGGAGCTCGTCGCCACGGCGCTCGCTGGCCTCTCACGGCGCGCGTCCCGGCCCTTCGTCCGCGTCAATGCCGCCGCCTTCGCTGACTCTCTGCTCGAGTCGGAGCTCTTCGGCCACGAGCGGGGCGCTTTCACCGGCGCCGTCGCCAGGAAGCTGGGAGCGTTCGAGCAGGCCAATGGCGGCACGCTGTTC
>SXOO01000015.1 GCA_005776725.1 Pseudomonadota bacterium | reverse complement strand
CTCGCGCTCCGGTGAAGTTCATGTAGGGGCCGGGGCAGCAGAGCTCCCCGGCCCGGTTCACCTCCGCGCTCTCGCGCTCCGGTGAAGTTCCGGCCCAACTCGTGCCCACGGAGGGGCCTGCCATGCGCCGCTTCCACTTCCTGCCCGTCCTCCTGGTCCTCGCCGCCTGTACCAGCGCGGAGGAGGGGGCTGTTGGCGCCGCGGACGCGGCGGCTACCGAGCCGGACGGCGTGGCCTCGGCGACCGACCTGGGGGCGCCCGGCGCCGCAGAGGACGTCCCCACGGCGGTAGATACGGGCTCGCCCTCCAACGACCTAGCGGATCCGGCGCCGGACGCCTCGGACGCACCGGAGCCATCGATGCAGGATGTGGCGGCGGAGGACGTGGCGCCGCCCGAGGGCGACGCCGAGCTCCCCGACGTGAGCCCTGCGGGGGACGCCGAGCCGGCTCTCGACGCGAACCCGCCGAAGACCATTGCAGAGCAGTGTTTCCCTGGGGTCCAGGCTCCCGGCGAGAAGGCGCCGGTCTACGACCCCTTTGCGCCCGTCATGGGCAGTCACTGCTTCGGCACCAACCACCAGGACATCACCGGGGTTCAGCAGGTCGTCTTCATCGGGGACTCGGTCACGGTGGGCACGCCGAACGACGAGCACCTCATCCCCACCGAGAACGACCACTACTACCGGAACCGACTGACGGAGTGGCTCGCCACCCACTTCAACCTCGACAAGGGCAACCTGCTCGACTACGGCGCCTGGAAGTCGTGGGACTACATCGGGTTCTCCGGCAAGGGCATGAAGCAGGTCAGCGGGGCCTTCTCCAACTGCTCGAAGTGGGGCGCCCGCACCGACGACCTGCTGACGCAGCTGGGCGAGTGTTTCCCCACGGGCACCACCGACAAGAAGACGCTCGTGGTCTTCACGATGGGCGGCAACGACGTAGCGGCGCTGACCCAGGCCGGCGGCGACGCCACGCCCGAAGAGGTCGCTGCGGGTTACCCCGAGGCCTGGAAGCTCACGCAGCGGACGATCGAGCACCTCGAGGCCGCGATGGTCTGGCTCAAGGACCCGGCCCGCTTCCCCAATGGGGTCTACGTCGTCTTCGCCAACCCGTTCGAGTTCACCGACGGCACCGGAGTCACCTCGGCGTGCAAGCCCGCTCAGATAGAGATCCCGTTCATCGGGGCCTTCGATCTCTCCCAGATCGACGTGAACATGGCGCAGGTCGCCGGCTTCAAGGACTGGGTGAACAAGGAGATCCAGAAGGAGATGGTGGTGTGGATGCTCGAGCAGTACATGCGGATCGCCACGCAGTATCAGGTGGATCTCATGCTCATGCTCGAGAACTTCTGCGGCCACGGCTACGTGGCCACCGGGCCCAACGCCGATCCCGAGAACCGCTGCTACAAAGGGCCCGACGCGGCGCTCTGGTTCGACATCACGTGCTTCCACCCCAGCGAGGCGGGACACGCTGGGATCGCCGCCATGTTCCAGGCCGTCATCGAGGAGTGATCGTGTCCATCGAGTCCAGTCTCCCCGTAGTTGATCTGCGAGACGCCCGCACAGACCGCCAGCGGTTCGTGCAGACGCTCGGCGAGGGCCTCTCGGATCTCGGCTTTGTCGCCGTGGTGGGGCACCCCATCGACGAGGCGCTCCTGTCTCGATGTTACGCCGCGGCGGCTCGCGTGTTCGCCTTGCCCGAGCCGTTGAAGCGGGAGTACGAGGATGTGGCCGCAGGCCGGCAGCGGGGCTACACCCCGTTCGGAATCGAGAAAGCGAAGGACCAGAACGTCTTCGATCTCAAGGAGTTCTGGCAACTCGGTCGAGAGCTGCCGGACACGCATCCCTACCGCCTCGACGGCCGCATTCCGGAGAATCGGTTCCCCGCCGAGGTCCCGGAGTTCGGCGAGGTCTTCCGCGAGTACTTCCTGCGGTGCGAGGAGGTCGCGCAGATGCTCCTCGCGGCGATCGGCGAGTACCTGGCCCTGCCGGAGGGCACCTTCGCCGCGCTGACGCGGGACGGGAACACGGTGGCGCGGGTCCTCTACTATCCAGACACCGCGGGCTCCGGGGCCGCCGGCGCGGTGCGTGCGGCCGCCCACGAAGACATCAACCTCATCACCCTGCTTCCGGCCAGCACCAAGCCCGGGCTCGAGCTGCTCACGCGCGACGGCCGCTGGACGCCCGCCGTGGTCCCGCCCAATACGCTGGTCGTGGACACCGGCGACATGATGCAACACCTCACTGCGGGGCGTTTGCCCGCCACCACTCACAGAGTCGTCAACCCCGAGGCATCGGACGGCGGGCGATACTCGCTGCCCTTCTTCGTCCATCCGCACCCGGACGCGTGGCTCACGCCATCCGATCCGGCGTTCGGGCCGCCGGTGCGCGCCGGCGACATGCTCGCTGAGCGCCTCCGCGCGATCG
This sequence comes from Pseudomonadota bacterium, assembly GCA_005776725.1. Lineage (GTDB taxonomy): Bacteria > Myxococcota_A > UBA9042 > SXOO01. Next base: position 8,158 of record SXOO01000015.1, on the reverse strand, counting down.
GCGTCGCCTGACGACACCCGGCCGGATCCGAGGGTATCGGGTCCTCAGCGCGGTCAAGCCGCGGTCGTTCGGGCGTGCCTTCGGAGGGGGCACCTCACAGGGACACCCTTCGTCAAGACTTTTCCTTGATGTACCCAGGTCGTCACCGTATTGTCACAGAGGGCGCCCTGAGGAGGGCGCGTGGAAGGTGACGCGCACTCCATGCTCGGGCGGCGACTCGAACAACACGACTCGAATCAACTCGAGCTCAAGTTGGCGTATGACATGGAGCCGGAGGAGCGCCGCCAGCGGTACGGCGTAGAAGCGTTCATCTTCCTGCCCCGCACGCTCGGCGTCACCACCACCTCCTACCCTGCCTCGCGCTTCTACGAAGACACGATCTCCTTCGCCCGCCTGCGGACCCCGCGGGTGGCGGTACACGCCCTGGCCACGAACGGGCCGGGGGAGAAGTGGTTCCGCATCGTCGAGGCGCCGCTCGAGCGGATGATGGCCGGCGAGCGCCTCGATCCCGTGCCAGTCGTCAACGGGCTGAAGCTCCTCGCCGCGATCGTGCGCTCTTCGATCCGAGACGAGTGCCTGGCGTTCCGGGAGCGCTTTCGGGGTATGGATCTGCTGTCCGGGGGGGCCCGTGAGGCGCGCTCCGCGGAGCTGGCCACCACGCTCGGCCGTTTCCTGGACGACATTCGGCTCCTCTGGGCCCGCCTTCGCATTGTGGGCGAGTCCGCCGGACACGCCGCGGTCGACGCTCAGATCCGCGAGGTCTGGACGGCGATCGACGAGTACACGGCGCTCAACGTCGAAGAGGTCTGCACCCGGATCGTCGAGCTCAGCGACGGAGCGCTGAAGCTGCCGCGCACAGAGTCCCTCGGCACAGCCCGCCGGGCCTTCGCCGAAGAGGCCGTACAAGCCTACCTGTACAGGCGGTCTCGGGGTTTCCCCAGCTATGTGGTGCCCGAGGACGAGAACGAGTCGCTGCCCTATCGGCGCCACATCCTGAAGCGCATCGTCTCGTCCGTGCTCTACCTCGACATTCGGCAGGCGGAGTCTGGTGTGGTCATGACCAACGTGGTTGGCATGGTCGCGGCAGGCCTCGCGATGCTGTTCGCCGTCTTGGTCACGCTTTGGGCGCAGCTCCGCTTCGACATGTTCTCCACCACGTTCGTGTTCGCGGCCGTGGTGTCCTACATGCTGAAGGACCGCATCAAGGAGTGGGGCAAGCAGCGCCTCGGTCGTTTGTTCGCTCGCTGGATCCCCGACAAGCGCCTCGAGGTGCGCGATCAGACCACGGGCGAGGTGCTCGGTGAGTGCCGCGAGACCGTCACCATCTTCGATGCCACGCGAGTCGACCCGAGCGTCCGACAGCTACGGCACGTAGATCACCAGGGCAAAGCCGCCACCGACGGGCGCCCGGAGACCGTCATCCGGTATCACAAGCAGGTGTCGCTCTCGTCCGAGGCGCTCCAGAAGCGCCTGCACGGAGTCGACGGGCTCAACGACATCATTCGCTTCAACCTCAGCCACCTCCGCGACCGCATGGACGAGCCCTACGAGCTTCACACCATCGTCGATCCGGAGACTCGGCAGCTGGTCACCATGCGTTGTGCGCGGGTCTATCACGTGAACCTGGTGCTTCGCTTTACACGATCGCGCGGAGACTCGGTCGAGGTCGAGACGGAGCGCGTCCGCGTGATCCTCGACCAGCGCGGGATCAAGCGCGTCGAGCCCGTCAGCATCGGGGTTCGCGCGCCAAGCCTCGTGCGCCCCACCGTCCAAACCGCGGCTGTACAACCCGACTACATCTGATACCTACGGCCTCCTGAACATCCCCGCGGGGAGAGGTGCTGCCGTGCTCAAGAAGATCCTCATAGGGTTCGCCGTCGTCGTTGGTGTCTTCGTGGTCATCGTCCTCACGCGCCCGAATACGCTCGCCGTCACGCGCTCGGCCGTGGTCCCCGCCTCCCCGGAGGTCGCGTTCGCGGCGGTCGCCGACTTCAAGCGCTGGGCGGCCTGGTCGCCGTGGGAAAAGCTCGATCCCGCCATGAAGAAGAGCTACGAGGGTGAACCCAGCGGCTCGGGCGCCATCTACCGCTGGGCGGGGAACGATGACGTCGGCGAGGGCCGCATGACGATCACCGAGGCCAAGCCCGGCCAGGAGCTGACCATACGCCTCGAGTTCTTGAAGCCGTGGACCGCCACCAACACCACGTCGTTCTCCTTCGTGGCTTCGGGGACCGGCACCCGCGTGACCTGGTCGATGACCGGCGAGCAGAGCTTCATGGCGAAGGCCTTCGGCCTCTTCATGGACATGGACGCCATGATCGGCGCCGACTTCGAGAAGGGGCTCAGCGGCCTCGCCGCCGTCGTGGCAGCGCCTCCGGCCCCGGCTCCCGTCGCGGCCCCCGCCACGCCCTGACCCCAAGGCATCGTCCGTAGATAAGTTCGCTGTACGCACTGCGGCCGCTTGCGAAGTTGAAGACGACGCGGGATCATCGCCCCGCGGCCGACAAGCAGTTCGTCGGCCGACATGTCAGTACGGAGTCCGCTTATTTTCGAAGACATCGTCGAAGGCCTGCCTGACGCAATCTTCGTGGTCGACCCCACGCTCTACGTCGTCTACGCCAACGCCACGGCCAGGGGTTTGTGTGGCCTGGATCCTGAAGGCTTCGACCTCGGGCTCGAGGCCGCGTTCTGCCGGGTGTTCACCCCCAAGGAGTCCGAGGCCGCCGTCGCGCTCGTGGCGTCGCTTTTTGCGCTCCCGGTCAGCCGCCACGAGGGGCTCACCCTCGGAACCAAGCGCCAGTTTCGCGGTCGCGTGCGGCGTACCGGCGCCGTGGTTATCATCGAGCTCAGCGCGGTCGCTGGTGAAGAGGCGCTCGAGGCCACGCGGCGGGAGGCCCACACGCGGAGGCTCCGGTACAACGCCGCGGTGGCGCGGCTCGTGCGGAGCGGGGCGCTTCGAGAGGGCCGCCTCGCGGACGCGGCCGTCGAGGTCACCCGAATGTTGGCAGACACGGTGGAGTGCGCTCGCGTGGGCCTCTGGTGGCTCGCCACGGATCCGGTCCGCCTCGAGTGCGCAACCAACTACGATCGGGGCCACGAGCGCCACTCGGTCGCCGCGCCGCTATTAGCCGACGAGTACCCCCGCTACTTCCAGGCCCTCCGCTCAGGGGACGCAGTCGTAGCCGAGTTCGCGCAGAGCGACCCGAGGACTCGCGAATTCACAGACACCTACCTCGTGCCCATCGGCATCAGCTCCATGCTCGACGTCCCCGTGTTCGCCGGGGGGCAGCTCGTCGGGGTGCTGTGCCTCGAGCACGTGGGTCCTCCTCGGGCCTTCACCCTGGATGAGCAGCAGCTCGCGAGCCTTGCCGCCAGCTTCCTCTCCCTCACTCGCGAGACCGCCGACCGCCTGGCGGCGCAGCGGCAGCTGGAGGAGAGCCGAGTGTTCCTCGACTCCATCGTGGAGAACCTGCCGCTGATGGTCTTCGTGAAGGACGCGGCGCAGCTGCGGTTCTTGCGGTTCAACCGCGCGGGGGAACAGCTCCTGGGGCTCGATCGGACCCAGCTCCTGGGCAAGAGCGACCGCGACTTCTTCCCCCCGGACCAAGCCGAGTTCTTCGTCCGGCGCGACCGAGAGGTGCTCGCGTCAACCGAGCCCATCGACATTCCAGAAGAGCCGATCCTCACGGCTCACAACGGTCAGCGACTGCTGCACACGCGCAAGATCGCGATCCGGGACGAAGAGGGGACGGCGCGCTATCTCCTCGGAATCTCGGAGGACATCACGGACCGCGTAAGACCGCCTATTGGGCGTGGCCCCACTCCTCGTCGTAGAGACGAACCAGCACCTGATCGTTCAGACGGTTGATCGGGCGCGGGCCGGGTTCGGGCTTCATGTCATTGGGGAAGACGAAGAGCGTGCCCAGCGTCTCCTCGTTCAGGAAGCGCAGCGGCGGCGTGCCCTCCCGGAGCCGCGTTGGCGCCTCCCGCGCCACCAGCACGTAGCCCCACTCGCCAAAGCTCGGGACGTGCACGTGATAGGGGTGGGTGGTGAAGCCTACCGCTCGTAGCGTGGCCTCCACACACCAGAACGCCCCCCGCGCGGCGTAGGGTGAGGTGGACTGGACCACCGCCACGCCGCCCGGCGCGAGCGCCGCGGCCAGGCGCCGGTAGAAGGTGGTGGTGTAGAGCTTGCCCACGCTGTAGCTGGACGGATCCGGGAAGTCCACCACGACCACCTCGTAGCGCGCTTCCCCGAGCCCCTCCAGCCACAGAAAGGCGTCGGCGTTCACCACCGTGACCCGTGGGTCACGGAGCGCTTCATCATTGAGCGCGAGCAACGCCTCGTGGTCGGAGAAGAGCTCGGTCATCAGCGGGTCGAGGTCCACCAGGGTCACCGCTTTGACATCGGGGTGACGGAGCAGCTCGCGTATCGCGAGGCCATCTCCTCCGCCGAGCACCAGCGCCCTCAAGGGTCCGCGCGGAGCGGCCGACAGGGCGGGGTGCACCAGCGCCTCGTGGTAGCGGTGCTCGTCGGCCGAGCTGAACTGAAGGTGACCGTTGAGGTGGAGACGGGTCTCGCCGGCCGGGCTGTGGGTCAAGACCAGGCGCTGGTAGGGGCTCGACGTGGCGAGCAGCACGGGATGGGGGTACAGGTCCGCCTCGACGCCGCGTTGGAGGCTCTCGCCCCGCGCCAGGACCGACGCGAGCCCGATCACGACCACGGTGCACTCGATGCCCAGCCGTCGGGCGTTCCGAAGGTCGCGGCGGAAGGCCACCACCACCGCGCCACCGACCAGCGCGTTCAAGATCCCCAGGGCGAGCGCGCTGGCGATCAGCCCGAGCTTCGGCACGAGCAGCAGCGGGAAAGCCAGCGATGCGGCGAGCGCGCCCACGTAGTCGAAGAACAAGACACGCGCCACCAGGTCCTTGAGGGCCATTCGTCCCTCCAGGATCCGGATGAGCAGCGGGATCTCGAGCCCCACCCCCGCGCCGACGCCGAAGACGAGGAGGTAGAGCACCAGGCGGAACTCACCATCTCTGGCGAACGTGAGGAACAGGAGCCAGGCTGAGAGGCCGCCAACGAGCCCGACGACGAGCTCCACCCGAACGAACCAGGTGAGCAGGTCCCCGCTGATGAACCGAGAGAGCCAGCTGCCTACCCCCATCGCGAAGAGGTAGGTGCCGATTACGAAGGAGAATTGGGTGACGGAGTCGCCGAGGAGATAGCTGGCGGCCGTGGCGGCGATGAGCTCGTAGACGAGCCCACAGGTCGCGATGATGAACGCCGCGACCAGGAGGCCCCACGTGAGGGCGCCAACGCGCTCCTCGGGGGGAGCGTTCACCGGGTCGGCGCCGGGCGCACGCTTAGCCCCCGATCGCCGCGGCGATGATGAGGCCGATCCCGACGAACATGCCGGCCACCATGGCGCCGACTGCGACGTTGTTGTCTTCGATCAGCTCCTTTCGCAGGTCGAAGGGCGCGAGCTTCTCGAAGGCGTAGTAGCTGAGAAGGAAGATCATGAGGCCGAAGAGCGTGAAGACGCCGGCCATGAGCAGGTTCCAGGCAGCGTCGCTGAAGCTGAGGACCAAGAGCGAGGTGAGGGGCATCACTTGCCTCCGTGGATGATGACGTGGCGGTAATGGGAGCGATAGGCGGCCGGGTTGTTCCGAGCGTCCTTGGGGAGGTTCTCGACGCGCTCGGAGGGGTCGGTCCAGACGCCCCGCAAGGCGCCCACCGTGGCGGTGCTGATGGCTGCGAGGGCCAGCACGTCGTAGACGCGGGTCCAGTTCATTCTTCCTCCTCCTGTTTGTCGCGTCGCGCGATGAAGGCGATACGCGCGATGACCAGCCACACGAGGGGCATGGTCACGATGAAGAACGCGAGCCCGTACCACCGGTGCAGGGGCACATCTCGTGACACGGACAGCGTCACGGCGATGTCTCCCCCCGCGTGCTCCCCGAAGATGGGCTCGAAGCGGAACGAGTACTTTCCGGTATCCACCGACGGAAGGATCACCGAGGCGGCCGTAGAGCCTTCGCTCCAGTCCGGGCCGGCGTAGTAGGAGATGTCCTCCTGGAAGTCGAGCGCGACGCCCTTCTCCTCGTCGTAGAGCGAGCCGTGGGCGATCATCCAACCTCCGTTGAGGTTGGTCCCCACGAGCACCTCGAGCGCCTGTGGTCCCGAGGGCACCTCGAAGGCGGGGTACCAACGAACGAGGCTGTCGAGATAGGCGTCTGCGATTGGGCTGCCGGGATCGGACTTCAGGATCTGGAGCACGGCGGGGTCTGTGGGCGCGGGGACGATGAAGCTGTCGGAGACCACGATCTCGCGCTTCGAGGTGGCCGCGGTGACGATCACCCCCAACACCACCGCGGAGACCGCGAGCAGCCAGCGCCACCAGAGCTTCTTGAGCCACCGATCTTGTGGCGGCGGCTGGTGCGGCACCGTTCCCCACCGTCCCGGGAGCTCCACGCCAAAGGCGCGTGCGACGTCGTCGCGATGGAGGTAACGCCCGAGGGACCAGGACCGCTCGCCCTCGCTCTCTTCGGACGACATGACCCACGGGGGCTTCACGAAGTCCTTGAGCTCTGCGGTGTCTCCGGCCTTGATCTTCCAATAGAACTCGCCGGCGACCTTGGTCACCACCGAGCTGCCGCCTTCGCGGAAAGTGAGCGTGGTGTCCACGGTGGGGCGGCGCGTGGTGCCCTCGGAGTCCAGCGGGGCGATCTCGCGCCCCGCGCCTGCCGGCACCATCACCTCGGTGACCTTTGCGAGCGGCACCGAGTTCAGGTGCTCGACCCAGGTGTAGTGACCCTGGAACTCCACCAGCCAGCGGTAGCCCCGCCGGTCGTTGTGGACCAGGGTCTCCATCCAGGCGATGTCCCACCGGGGTAGGCGCCGTTCGAGCATCCCCAGGACGACCCACTCCACGCCCTCGAGCTGGCCCTTCTGCCCGATCTTGAACGTGGTGTTGGCGAGCGAGCCAGACCAGTCGTTCTTGGCGAACACCGTGAACGGAGATTTTGTGAGATCGATGGCAGCGCCGCAGTAAGGGCAGTGGAGCGACTCTGCCTGAGCGCCGGTCCGCCGCTCCAGCCCGCCGCCGCAAGAGGGACAGTTCACCGTGTCGCAGGCCGCGTTGGCCACTCGGGCCATCGGGTGGTCTGCCGGCAGGCTCTCGCGGAGCCCTGCGAACGCGAGGTCTTCGAAGTCGACGACGCGGCCAACATAGACCTCGGGCGTGTCGTCGGAGAAGTCGATCGTGGCCGCCTCGCCGCGGTGGGTGGCGAGGTCTACGAATGGCAGCGACCAGCCCTGGCCTGCGGCGCACGGCAGCTCACCCTCACCTCCGGTGACGATCGCGCGGCCGGCCTCCCGGACCCGAAAACGAACTTGGCCGATCTCGACGACCTCGCCGGGGATGAAGTCGCCGAATCCCTGGGTGATCGGGGTGCGTTGTCCCGCGGGCTCGGGCTCGTACATCGTGAGCGCGCCCATCGCCTCGCCGAGCCAACCCCAGCGGCCATCGTCGAAGACGACCGCCCACTCGTTCCAGAAGCCGCCCTGCGCGTGCTTCACCTGGAGCCGCCCGACCAGCTGGAAAGCCCGAGAGTCGTAGCGGCCCGTGGTGCCTACGCAGAGCGGCGAGGCGTCCTCGACGACGGCCGAGACCTTGGCGTCCACGAGGAGCGACGCGCCGACCTGGCGCACGACCGAGCGGCACGATCCGCAGATGGTCGCGAGGGTGGCCTGGCTCGAGAAGAGGACGAGCGCGCCGCAGCTTGGGCAGTTGGTGCGCGTCACTTAGAGCGGGATGTTGCCGTGCTTGCGCGACGGGTTCGACTGGCGTTTGCCGCGCAGCATGTCGAGGGAGCGGATGAGCGCGGGGCGCGTGTCGCGCGGCCGGAGCACGGAGTCGATGTAGCCCAGCTCCGCGACCTTGAACGGGTTGGCGAACTTCTCGCGATACTCGGCGATGTACTTTGCCCGCGCCGCCTCAGGGTCGCTGGCGCGAGCGATCTCGTTGCGGAAGACCACGTTCACCGCGCCCTCGGGTCCCATCACGGCGACCTCGGCGGTGGGCCAGGCGAAGTTGAGGTCTGCCCGGATGTGCTTCGAGGCCATGACGTCGTAGGCGCCGCCATAGGCCTTGCG
>SXOO01000099.1 GCA_005776725.1 Pseudomonadota bacterium | reverse complement strand
CGCCGCACCCACGCCGGTCGCCGCGCCTGAGGCCGCGCCGCCCGTGGCCGTGCAAGAGCCTGCCGCTGCTGTTGCCCCCGCGCCAACCCCCACGCCGGCCCCCACCGCCGTCGTCGAGGCCGCCGTCGGCGCCGCTCACGGCAGCTCCATGGACGCCTCTCCCCTCAAGGGACCGGCGGCCGCCAAGGTCACGATCTTCGAGATCAGCGACTTCCAGTGCCCGTTCTGCAGCCGCGGCAAGGCGGTCGTGGACGAGATCGTCAAGAACTACCCGAACGACGTCGCCGTCGTGTTCAAGCACAACCCGCTCGGCTTCCACGACCGCGCGATGCCCACGGCGCTCGCGAGCATGGCCGCGCACCGCCAGGGCAAGTTCTGGGAGATGCACGACAAGCTCTTCGACAACCAGCAGAACCTGGGCGACGCCGACATCGAGAAGTACGCCACGGAGCTGGGGCTCGACCTAGCGAAGTTCAAGACGGACCTCGCGGACGCAGGCCTGAAGGCCCAGATCGAGAACGAGCAGAAGGCCGCCGTGGCGCTCGGTCAGGGCGGCACGCCCGCGTTCTTCATCAACGGCAACGTGCTCGTCGGCGCGCAGCCGTTCGAGGAGTTCAAGAAGGTCATCGACAGCGAGATCGCAGAGGCCGACAAGCTCACGGGCGCCGGCACGGACCTCGCGTCCGTCCACGAGACGCGGGCCCGCGCCAACCTGGGCGACAAGGCGAACATCTACTGGGACAGCCTCAAGGGCGGTAAGGAGGCCCCTGCCCCGCCGCCGCCCGAGGCGCCGAAGCCGCCGCCGGTCGACCCCACAGTCTGGAAGGCCACCGTCGAGGGTCACGAGCCCGTCTGGGGCAACGCCGAGGCACCGGTCACGATCGTGATGTTCTCTGACTTCCAGTGCCCGTTCTGCACGCGCGTGGAGGGCACGCTGAAGCAGCTCCGCGAGGCGTACCCGAACGACGTCCGGATCGTGTGGAAGAACAACGCGCTCCCGTTCCACGATCGCGCCGTGCCCGCCGCGGTCGCCTCCATGGCCGCGCACGAGCAAGGCAAGTTCTGGGAGATGCACGAGAAGCTCTTCGCGAACCAGCAGGCCCTGGGCGACGCCGACCTCGAGAAGTACGCCACCGAGATCGGCCTCGACATGGCGAAGTTCAAGGCGCACATGAGCGCCCAGACCTCGAAGCCCCTCGTCGACAAGGACATGGAGCTCGCGAACCTCATCAACGCGCGCGGCACGCCCAACCACTTCGTGAACGGGCGCAACCTCGTGGGCGCGCAGCCCTACGAGTCCTTCAAGGCGCTCGTGGACGAGGAGCTCGCCAAGGCCAAGACCAAGCTCTCGGCCGGCACCGCCGCCAAGGACCTCTACGCGGAGATCATCGCGAACGGTCGCCAGTGGGAGCCGCTGGACCCGAAGGTGAACGAGTTCACGCTCAGCGATCGCCCGTTCAAGGGCACCGAGAACGCCGAGATCGTCATCATCGAGTACTCCGACTTCCAGTGCCCGTTCTGCTCACGCGTGGCCCCCGACATGAAGGCGGTCGCCGAAGACGCGGAGCTCAAGGGACGCGTCAAGGTTGTGTTCAAGCACTTCCCGCTCTCCTTCCACGAGCAGGCGAAGCCGGCGGCTTACGCCTCCATCGCGGCGCACAAGCAGGGCAAGTTCTGGGAGATGCACGACAAGATCTTCGCCGGATACCAGGAGCTGTCGGCGGAGAAGCTGAAGGCCTGGGCTGGCGAGATCGGCCTCGACCTCGCCAAGTTCGAGGCAGACATGAAGGACCCGGCTACCGAGGCCATCGTGACGAAGGACATGGCTGAGGCCCAGGCCGCCGACCTCGGTGGCACGCCCACGGTCTACATCAACGGTCGCAAGTTCGAGTCGCAGGCGGGCTTCTCGCCCGACGCCTTCAAGCAGATCATCAACAAGTACTTCCCCAAGAAGGGCTGAGCCCCCCCCGGTCGCGCGGGAGCCGGTAAAGCCGGCCTCCGCGCGTCGGGGACCTACGCTGGCACCGCCGTGCAGGCGCGCCGCGCTCGCCCCTGAGCTCAGAACAGGTAGTCGGTCGAGATGAAGCGCGAGCTGCGCCCCGCGAGGATCCCGCGGAGCAGCGCGCGGTTCGGTTCGGTGCTCGGGGCCGCCACCATGGCGCGGATGGAGAACGCCCGAAGCGCGTCAGACACGCTGAGCGTGCCCTCCGCCGAGTCCTTCCTCCCTGTGAACGGGAAGACGTCGGGCCCACGCTGACACTGTGCGTTCAGGTTGATGCGCGACACCTGATTGGCCAGAGCGTCGCACAGGGACCCGATCGTGGCCGGAGACCGCCCGAAGAGGGAGACCTGCTGGCCGTACTGCCCCTCGGCGATCCAGTCGAGCACCTCGTCGACGGAGTCGAAGGTGGAGACGGGGACGATCGGCCCGAACTGCTCCTCGCTGTGCAGCGCCATTCCCGGGCGGACACCGCGAACGACTGACGGAAAGACGAAGGTGCTCGAGCTCTGCCCTCCGTGGCGATTGACCACGGTGGCGCCCCGGGCCGTCGCGTCGTCGACGAAGGCGCGAAGGCGCGCAACCTTGCCCTCCTCGGGCAGAGGCGTGAGCGTGACCCCGCGCTCCCACGGCGCCCCGAAGCTGAGCGCGTCCACAGCGTCCGCCAGGCGGGCGAGGAAGCGCTCCTCCACCGAGCGATGGACCCAGAGGAGCTTCAGCCCCGTGCAGCGCTGCCCGTTGAACGAGAGCGCCCCGGCGACGCACTCCTTGACCGCCAGATCGAGGTCGGCATCTTCGAGCACGATCGCGGCGTTCTTTGCCTCGAGGCCGAGGATGCAGCGCATCCGGTTGAGGCGGGGATGCTGCCGCTTCAAGAGGTTCGCGACGCGCGCGGTCCCGATGAACGCGAGCGACGCCAGCTGGCCGGACTCGAGGAGGGGTCCGACCACCACGGGGCCGTCGCCATTGACGACGTTGACGACACCCGGCGGGAAGGCCTCGGCGAAGGCGCGGAGCACTGGGACCTGGCACAAGGCACCGTACTTCGGCAGCTTCACCACGACGGGGTTCCCCATGAGGAGGGCCGGAATCAGCGTGGTGAAGGTCTCGTTCAGCGGATAGTTGAAAGGGCCCATACACAGCGTGGGCCCAAGGGGCGCTCGGCGGATCTGGGCGATGACCCCGCCGGCTTGGACGAAGCGGCCCGCCCCGCGGTCCAGCTCCTTCAGCGCCTCCAGCGTGTCCACCACATACTGTACGGTGCGGTCGAACTCCTTCTCGGCGTCTGGCCGTGGCTTCGCGATCTCCCACATGAGCAGGCGCACCACCGGCTCGCGGACCGCGCGCATCCGCTCGACGAAGTCGGCGCAATGCTCGATGCGGCGCCCCACGTGGTTCGTAGGCCACTCACCGCGACCGTGATCCCAGGCACGAACCGCGGCGTCCAGGGCCTCGAGCGACGCCTCCCGCGTGAGGGAGGCCCCCGCTCCGAGAGGTGTGCGCCGGCCGCCTTGGCAGACGGGAGACGTGACCAGAGCGCGCTCGCCGTCCCAGGCACGCACCACTCCATCGATGAGGATCTGCTCAGGAGATATGCCGGCCGCCCAGGCCGAAGCGAAGTCCGCCTCGGGGGGCACCTGTACGTCGTCCAGCGCAGCGAGGCGGGTCGAGAGATCAGTCACGTTTCACCAAGTCTTTCGTGTGGGCCCCGAGTCTACTCCACCACGCAGGTCCCGAGCGTATCCGGCAGCGGCCCGCACCAGCTGCACCCGCACACGAAGCCTCCCTGGCACTCCTCGTTGTCGCTGCAGTCGAGGTTCGTCCAGCAGGAGCCGTCGAACTTCATGGGCTTGCACACGCCCGACTGCCCGACCAGGAGGGCCTGGCCGACGCACCGATAGTCCACGGGGCACTGCCCGTCCGAGGTGCAGCACGCGCCGTCCGCAGCGCTGCAGTCACCCGGCCAGAGGTTGGTCTTGCCGAGCGGATTGGGTGGTGGGTAGCCACAGGGATAGCCCGAGTAGCCGGTGCACACCTCGTCGGACTGGCAGTGCTCGATGCGGAAGCACTTTCCGACCTCCGTGGGCATTCCCACGCACTGCCCGTAGACCACTCCAGGTGGAGACCAGGGTTCGGGTGTGGTCATCGCTGAGCACCACTGCCCCGGCTCGCAGTCGGTGTCTGCGTCGCAACAGACCAACGCCGCGTCCTCGCAGGACCCGAGCTGGCTCGGACCCTGGCACTCCGCACAGGTGCCGCAGGCCTTCGCGCCCGTACACGCCTCGCCCTCGCCGCAGTCCGAGGTGTCCCAGCAGTCGGAGGAGAGCTCGAGCGCGGGCTTACACACGCCCCCCTGAAGGGTCCGCGCGCACACGAAGCCCTCAGCGCACTCGTGGTCGAAGGTGCAACAGACGCCGTCCTTGGGCACACAGTCGCCCGGCCACGGCGGGCCGAGGGTGACGTCGGTGCCGCACGCCCAGCCGTTGAAGTACTGGCACACCTCGTCGGACTCGCAGTGAGCGTCCGAGAAGCACATGCCGGCCTCTGGCGGGGGGGTGCACTCGCCCACATCGCCCCCCGCGGCGGCCACTTTCTTTCCGACGATGGCGGTGCAGGAGAGGTCGTCGGCGCAGTCCGCGTCGGACGTGCAGCAGCCCTCCGGGATCGGCTCGCAAGCGCCGACCGCCGGCAGGCAGTCGAACTCCTTGCAGCCGCACGGGTTGGCGCCCACGCACCACTCCCCCGCAGCACAGTCCCCTGTACCCCAGCAGCTTCCGGCGTCTGGGGCGGGGAGGCACGCCGGGAGGTCCCACGCGTGTGGCGCGCAGACGAGACCGTCTTCGCAGGCGCCCTCTGCGTCGCAACAGATCGGCGGCTCCTTGCACTGGCCCGCGGCCACGGGCCCGCTTGACGCGCCGTCGCAAGGCGGGTCCTTACACGGGGGAACCACCTTGGTGAAGGGGGCGATGATGATCCCACCTGAGCACCACTTGTCGCCGCACTGACACGTGGACTCGGCGGCGCAGTCGAGCCCTACATCGCAGTCGGACGCGAGGTAACACGCGGGCGCGTCGACCGCGACGACGCAGTTCCCGCTGATACAGCGACGACCCTGGCCACATGCGGCGTCATCGGCGCAGCAGCTGGGCGGGGAGCAGGCCGCCTCGCAGTCCTCTTGTGAGGGGAACACGCCGTCGCAGACCTCGGCGCAGTCGCAGCCCGTGAGCTCCACGCAGGCGCCGCCGTTCCAGCCCCAGCCTAGAGGGTCGCCGCAGTCACCCAGCGCCGCCGACGTAGCGACCACGCACATGCCGCCGGGCCCGCTGGGGGCGCATTGGCCGAAGACCGGCGGCGCCCCGCCGAGGAGGCAGGCGCCGTCAGCGGGGAGAGAGCCCTCGCAGATCCAGCCGATCTGCTGGCAATCCGCCGCCGAGAGGCAACCCTGGAGAAGCGACTCCGCGATGCAGTAGTCCTGCCAGCACGTCTCACCCGGACCACAGCCGCCGAAGTCGGCGCAACACCCTGGCGGCGTGACCACATCGCAGAGCCCGGGCTCGGAGGCGCCTTCACCACACGCGGCGAAGACCACGCCGCCGCAAACGGCGCCGGGCTTCCCGCAGTCGGTGTTGTACCAACACTGATCCTTCGGCGGCGTGCGGGGGAGGCACTGCCCAACGGCGCTCCCTGTCTTGTCCGTGGGAGCACAGAACTCGCCGACGGCGCAGTCGGTATCGCTGGCACAGCAGGCGTCCGCCACGACGTCATCGACGGAGACGTCGCGCACGTCCGGGACGTCTTCGTTGAAGACGTCGGGTGCAGGCAGCGCTCCTTCGTCCGGAGCGGTGACGTCGGGCTGGGCCGTCTCTTGCTCCGCGTCAGACGGAGCGGGCGGCAGCTCGGCTTGGGCGACGTCCGTGGGTGAGTCGCTGGCGCTGCCCTCTGCGGCCGCACAGCCGAGGACCGCGCCCAGCAGCGCCCACGGGCGCAAGAGAGCGCGGCCACGGGAGACCCGACGGGAGAAGATCATGTGGGACCTTGGGGGCCTCGGACGTTCTCCAAGGCGTAGACGCGAGCCGACGACAGTGTACGGCTTCCGAGGTCGGGCTCAAGCCGAGCAACCACCTTCGCTGCTCAGTAAGGCGCAACGACCAGCTCGGGGATCCCCCCGAGCTCCAGGCGGAACAGCGGCTCGGCGGGTGGACCCCCAGGACTCAGCGGAGCCTGGGCGGGCGGCGTGCCACCGGGTCGGCGGACGAAGACGCCGTGGGTGGCGTGGTACGGCGCGGCCGAGCCGAGATCGCGACGCAGCACCCCGCGGCGGACGAGCGCGTCGAACAGCTCACGGAGCGGTCCGGCAGCGGCGTCGGGCTCGAACGCGACCCGGGCGCCCTGAGGGAGGCTCTGCCCCATCCACTCGACCACGGGGCTAGGGAGCGTGCCGGCCGGCAGCGTGTCCCAGGACGAGGCGGCGCGACCGAGCAGCAGCTCCGAGCGAAACGCAGGCTCCACGGGCGCCGTCCGAATCAGCCCAACGACCGGGCTGAGACAAGCCACGAGCGCCGCCACGCGAGCCACGCGATGGGACGCCACGCGCGCCGCGCCCAGGGCTGCGAGGAAGACCAGGAAGGGCAAGAGGGCCAGCGCCGCGTCGAGCCCAAGGTGGCCGGGCCCACCGTTGAGGGCGAGCACCAGCGCGTGCGCGCCGGCCGCCACTGCGGCGGGTCGCCCGGCCGGCGCGCGGAGCCCGATGGCCGCGAGCAGGCAGAGCACCGCGGGAAACCGAACCACGACGGCCACGAGGCCCACGAGGAACGGCGGCGCCGCGCCGACGGCCTGGTCGTAGATGTGCCCCGCCGCGAGTGTGGGCGGGTGCGGTAGGCGCATGGGGTCGTGGAGCAGGGCGAGGAGCCGCTTCCCGGTCTCGGTGGCCAGGTGGGGCCACGCCAGCAGCAGCGCCGCGCCGAGCGCCAGCGCTGCGAAGGCCGCCAGAGGCACCGGCGGGAGGCGCCAGGTCCCGCTGTGACCGGTGGCGGGCTCGCCGCGGAGCGGCTCCACAGGGCGCGCGAGCACTACCATCACCGGCCACGCCAAGAACAAGAACACGCCGTACCACGTCGACAAGGCGGACGCGGCCAACGCCAGCCCCCCCAGGAGTGCGAGCGCGAGGTTCCTGCGGGCCGGCGAGTGGGGCTCTAGAGGTCCGGCGCCCCCCGCGAGCGGGCCGCCTTCCGCCGATCGGGGACCGCGCGCCAGGAGCGCAGCGTGTAGCAAGAGGCTCGCCGCGAGGACGTGCGAGGCCTCCGGACCGAGCGTGCGGGCGTGATAGAGCACACCCGGACACAAGATGAACAGCAGCGCGGCCGCGGCTGCCGCGAAGAGACCCGCGACCTGCCCGGCGGCCAGCACCGTGAGCGCCGCAGCCGCAGCGAGCGCGAGCGCGCCACCCAGCGCCGGCGCCCGGAGGGGGTCCACGGGATCGCCTACGAGGGCCTCCCCCACGGAGGTGACCAGGACGGGGAGCGGCAGCTCCGGACCGGCGAGCGCGCGCCGCGGGCCCACGTCGAGGAGCTCCTGTGCCCGCTCCACGAGGGGTAACGCAGCGGCGCGGTAGTCGCCCGGAGCCATGAGATACGGCGCCAGCACGACCACGAGCGCGACGCCGCCGGCGAGCGCTGCGAGCGGCCAGGCAGGCGCTGGTTTGGCTGGGGGTGAGGCGTCGACCCCCGCGGTGCGCTCCGTTGCGGTGGTCATGGGGCGGACGCCTTGGTCAACGCGAGCGTGAAGCAGACCTGGCGCCAGTCGGGGCGCGCGGTGGTGATCTCGATGAGGGCGCCGCCCCCCGTCAGCCGTACCTCGAACGGCCGCCACCGGGAGCCCTCGCGCGAGTCCGTGAGGACGACCCGCGCCTCCGGACCGGAGGCCGCGTCGGCCGACGACCCTGGAGGCGTGGCAGAGACCCGGAACGTGACCGGAGAACCCTCGCGCGGGACGTCGAGGAGCGCCACCTCGCCCTGTAATAGGGCTTCGCCCTCGACCGGCGCCAGCGCCACGCGCAACCCACCCTTGACCGCGTGCGCCCAAACGCACGATCGGCGCTCGGGCCCGAACTCTCCCGTGGCCACGCCCATGTGCGGGCCGACCCACAACCACGGTTCGCCCTCGGAGGGTCCTAGCAGCCGGCCGCCCGGCGACCGCCCGCGAGGAGGCCGGCCATCCCAGCGCACCTCAGCGCGGTCGACGAGCCCCTGAAGCGCCGGCAGATTGGTGTCCGCAGGGGCCCACGCCACAGTCCGAGCGTCCGGAGCTGGCCAGAGCGCGGCGAGCCACGTGGTCGCTGCGAGGGCAAGGGCGGGCAAGGCGGTGTTCACGGCCGGCGAGGTGTACCGCCGCCGCCGTAACAACGGAAGCGCGGACACCCGGCGCGGGCCCGCCGGACGCCCGGAAGAACCGATTCCCTCGCATGGACGCGAGGTTGACGCATCCTCGCCACAGGCCGATACTCCGCGCGTGGCGCGGTCTGTTCACCTCTCGGCACTTCGCTTCTGCGCGTTCCTAGTGTGCGTCGCGGCGGGGATCGCGCGCGCCGAGCCGCCCGCCGAGCGCACCGAGCCGCACCCCGAAGTCACGCCCAAGGCGCAGCTCGAGACCGCCGAGGCCGATTTTCGCGAGCTCCGCTGCCGCGAGGCCGAGACGAAGCTTCGGCGGCTGCTGGCTCCACCGGCCGCGCTGGAATCGCCAGACGACCGATTGAGGGCCCGCGAGCTGCTCGCCGCGTGCCTGTGGTTCCTGGGCGAGAAGGGCGAGAGCCGCGCCGAGTTCGTCACGCTGCTGGTGACGCAGTCGGGGCACGAGCTCGACAAGTTCAGCTATCCCAAACCCCTGCTCGACTTCTTCGGCGACATCCGCCAGAGCCTCATCGCGAGCGGCACCATCAAGGTCGTGGTCGAGCCCCCGCCGGAGCCCGTGCGGAAGGCCACCGTGCTCCGGATCACCGAACGCGAGCACTCTCGCGCCGCCACCTTCCTCCCGTTCGGCATGGCGCAGTTCGAGCAGGACCGCACCGGTTGGGGGGCGTTCTTCGCGACCTCGCAGGGGCTGGCGGCGCTGGCGAACATCGGCACCTATGCCGCATACGTGAGCATGTACCAGGACGGCGATCCCGAGGTGCAGCAGGCGCTGTTCATCTCCACAATCGCCACCGGCGCAGCGTGGCTGGCCCTCACGACGTGGGGCATCGTGGACGCCAACGTGAGCTTCGAGCCGCTCACCATCGTGCGCACCGAGGAGGTGCCGGCGGAGCCCCTGCTCGGCGGGCCCGCGGCACCCGGTCCCACGCCGCGCTGACCGCCCACGGCGGCGTCCTCACCGTCGCGCCGCCTGTTCGCACCACCAAGACCTCACTGGCCCACGCCGCGCTGACACGCCCGGCACCCTCGGCTAGAGTGCCCCCATGCCTCAGCTCATCCTCTCGGCGCGCGGCAAGGGAAAGCCCACCGTCTTCCCCCTGTTCAAGAAGATCACCACGATCGGCTCGAGCACCGACAACGACGTCGTGCTCGCCGAGCCGGGGATCCTGGCTTGCCATGCCCATATCCTGTACGACGGTAAGAACTTCGTAATCAGCGAGGCCGACAAGAACGCCGAGGTCCTGGTCAACGGGAGGCGCCGCAAGACACACGCGCTAGCCGACCAGGACGGCCTACGGGTCGGGCCCGCGGTGCTCACGTTCTCGTTGTTCGACGAGATCACCGGGGACGACGAAGTCCCAGACAGCACCACCGCCGCGAACCACGCGCTCGAGGCCCTGGAGAAGCTCGAGGAGTTCTCGGAGCGGCTCTTCGGCATCTACGACGTCCCGAAGCTCCTCGAGCAGCTCATGGACGACA
This sequence comes from Pseudomonadota bacterium, assembly GCA_005776725.1. GTDB lineage: Bacteria > Myxococcota_A > UBA9042 > SXOO01. The sequence goes on along the minus strand of SXOO01000099.1, from coordinate 682 downwards.
TCGTGGCGCTCACCAAGGCGGACAAGGGCTTCCTCATCCTCATGGACGGCGACGCGCCCGTCGTGAGGGTGGCGCGGAACATCGCGCGCGAGGCGATCGACAGTCACCACGTCGCGTTCAGCGACTCGATCGTGCAGAAGGTGATGCGCACGCGGCGGCCGGTGATCGTGTCTGACGCGCTCCACGACCGCGAGTTCTCGGGCTCCACCTCCATCATCAACCTGCGCCTCTGCTCCGTCATGTGTGCCCCGCTCCAGTCCAAGGGCTCGTTCCTCGGCCTCATCTACGTGGGCAACGACAACATCGTGAACCTGTTCCGGCCCTATCAGCTGGATGTGCTCCGGGTGTTCGCTTCGCAGGCCGCGCTGATCATCGCGAACGCGCTGCTGGTGAACGATATCGAGGTGGACCGCAGCCGCCTCCGCCAGCAGCTGGCCGATCAGCAGTTCGGCGAGATCATCGGCGCCTGCGACTCGATGAAGGCCATCTACACCAAGGTCGACAAGCTCGCGCGCACCGACATCTCCGTGCTCATCACGGGCGAGACGGGGACCGGGAAGGAGCTGATCGCCAAGGAGATCCACAAGCGGTCGCCGCGCGCCAAGGGCCCCTTCATCACGATTAACTGCGGCGCCATCCCGGAGAACCTCCTCGAGAGCGAGCTGTTCGGCCACGCCCGCGG
>SXOO01000098.1 GCA_005776725.1 Pseudomonadota bacterium | reverse complement strand
GCCCCCCAGACGACGGCGTAGCGAAGGCGACCCGCCTCTTCTCGGCCCCGCGTGCGGCCACGGCGCACCGCCGAAATCGTGTTCCTTCCCTGGATCACTTCTGGTGAGCGAAAGTGGCTCACTTCCGGTGAGCGTCCAAGCTCTGATCGGCGTCAGGCGTTGCGGCAAGACGCACCTGGCCCTTGAGATGGCGGCCCGGTCCGGCCTCCGCACCCTCTACTTCAACTTCGAGGACCCGCTGCTGACGACGGAGGCGGACGTCTCCATCTTCGACGACCTCGTGGCCGTTCACACGGAGGCTACCGGGCGCGAGCCGGAGCTCGTGGTCTGGGACGAGCTGCAGAACGTTCCGGGTTGGGAGCGCTGGGTTCGGAAGGCTGTCGACACGCGACGGCACCGGCTGATCGTGACGGGCTCGTCGGCCAAGCTCCTCTCGGCGGAGCTCGCGACGGCGATCGCCGGGCGTGCTCTGCGCCATGAGGTCTGGCCGCTTTCGTTCGCCGAAGCGCTCGCCTTCCGAGGCGTCGATCCGGACGTCCTGACCCCGCACGAACGGGTCGCGGCACTGCGCGACTACCTCCAGTGGGGCGGCATGCCCGAGGTCGTCCTGACCGACCAGCACGTTCGGAAGACCCAGCTACTCCGCCACTACGTGGACGACATCGTCCTCCGGGACGTCCTCTCCAGGCACGCGATTCGCGACAAGCGACGCCTGGACCAGCTGATCGCCTACGCGACCACCAACTCGGCGTGTCTCTTCACGTTTCGACGCCTGAAGAACGCTTTTGGAATCGACGTCGAGGTCGCGCAGCAGTACCTGAGCCACCTCACGGACGCCTTCTTCGCGTTCGCTGTGCCCCGCTATCACCCCAGTCTGACCGTCCAAGTGCGGGACCCGCAGAAGCTGTATGTCATCGACACCGGTATTCGCAACGCGATGTCACGCTCGCACTCGGAGGACGTAGGTCGCCTTGCCGAAGGCGCGGTCTACATCGACCTCCGGCGACGCGGTTGTGACGTCACGTACTGGCAGGACGGAAGCCACGAGGTCGACTTCGTTGTCCGCGACGGCTCCACTCCAACGGCTGCGATCCAAGTGACGTGGGACGGCCTCGCTGAAGGGCCGACGCGGGAGCGCGAACTCGACGGCGTCTTTGCAGCACTGGACGCACTCTCCCTCACGGAGGGGCTCGTCTTGACCCGCGATCGGGACGAGCGCGTGCGCCGCGCGGGTCGCACGGCGCTGCTCATGCCGGTCTGGCGATTTCTCCTAGAGGGCGCCCCGGGCGTGCCTGCGTGGGGTATGGAGGAGTGAAGATGCTGCGCCTCAATCAGCGCACTAACAGATGCGCCCGGGGGCGGTCCGAAACCGCGGAGAGCCAACAAATTAGTCGTTCAGGAGCGCCTCTGTGTTGCCCCTGACGGAAGGCGACCGCCGGAAGAGCCGGTATGGCGCGGGCGTCTTGCTGAGTCTGGCTGCCGAAACCAATCGAAGATCCCATCCGCACTGGGAGCGCCCCCCCGAGGGGGTCGGGACCGGTCTCAGCTCACGACCGACGCGCATCAAAAAGATGGGCCGATGTAGTTGTCGTCGGGGCACCATGTTCCGTTCGCCACGAGCTCCCCCCTGGCCTCATGCCCGTCCAGGAGACGGCCTCTGGGTGCGACGAGGTGACGTACAGTGGCAACAGCTATCCCGGCGAGGTGTCTGTGCGTACGCTCGACTCCTACGCCATCGGCCAGGGGTATCAGAACGCCGTGATGTGGTTCCCGGACAAGTGGAGCGGCACGGGGACCCTCTTGTGCACGTGGGAGACGGCCGAGGTGAATCCGGTGTCCTGGCCCTCTTGTGTGTCGCCCAATTAGCACCGGCGCGCTCAGCCTCGCCGGCGTCTGACGAGGTATGCGGCCAACACGGCCAACACCACCAGCGTGGCCCCGAGCACAAAGACCCACCCGGGGATCGCGCGCGCCAGGGCCAGCAGCTCGTCGCCCAGGATCGCGATCGCGAGGAGCGGCGGAACATAGGCGGCCGCGGACGCCACGAGGTGCGTCCAGAAGCCCACCGTCGAGAGCCCGCAGACCGCGTGCACCGACTGCTGCATGCCGAAGATGAGCCTCATCAGGAACACCGTGCGGAAGGCCCTCGACGTGAGCGAGGCCTCATAAGCCAGGATCCGGGCGGGCAGCTTCGGGCGAATCCAGTCACGGGCGAGGTGCCGCGCCACTGTGAAGCCGAGGCTGGTCCCGAGGACGGCCGCCGTCATCGAGAGGAGAAACGCGATCGGCCAGGGCCAGATCAAGGGCGCCGCGAAGAACAACACGGTGCCGGGGGCGCCGAACGGCTGTGTCAGGGCGTAGAGCGCCACGAAGCCGAGCTGCCCCGCGGCTCCCCAGCTGGCGATGTCGCGCTGGACCTGGGCGGGGTCGCGCAGCCAGTCCACCAGGCCCGTGGAGAAGACCAGGACCACCGCCAGGAGCACCACGCCACCGCCGACCCATCTCGAGAGCGCCACCGGCTCAGCGTGGCAGGCGCCAGACTGGGGCGCAACCGACCTCCGAGAGCGACACACGACGGGGTGTTCCGCTAGGCTCCGCCCCATGTTCATCGCGCCTCTCCTCGTCCTCGCTCTGTCAGCCCCGCCCCGTGACACGCTGGAGCGGCAGCTCGCCGCGCTGGAGCCCAAGGTGGCCACCGACGCCCGCGCCGCGTGCAACGCCGGGTGGCTCCGCTTTCAGCTGGGCGACGCCCAGGGCGCGGCGCGCGACCTCGACAGCGGGATCGGGCGCCTGGCGGACGCAACCGGTGACGACGCTCGGGTGCTTGGGGCGTGCCTCTACAACCGTGGGCGAGTCCACGAGGCGGCAAAGCAGCGCGCGGAAGCGACCGCGGCGTATCAGCGGTCGCTGGCGCTGCGCCCGGGCAACGCCGCCGTAGAGAAGCGCCTCCAGAGCCTCGGAGGCGCGGCGCCAACGCGGGCGGCGTGGTCCACCCGGACCGGCCCGTGGAAGAAGGCCCCGGCCGCCCTGGCCACGGCCGCGTGGACGCTGTCGGACCACGAACGTGAGCCCGACGCGATCGCGCTGGTGGGCCTCGAGGCTGCTCTGCCAGGCGCCGCGCTCGACCGCGCCGCCCTGGTGTGGGTGGGCCGGGACCCGCGTGTGAAGGGCGATGACTACTGGGGTGAGCTGGTGGTGGTGGTGCACTTGGGAGACGCGTGGCTCCCCGTGTTGAATCTGGGCCAGCTCCAAGAGGGTGGGCAGACTCACGAGGACATCGAGGCCGCGCTCGATCTGGCCGCTGACGCCCTGGGGCCGCGGCTGGTGCTGCGCTACACCTCCGACCACCTCGACAACGAGGCCGGCCACTCCACGCACCGAGAGCGCCGCTTGGCAGCGGTCTGGCCGGCGGTCGGTGGGGGGCTGGCCACGCGCAACCTGCTGGTGGGGCACACCGAGACCTACGAGCCGCTGGGCGAGCGGTTGCCGGACGACCCCGAGGCGGAGGTGCATTGGGAAGTGGAGGCCGCGGTGGACGCCAAGGGCATCCTCACGCTGCGGGCGCGTGCGGGCGAGCCGCCCGCCGACCTGCGGGCGCTGTTCGGCAGCTCTCCGCTGCGGGTTCGGGACACCGAGGACGGCGGCGGGGCGTCGGCTCAGGCGGCGCCGCTGGTGCTGGAGCTCGCGGGCCCCGCGGCGGCCGTGCCCGTGGTGCAGCGCCGCCTCGACGCGCTGCGCGCCGCCTTGGGCATCGCCAGCGGCACCGTCACGCACCAGGGCGACCGCGTGGTGGTGTCGGTGACCCCCACTGGGACGTGTAACGCCGCCGGGCTCGCGGCGCTCGGGGCGCTGCTGGAGCCAGAGCTGGCGCGTCGCGGTGTGCTGGCGATCCACGCAACCGGCCTCGAGCGCGCGCCGGAGGGGCCGCTGCCCCCCACATCGCTGGTGCAACCGCCGGCGCTCACCGGAGAGGTGGTGGAGGACGCCAGCGCTTCGGTGGACGAGCTGGGGTTGCCTCGCGTGGAGCTGATCCTCACCGCCGCGGGCGCTGCTGCGTTCGAGCAGCTGACGACGCGCGAGGTCAAGAAGGTGCTGGCGATCGTCTTCGACGGGCAGGTCGTGTCGTCGCCGGTGGTGATGGAGCCGATTCGGGGCAACCGAGTCGTGATCTCCTTCGGGTCGCACGCCGAGGCGCGGCGCGAGGCGCAGATCCTCGCCGCTGTCCTGCGGGCGGGCACCCTCGCGAGCGAGCTGCGTCCGGTGAAGGGCACGGCGAGCTGCCCCTGAGACCCGAGCGCGAGGCGGCAGGGAGCCTCTTGGAGCCCGAGGGGTCATCCGTGGCCGTCTCGCTGAAGCAGCCGGCTTAGAAGGAGCGGAACCAGTCCATGACCGCCGCGGAGTAGTAGGGCGGCGCCCGGTGGCCGCTCTGCGCGTCGCTGTGAAGCGAGCTGCATCTAAAGAGGCATACTTCCGCCTGTTGCGGCGAGATTACGGCATCAATGGGCGGAAGTATGCCTGTAATGGCTGGGCTTTCTATCGCGACATTCGCCTGTTACTATCGGCATGATTCGGCCTGTAAATGGCCGTACCTGCTGCCTATGGGCGCTTTCGTGCCGCTTGGAGGTTGACGTTGAACTCCATCCCCCTCGAAGAACACGAGCGCGCGCTGGGCGAGCGGCTACGCGCCCTGCGACTGGACCGCAACATCGACCAGGCCACGCTGGCCGCGCGTGCCGGCGTGAGCGTGCGGGCGCTCCGCAACCTGGAGGCCGGGAACGGCTCCACGGTGCGCACGCTCGTCTCGGTCTTGCGCGCCCTGGGCCGCGAGTCGTGGCTCGACGCGGTGGCGCCGGTGCCCACCCTCAACCCGTTGGCGCTCGTGTCGGCGGCTCCCCGACAGCGGGCCAGCCGGGTCCCCATGGCGCCTACGCCATGAGGGCTCGGCGACCTGCGCCGTACAAACACGTCGGACGCGTCGACGTGTACCTGTGGGATCAGCACCTCGGCGCCGTCGCGCTCGACCCGCGCTACGGCTACTACGCCTTCGCGTACACGCCCGAGGCGCGCCGCGCGGGCCTGCAGCCGGCGCCGCTCACCATGCCCACCACCGAGGAGCGCGCGTGGATCTTCACCGAGCTCCCCGAGGCCACCTACAAGCGGCTGCCGGCCCTCATGGCCGACGCTCTCCCGGACGACTTCGGCAACGCGCTCATCGATCGCTACATGGCCGAGCGAGGCCTCTCTGCCCAGCAGGTCACGCCTCTGGACCGCCTCGCCTACATGGCCGGGCGCGGCCTCGGCGCGCTCACGTTCCGCCCGGCGCGGGGCCCCGCCAACCGCCTTGCCACGGCGATCGAGCTGGGCCAGCTCGTCGAGGCCGCGCGTCGCGCGGTCAGCGGCTCGCTCGAGGACGAGGAGCAGGCCGGGGCGTCGCTCCGCGGCATCATCGACGTGGGCACGTCCGCCGGCGGGGCACGCGCAAAAGCCGTAGTGGCCTGGAACCCAGTCACTCACGAGCTGCGGAGCGGCCAGGTGGAGGCGCCGGCGGGCTTCGAGCACTGGCTGCTCAAGTTCGACGGCGTGGGGCCTGACCACGCGCTCGGCGCGTCGCAGCCGTTCGGCCGCGTCGAGTACGCCTACCACCTCATGGCCCGCGCCGCGGGTGTGCACATGGAGGACTGCCGCCTCCTCGAGGAGCATGGCCGGGCGCACTTCATGACGCGTCGCTTCGATCGCGAGCCGGCGGGGGAGGGCCCCGCCGTGCGGCACCACACGCAGACCCTCTGCGCCATGGCCCACCTCGACTACAAGAAGCGCGGGACCCACGCGTACGCGCAGCTCTTCCACACCGTGCAGGCGCTGGGGCTGCCCTACGAGGCGCGCGAGGAGGCGTTCCGCCGGATGGCGCTCAACGTCATGGGCCGCAACTGCGACGACCACACCAAGAACCTGTCGTTCCGCCTCCGGCAGGGCCACCCGTGGGAGCTGGCCCCGGCATACGACATCAGCTTCGCGCACAACCCGCAGGGCGAGTGGACCCGCCAGCACCTCATGGCGGTCGACGGGCGGTACGACGGCATCACCGCCGAGAACCTGCTGGCCGAGGCCGACCGCTTCGCGCTTGGGACGGGACGCCGGGTGCTGGAGCAGGTCCGCGCCGCGATCCTCGACTGGCCCCGCTTCGCCCAGCTGGCGGGCGTCCCGGAGCCCGTGACCACCGCCATCCGGTCCCAGCAGCGGCCGCTTCCGGCCTGACCCCGGAGCCCGCCAGGCGCCACCCCTCACACTGGGCGCGGCGACGGGGGGCTTTTCGCGGCGATGGAGGTCAGAAGGCGTAGCCGATCGCTAGCGCGAGCCCCGGTGAGCCGCCCGCGCAGTCCTTGCCGGAGGCCGGGCGTTCGTACCTCTCGCAGGACGCAGAGTGCACGACCTGGCTGTAGCCACCATACAGGCGCAGCTCTACTCCAGCGTCCCAGCGGTACTCCACGCCCACCATCATGTTCAGCCAGAGGAGCGGGCCTTCGAGCACCACGCCCCCCTGGTCGCCGGTGTAGCGGGTCTGGTCGTACGAGCCCGTCGCCAGCGCTACGCCCAGTGACACGAAGGGGGCGACATTACCGAACGGGAGCCGTGCGTGCACGTCGACCGAGGCCTGGGGCGCATCCGCGACTTGATCTTCGCTTAAGTTCCGCGGACTTACGGAACGCGCGTGCAGAATGTCGCGCGCAAGCTGTTGTTTTGCCGTGGGCTTTACTACGCTCGCGCCACGATGCCCATGTTCAAGCGGGAGGGTG